>NC_010571.1:3255801-3556001 GCF_000019965.1 Opitutus terrae PB90-1
GCGCGGATCTACGCTGAGCTGCGGGGCTACGGCGCCACGGCGGACGCCTATCATCTGTCCTCGCTCGCGCCCGGCGGTGAAGGTTCGGCCCGCGCGATGCGGGCGGCGATCACGCGCGGGGGGCTCGCGCCCACTGACGTCGACTACGTTTCGGCGCACGCGACGTCCACTCCAGGCGGCGATGGCGAAGAGGCGGCGGCGATCGCGACGGTGTTTGCCGAAGCGAAGGCCCACCTGAACGTCAGCGGCGTGAAATCAATGACCGGCCACCTGCTCGGCGGCGCCGGCGCGATGGGCGCGTTCGCGGCGGTGAAGGCCATCGAGACGGGCATCATTCCCCCGACGATCAATCTCGAGAACATCGATCCGGCTTGCGAGGCGACCGGCCTGAACTTCACCCCGAAAGTGGCGGTGAAGAAGAAAGTGCGCGCCGCGCTGGCGAACGGTTTCGGGTTCGGCGGGACGAACGCGTCGGTGGCGTTCGCGGCGCTGTAGGGAGAACAACGCGAACGGGACGCGACGAGGGCGTCGCGTCTCCAAAAGCTCTGACTGGCGCCACCGCCGGCCGGATCCGACTCGCATTTGCGCGCCGATTTCCTTCGCTCGTGCCGTGCCCGCTTCGTTCCAGCAGTTGCGTGCAACTCTCTCCAGTCCGCTGCTCGCCGCGTTCGCGCTCTCGGCTGGATTCCTTGCGTTCGTCGCATGGGATCAGTCGCATTGGTGGCGGGTGAAGGAGGATTACGCGTTCGGCTGGCTCGTCCCGGCGTTGGTGGTGTTTGTGATCTCTGACCGTTGGTCGCGGATCGTCTCAGCGGTGCAGGGCTGCATGGCTGCCGGCAGCGCCCGGGCTGGGGGCTGGTCGAAATGGCTGCTCCGCGGCGTGGCGGCCGGATCGCTGATCTGCGGCGTGCTGCTGTTCCTGCTGGGCGCGTTCTATCGCGCGGGCGCAGGCACGTCGCAACCGGGCACGCTCGCGATCACGCTCGGCGCCGTCGGCATCGTGCTTCCGCTGATCTTCCTGAACGCGCCGGTGCCCGGAGACCCTGCCCCGGCAAACAGCGACGAGGGTTCAGGCGGTGGCACGGGCGTTTCGCCCGTGGTCAGGCCGCTGATTCAGCCGGAACCCGGGTGGGACGCCCCTGCCATGCGGTGCGGACTCTTCAGCGACGCGCGCGTCCGATTGACGGCGCTGTTTTTGTTTCCCGTGCTGGTGTGGCTGGTTTCTGCTCCGATGGTTTCGGCGATCGAGTCGCAGCTCAGTCTGTTTTTGCTCCGCAAAGTCGTGACGGTGGTCTCGTTCGTGTTCGACCTGCTCGGGCTGCCGATCGAGCAGCAGGGCAACGTGCTCGTGCTGCCAACCGGCAAAGTCGGCGTGGAGGATGCGTGCTCCGGGATTCGTTCGCTGACCGGCTGCCTGTTCGCCGGATCGTTTCTCGCGGCCGTGTTCGTGGAACGGCTGGGCCAGAAAATCCTGCTGGTCGTCGCCGCGCTGGGACTCGCATTTTTGACCAACATGGTGCGCGGGTTGTTTTTGACCGGCTGGGCCTACCACTACGGGCCGGAGGCGATCGGCGGGAAGGTGCACGATATCGCCGGCTACAGTGTGCTTGGACTCACGGTTCTCGGGCTGCTGGGTTTGCTGCCACTGTTCAAGTGGGCGACGGGGGAGTCGGAGAAACAAGCCTGACCACGCCAAGCGGCGGCGGTCGCGCACACTTCCAGTTGTAGCGTGGGGAATTCCGCTTCGCGCCACGAGCGCCTCTGGTCATCGCGGGCGGCCAGGGGACTCGCCGCCCTACCTTGGCCGTCGTTAGGCGCTGCGGGCGAGCGGCGGGAAGTTGACGACCGGACGCGCTTCGGCGCGCGGCGCGAGATCCACCGCGGGACGCGGCTGCGCGAGCGTGCGCGCAACGGGTTCGCCGAACACGGGCTCGCCCACGCTGCTCCAGGTGAACCGCTGCGCGCGCACCTCACGGTCGATCCAGCCCGGCTGACGCGAGGTCTTGGCGTGGTAGAGGAGCCAGTGCTCGTTACCGTCCGGCGTTGTGGCGAATCCGCAGTGGCCGACGCCCCACGCGTGCGCGGTTTTGTGAAACACCGGCCCGCGCTTGCGCCACGAACGCGGATCGAGCACGTCGAAACCCTCGAGACTGAGCAGCCCGAGACAGTAGTCTTCCGTCCACGAACCGCTCGCCGAATAGACGAGAAACGTGCGACCGTGATGCTGCAACACCTGTGGCCCTTCGCACAGCGGCAGCCCGCGCCGCTCCCAAGGCTGGTCGGGCGTGGTGAGAAGGACGCGCGGTCCCTCGAGCGCGAGCGGGCTGCGCATCCGCGCGAGGTAGAGGTTTTGTTGTCCGTTGCGGCGACCCGGCCAGCCCGACCACACGAAATACCGTTCGCCGTGCAGCGGAAACACCGTGCCGTCGATGGCCCAACCGCCCGTTTCGAGTTGGCCGACAAGCAAAAAGGGTCCGCCCAGATCGCTGGCCGAGAGCACCCACATCCGATGATTCGCGTTCCGACCGTCGTCCGCGGCGAAGTAAATGTAGAACCGCCCGTCCAGCTGATGCAGTTCCGGCGCCCAGAGGTTCTTCGCCATCAGACCGCGCGCCGGCGGCGTCCAGACCCATCGCCGCGGGGCACGCGCAAGGTCGACGAAATTGGCCGCCGAGCGCAGAAAGATACCGGCGGGGGTCGACTCGCAGTAGTGGTAGAGCCCGTCGTGGAAAAGCACGTGCGGATCCTGCGCGGGGGCCGGCAAGATGGGATTGAGAAAGGTCTGAGGCGCCAGCGCGGACCGGAACGGCGCGAGTGTCCCGCGCCGCCCACCCGGCAGAGTTCCATCACCGGTATAAGAAAATGCCCGATGCTCCACGTGCGCTATTGCGGCGGGAGAACCGCCGGGGCGCTACACTGCGGTGGGGAAAATCCGGTGAAAATGGCGGAGCGGATTTCGCCCTGTAGGCGGGCTCGTTGAACCCGGCTCCGGACCATCGGCCCCGGCTACGCCTGGCCGATCCGCCGCATCCGGGATGCTCATCCGCACGGCGAACCCGTGGGGCTACAATCGTTTGGCGTCGGAGCGATCCCGCCTAGCCGCGCCGGTGACGGCGCGGATGGAGTGCCTCCCGCTCCTCACGCAGCAGACCACACTGATTGGCGTGGCCCTGTGCGCGCGTGTGTGGGGGCGCGTGGCGCAGACAACTATTTCGAACCCGACTCGAGCAGCGGTGGTGTTGCCGGCTTCGGCGCTGCCGCCGTCGGCAGCACGGCGACGCGCGAAGCGCGGGCCTGACCGAGATAGGTCTTCGCCAGCGCGGCCACTTCCGCGACCGTAATCGACTCGAGATCGCTCAGCCGCGAGCGCGACCAGTCGAGCACCTCGGGTTTTTCCTGCGCGCGGGCGAGCACGCTGCCGAGCCAGTAGCCGTTGTTGCGAACCGATTCGCGCACGGCGGTGAGCAGCGGCAGCTTCGCCCGCGCGAGCTCGTCTTCCGTCGGACCTTGGCGCGCCAGATCGTCCGCCAACTCGATCACCGTCGAGGCGGTTTTGTCAGCCATGGCGGGATCGACGTCGATGCCGGCCGAGAGGTAACCGTAACCCGGAAACGTTTCGCTCGTGAGGCTGCCGGCGTTCGGCGAGTAGGTGCCGCCGAGTTCCTCGCGCAGTTTCACGCGCAGCCGGTCCTCGAGAATGTTGGCGAGCACGCTGAGCCGGCGGGTGCGTTGAATGTTCGATTGATCCGTCGTGGGCCAGTAGACGACCACCAGACCTTTCGGAATTTCGGACTCGATCCGGTACTCTTTCGTGAACGGCTCCGCCGGGAAAGTGACGTGCCGGAGTTCCTCGAGCAGCGGCTTCGGCTCGCGGGCGGGCAGGGCGCCGATCGTCTGCGCGACGGCGGCGATTGTGGCGTCGACGTCGAGATCGCCCACGATCGAGAGCTCGAGTGCGCTCGCGCCGAATTGCGGGGTGAGCCACGCGCGCACTTCCTCCAACGTCCGCGCCAGCAGCACGTCTTTCGGCGGCAAGCCAAACCGCGGATCGCCACTCGCGAGCAGGTTGGCGACTTCGGTGGCCAGCGGGCCGTTCGCAGTGTGTTGAAAACTCAGGTACAGCTGCTCGATGCCCTTGTGCACCTGTCGCATCGCTTCGGCGCGGTAGCCGGCGTCGGTGAGCTTCGCGGCGAGCAGCTGCAGGTCGAGCTGGAGGTCACCGGGAGTCGTGGCGCTGCGAAACACGAAGGCGTCGCTGTCGACGGCGAACTGCACGCCGACGTTTTTCCCCGCGAGAATCCGGCGGAGATCGTCGACACTGTGCCGACCGAGACCGCCGGCGTCGAACGTTGCGCTCGCCATGGAAGCGAGTCCGCGCTGCGAGCGCGGCTCGGTCAGCAGCCCAGTGCCGACGCGGGCGAGCATCCGGATCACGCCCGCTTCGAACGGCGTTTTCTTGAGATTCAGCCGGACGCCGTTGGAAAACGTGACGAGGTCGAGGTCGAGATCGGCGACGTGCTCGCGCGACGTCACCACGCCCGGGGCGCCGAAGTTCGTGTAGGCCCACGCCAACTCGTTTTCGTTCGCCGGCGCCGCGACAGCCACTCCGCGCGAACGCTCATACGCCGCGGCGATGAGCGCTTCGGGCGAGTTTGGCTGAGCGACCGGCGCTGGTGAGCTGGCAGCTACCGCAGCGTGGGCGGCCGCCGAGTCGATCGTCGGTACGGGCGGTGGCGGGCCGATCACGGCGTTGCCCGCGACGATGAGGGCGCGGTGCGGCTCGGCCCAGGCATCGCGCAATCCGGCGAGACATTGTTCAACGGTGATCTGATCGAGGACGGGCCGGAACAGCGCGAGGTCGTCCGCGGGCGCGGTGAGCACCTCGCGCTGGTTAAGCCCCTCGGCGATCTCGTCCGCCAGCGCGGGCGAACGTCGCGTGGGCGCCGTCTTTACGGCTTGCTCGAGATCGTTGCGCAGGTTGGCGGCGGCCTCCTGCAACTCCCCGGGCTGAAATCCGTGCTCGAGCGCGCGACGCAATTCCTGATCGGCGACGGCGAGGGCCGCGCTCCATTGCCCAGCCTTGCAGGTGAGATCGATCGATGCTTCGCGGAACAGGTCGAAACCCTCGTTCACGCTGATGCTGCCGCGGATGAACGGAGCGTTCTCCTGTTTGGCCAGGATCGACAGCCGGCGGTTGACGATCGCGAGCGCAAGATCACGGGGAAGATACTTGAGCCGGTTCGCCGCTGTGTCGGGCTCGTAGCCATGCGGCGTGACGCACGAGATCGAGACGGTGGTGGCCGGCGCCTCCGGTTCGAAATGGTAGAGCGTGCGGAGTGGCGCGGCGGCGTCGATCTGGCCGCGGTCGAGCGCGGGCCGCGCGGGCGCGCGGGGTGCCAAGCCTGATATCGCGGTGACGATCTGCCTCTCCACGACGAGGGGATCGATGTCGCCCACCACGACGACCGACATCAGGTCCGGCCGATACCAGGTGTTGTAGAAATCCAAAAACCGTGCGCGGTCGGCGTACTCGATGACGGCAGGGTCGCCGATCGGAATCCGCTGCGGCAGCAGCGTGCCGTGGAGCAGGAACTCGAATTGCGCGACAAACGTGCGGAAGCCGACGGAGTCGCGCGCGCGCCGCTCGCTGAGGATCACACCGCGTTCGCGATCGATCTCCTTCGTCTCGAGCAGCAAGCCGCCGGCATAGTCGCCGAAGACCCGCAGCCCCTCCGCGATCGTCGCTTCCTTCGTGTCCGGCAGTTCCAGCAGGTAGAGGGTGCGATCGAAGCTGGTGCTTGCGTTGCTGTCGCCACCGAAGCTCATGCCCATCCGCTGGAAAAACTCCACGATCGTGCCCGGCGGATAATGCTGGCTGCCGTTGAAGGCCATGTGCTCGAGAAAATGCGCGAGTCCCCGCTGGTCCTCGGTTTCGTTGAGCGAGCCCGCCTCGATCAGCAGCCGCAGCGAAGCGCGGCCCTTGGGCTCCTGATTTGGATACAGCACGTGGCGGATGCCGTTAGGCAGACGGCCGAACCGCGCGGCGGGATCCGGTTTCAAATCACTCTGCTCATGCGGGAACGGCTGTGCGGCGTCTATGCCGCTGAAGAGGAGGACGAAGCAAATCAGGCGCCTGAGCAGAGTCATGGCGGGAAAGTGGGGCGCAGGCCTGGACGCGCAACTTGAAAGAAAATGATCGAGGAGAGAACTGGCACATTCAGCGCCCCTCGTTGCGCACAGGGGGTGCGGGGGGTGTGAGAATCAACCCACCCAAGTGCTAATCATCTATTGGACGCGTTTGGTCTTCCGAGTTGCGGTCGGAGGCGACCTGATGAGGCGGTGATTACGGCGTCGTGGCCGAGATGGTGGACAACCGTTTCGCGTACGCGCCAGGGAGCTCCTGCCCGAATGTGTCGATTGCGAGTTCAGGGAGAAAAAGTCGGATGATCCGCTTTTCCGCATCGGTTCCCCGCACGTAGAGACGATCGTGCACTTCATGGGCAAACTCCTTAGACATGTATTTCCGCTTATCCCATAGCCACAAGGTCTCTAGCAGGACGGGATGGGGTCCGATGTCGTTGAAGTACCCTGCCCACGTCTCGTATTCAGAATATTCGATGATCCCCTCGGGTACGTCGTCGTGTGCGCTGTGGAGCAAATTCAGGATGAGGGTGCAGTGCAGCAGCATCCTGCGGAGCTGTGCGATGTCCGATCGTTCTGGTTGCGTCGGCCCGGTGTAGGACGAATGGCCAAACGTCCGCTCATAGAGTTCCGCCGCATCATGCACACCGCAGATCATCGGATCATCCGTCACCATCCCAAGCATCCGTGAGATATAGGCGCGAGCCTCCTCGTCTGTGGCACAATGAGGATTTGGCATGGCGTAGATCGCTTGTAGTTTTGTATCTGAACCGATCGCCTCGGCCTGCGTGATTGCGTTGTCCCCTTCATAAAGCTGCGCCCTGGCAGCGGTACGGTTGCTGGCGGCACTGTGCATCAGCGCCGCGGCGGCTGTCTGGTTGCTGTTCGCGGTCAGCCGCATGGAAACCGCAGCGTTGCGGTTGCTCTCTGCGCTAAGTTGAAGCGATGCCAACCCCGTCCGGGCCGCATGAACCGCAAAGACGACACCCACGATCAAAACAGTACATTCGGCGAACTTGAAGGTGAGTTCAGCGTTTTCCCGCCGTTCCTTGCGCGAAACCGTGGTCTGGCACGAGAGGAGCCACCACAGTGCCAGCGAGTAAATGATTCCTGCGAGTGGTACCACCACGTACTGGACTATCGGCGCCCAGGGCAATTGCCTGCCGACGAGCAGAAACAGCAGGTCGGCACTGCTCGCGCCGACTACCGTTAGTGCTACGGCCCAGCCTCGCATCCGGTATGGTGGAGTGCTGCAGCTGGTAAGAATGACAGGCGATTGGTCAGGTGCAGTATCGACAACGTACGCACCTACCGTGCAGAGGAACGCGAGCACAGCCGCGGCATACGGGGCCAAAAGAGGCCAAAAATCCGGGATATCGTTCATGGGTCAAAGAAAGCTGGAGCTGGAACGATTCGGGCATGGCGCGCCCGAGGATCTCCGCTGCATAACCTATATGATCCCGAAAGCGATCGTGAATGTCGCCGATGACCCCCACGACTAGAGGTGAATGATAGCATCTCGCATGCGTCACCGCGAGACAAGGTGGACGGGACGCGTCCCGGCCAGTTGATTGCCAAACGGCGCCCCATAGAACCATCGGGGCGCAGTCACGCCGCGGCGGCCATCCTGGATTGCTGACTGCGAGGAACGGTGGTTGGAGCGATGCCGGCATGTCTGGAATGTCGAACAAACCACCCGGTCGACCGGAGGGCTCGGGCACACCTGCCCGACATCACCGGTCTCGGAACAGATGGCTTTAAGGGCGCGTGCGCCATTTCGTGCTTCAGGGACGTGAGCGAACCGACCGATTTGCTTTGCGCCGCCCCGGTCTTTGCGGGCGTATATCGCGAACGATGTTTTGGTTCTACCGAATCGTTTTTCTTCCGGCGCTGCTCGTGCTCGCTCCGCGCTACCTCTGGCGGATGCGACGGCGGGGCGGCTACAGGCAGAAGTTTCAGCACCGGTTCGGCCGCGGGCACGACCTGCCGCCCAAACGACCCGGTGTGCGGCGGATCTGGTTGCAGGCGGTCAGCGTCGGCGAGGTGCTGGCGATCGCGCCGTTGCTGGAAGCGCTGATCAAGAGCGGCGAGGCCGAGGTGTATCTCACCACGACCACCAGCACCGGCCATCGGCTGGCGGACGAACGTTACTTCGGCTTCGTGATTGGGCTCGGCTATTTTCCGATCGACTGGTGGCTGTTCTCGCGCCGCGCGTGGCGCGACATCGATCCCGACATGGTGATCTTGATGGAAGGCGAGCGCTGGCCGGAGCACATTCACCAAGCCAATCTGCGACAGGTGCCGGTGATCAGCATCAACGCGCGGACATCCGACCGCAGCTTCCGGCGGCTGCGCAACTTTGGCTTCGCGAACCGGCTGCTGTTCGGCGGGATCGACCGGCTGCTGCCGTGTTCCGCGCAGGACGAGGCGCGGTTTCGCCAACTCGGCGTGCCGGCGGAAAAAATTTTCACGACGGGCAACATCAAGCTGGACCTGCGGATTCCGCGGCTGACGCAGGCGGAACGCACCACGCTGCGCACGGAGCTAGGCGGATGCGAAGGCTTCGTGCTGCTGGGTTCGTCGACCTGGCCCGGCGAGGAGGCGGCGTTGCTGGAGGCGTGGCAGGCGGCGCGCAACCGCGGCGTCGAGTGCACGCTGCTGCTGGTGCCGCGGCATGCGGAGCGGCGTGGCGAGCTCGAGCGGCTGCTGCGCGAGGCGCAGGTGGGGCATCATTTCCGCTCGCGCGGGCCGGCGCCCTGCCGCGTGGCGGTGACGGTCGCCGACACCACGGGCGAGTTGCGCACGCTCACGCAGCTCGCGGATCTCGTGTTCATTGGCAAGAGCCTGCCGCCGAACGAAGGCGGTCAGACGCCGGTGGAGGCAGCGGCGTTGGAAAAGCCGATCCTGTTTGGGCCGGAGATGAGCAATTTTCGGACGATCGCGCGGGAACTGGTGGCCGCAGGCGCGGCGCGGCAGGTGACGGACCAACAGGCGCTGACGGAGGTGGTGTGCGAGTTGCTGGCTGATCCCGCGCGACGCGAGCGGATGGCGGGCGCCGCGGGCGAGTGGCAGCGCAACAACGCCGGTGCGGTGGAGCGCACGCTCGCCGTCATTCGCGAGGAACTCGCGAGACTGAAGTAGGCGGGCGGCACAGGGCTGGAACCGACCACGGATCACCCGGATTGCCACGGATCCGCCCTGTCTTGGTGGGGACGCGACGCCCTCGTCGCGTTCGATCGAATCGGGGGAACTGGATCGCTGCAAAACGCGCGGAAGGCGCGGCCGCCAACGCGGGAAGGGACCAAGACCCATCCACCGCGGATTCCGCGGATGACCACGGATCCAATATGCACGCGATCCATTCACCCGATTCGCCGAGTACCTTGGCGCGGTGCTCGCGGCGCGATCGGAGCGCGGGGGCGCTCCCAGGACGAAACCGCCTCGCGCAGTGAAGAGGGAGAGCGTTGCGGCACCGCGGCTCTTGCGGCGATTCTCTCCCGCTCATCCAGCCGCTGTGGAGCGCCGGCGGCCGTTAGGTGTTTGGGCGAGATTTCGCCGGGCGAACTTCCACGATCATGTGGTAGTCCAGTCCCGGGCACGCGCGGGCGATGGTCACTGCTTCTTCCAGCGTGGAAGGATTCAGCAGCACATAGCCACCTACGACCTCTTTGCCTTCCGCGAAGGGGCCGTCGGTGATCGTCGTCTGGCTGATGGGTCCGCGCAGGACCTTGCCGGTGAATTCAAGGCCATGCGTTTCTGCCACGCGTCCTTGATCATAGAGTCCGCGCATCCACTGGTCGAAGCGGGCCATGATCGTCTTCATTTCCTCGGAGGTGGGCGGAGTCGCGCCACTCGAATACCTCAGCAGAATCAGGTGGCGGCGTTGGTCGGGGGATGATTCCAGTTTCATAGGGGTTCGATCTATAACGAATGAGAACTCGCGCGGCGGACATTTTTCGCGCTCGGATTGTAAGCTTGGGCGTGAGCGGGCAGGTGGTTGCTTTTCTGTCTCGGGCGGCCAGGAGGCCGTTGACCTCGAGCCATCGCGTGCAGGTCGTTCGCCCCGGCCCCGTAGAGCCGCACGTTGCCGGTTCGGCTGGTTTCGGCGATGGCCACCTGCGTGTCTACCAGATGGACATCGAGCCCGACATCCTTATTCGTCTTCACGTGCTGGTCCTCGCTTTTGGTTGGCTGGTTGAACGCCAGTTCCCTGTGGATAGGCTCCACTCCGGTGGAGTAACCCACGTCGACGAGGGCGATCATCTCTCCTTTCCGCTACGCGGCACGCAGCTATAGTGTCTGGGCATAACGGTGAAAAGAATACTGTGGGCAATCTTGGTCGCCGTTAGCATGCTTGATGGCGCCGGTGCTGAGTACGTCAGCCCGCTTGCGACCTTGAGGTTGCCAGACGGTTGGAAGCAGGTGGAGAGCGGAGTTGAAGATACCCTGATCTTTACTTCGGAGTCGGGACGGGAACAGATCGTGGTGGTGGTCGAAAAGCTACCGCGGCAGCGCAGAGGCAACGGCTGACCGGCGGAGGTTTGTCGCGGTTTACGATGCCACCGGAAAAACCGAAACGGAGTTCCAATGTTGGGCGACAGGCTTGATGGAGGCGATCAGGTGAGACGGCCGATGCAGCCGCCCCAACCCAACACGGGCAGCTGTCCGTCTTCAGACGATTCACCTGCCTCCAGGCCTCCGCCCTGGCTCGGCCCGCGTGGCTGATCTCCGGTCGTTAACCAAAATCAACATGCGAATCCTCAGTATCGTTCTGGCTATCGCGATGTGCTGCGATGCCGTTGCACAGAAGGACGCCGAGCTCGCTCGCTTCGAGAAGCTCGCAAGCGAAGGCGATGCCCGAGCGATGACCGAGCTCGGACTACGTTACCATGAAGGTCGGGGAGTCAGACAAGACTACGCGGTCGCTTACGACTGGTATATGAAAGCGATCGAGAAGGGCGATGGCGATGCGTTCAACAATCTCGGAGTGTTGCATCGCGACGGTCTAGGTGTTCCGAAGAATCAGAAAATCGCCTACCTCATTTTTCTCGCGATCCACATGGAAGGGATGGGAGATGACGAGACGCAAATTCGCGCCGGCAGAAACCTTCAACGGCTCGTGGACCAGCTGCCTAAGGCAGACGTCTACGAAGCGCTGTCTTACACCTGGCCATATGTGGTGCAGATACTGAAAAGTCGCGGCGAAGACCTTAAGGCCGGACCTGATGTCTTGCCGTCGAAGGACCGCCCGCGCATCCGGGACAACGGTTGGTGGCTCGACAGCGAACGTGCGAAGATGACGTTCGAATCGCCATCCCCCTGGAACGAGAAGAAAAGCTGACCGGATGCTAACCGCGGGCTAAGTCACGCCACGCCCCGACAACGAGCCCTCTTACGCCGCGGCGGCGAGGGAGTCGGCGGTGGCCGCGTCGCTGCTTTCAGCGCGGGGGAAGAGCCGGATGAAATCGGCGAAGGTGACGAGCTCGTAGCGGCCGTCCCAGTGCTCGACGATCGCGGTGAGCGACTCGACCCAGTCGCCGGAATTGAGATAGTGAACGTCGCCGACGCGCTTGTCGGCGGCGGAGTGGATGTGGCCGCACATGACGCCGATGCAGCCGCGCTCGCGGGCGAGTTGCGCGAGGTGCGTCTCGAATTTCGACACATGGCTCACCGCGGACTTCACGCGGGCCTTGATCGCCTTGCTGAGCGACCAGGTGTCGAGTCCGCGCCAGGCCCGCCAAGCGTTGTAGATCCGATTCAGTCGCAGCAGCGCGCGATAGCCCCAGTCGCCGAGGTGCGCGAGAAAAACGAAATCGCGCGTCACCACGTCGAATACGTCGCCGTGCAGCACGAGATACGGACCGCGCAGCCCGTGGTGAACGTGGTCCTCGACGATCTGCAGGTTCTCGAACTGCAGCGGCAGAAACGAGGTGAGGACGTCGTCGTGGTTGCCGCGGAGATAGACAATCTCCGTGTCCCGTTTCTCGAGCTTCTTGAGCACGATCCGAACGAAGCGGGTGTGCGCCTTGGTCCATCGGCCCGAGCGCGTAAGTTGCCAGCCGTCGATGATGTCGCCGTTGAGGATCAGCTTCGCGCAGCGGACGTGCCGGAGAAAATGATTCACCTCGTCGATCTTGCAGTCGGGCGTGCCGAGGTGGACGTCGGAGAGGATGACGGTGCGGACATCGAGGCGTGGTTTCATGGGCGGAGAGAAACGGTGATTACGCGGCGGCACGTGCGAGACGCGGCACCGGCGATGGTTCAGGCGCATCTGGTGAGAGCGGCTGCAGCGTGCTCACGGCGGGAAAGTGTCCCAGCACGTGGCGCGCGATGTCGTCGGCGGCGTCGGGCCGCGCGAGTGGCCACAGCGCGGCGCGCCATTGCGCCCAGACGCGACCGCGATCGGCGAAGGCGGCGCGTAGCGAGCCAAGGACCGCGGCGGGCGAGGTGGCGAGCGCGCCCACGCCGTAGCGGCGCAACAGCTCGTAGTTGCCCTCCTCCTGGCCAGGCACGATCTGGCTGACGATCATCGGGCAGAGCGCGGCGATCGCTTCCTGCGTGGTGGCGCCGCCGGCTTTGCTGATCACGGCATGATGCGTCATCAACAGCCGCGGAATCTGATCGGTCCAGCCGAGCACGCGGGTTGGAAAGGGTCGGCGAGCTGCGAGTCGCGTCAACCGCGCGCGCAGCGCACGATCGCGACCGACGGCGCAGGTGAGATCCCAGTCAGTTTCCTTCATCAACGCGTGGTCGGTGGCTTCCGCGTGGCGGGTGCCGGAATGCACGAGGTGCAGCACGCGTGGCCGTGCGAAGTGGGCGAGATCCGGCGGAGCGAGTTGGCGGCCGGCATCGCGAAACGCCGCGTCGACAGGAAAACCGCTGACGTGCACCAACGTGGGTGGAAGCCCCGCGCGGAGCAGCACGTCGGCGGAATCGGCGTTGGGCAGAAACCAGCCGTCGCACGCGGCGCGCCACCACAGCGAGTGGATGCTGATCGAATCGGTGACGACGTTATAGACCGGCGGCAGCCGGACGCCGCGCGCGCGGATCGCCTGCAGGAAAAACGCATACAGTGGATAAGTGCAGCAGATCGCGGCCGGCGGATCGCGTCGCAGTCGCTCCGCCAGCACGCCGATTTCCCGGTGGAAGAGCCAGAGCCGGCGCTGGATGAACTCGGAGTCGTCAATCCAGGCGTAGAACCGGCTCCAGACGCGCGGCGCGCCGTTGATCAAGCTGAGATAGAGCTGTCGCGAAGCGGCGTTGAGTCGCGGGGAGGCGGCGGCGAAGGCGTCGAACACCGCGACGCGGGCCGGTGGGTCGCAGCGCTCGAACGCGGCGGCGAGCGCGCGAGCGGCGGCGTTGTGGCCTTCGCCGAAGCCGGCGGTGAGAATCAGGATGCGAGGAGTCATGGCGAGGATTCTGCGGTGGGCGAAGCTCGGACCGAAAAAGCGAGGGGCGTGCGGGCGGCGGCCGGCTGGGCTTCGGCGATCACCTCCAGCAGGTCGGCCTCGAAGCGCGCGATGACGCGCGGCCATGATTGCTCCGCCAGCGCGGCGCGCGCGGCCGTGCGCAGTCGCTCACGCAGGCCGGCGCTGCTCGCGAGCGCCACGGCGGCATCGACCAAAGCATCGGGCGCAGCGCATGGGACGTTGAGTCCATTGACGCCGGAACGGATGAACAGCCGCGCGGAGGCGTAGTCGAACGCCGCGACCGCGAGTCCGCTGGCCATCGCCTCGGTGAGCACATTGCCGAACGTCTCGGTCAGGCTCGCGTGAACGTAGATGTCGGCCGAGGCGTAGTACTGCGCGAGTTCGTCGCGCGAGACGAATCCGGTGAAACGAAACTCCGGGTGCGCGCGCTCAAGCGATGCACGCAACGGGCCGTCGCCGACCAGCACGAACCGGCAGTGCGGCTGCGCGGAGCGCATCGCGGCGAAGGTGGCGAGGAGCAGGGGATAGTTCTTCTCGGCGGCCATCCGGCCCACATGCAGCACCACGGGATCGTCGGGGCCGGCGCCCCAGCGGGCGCGCAGCGGGGCGGAGCGCCGTGCGGGCGTGAACTGCGCGGTGTCCACGCCGCGCGAAAACAGCCGAAGATTCGCGAACCCGAGCTGCGCGAGTTCCTCGCGCAGCTCCAGCGTCGGCACGAACGTGCAACGCGTGCGGTTGTGCACGCGCCGCAGCCAGCCCAGCGCGATGCGCTCGAGCGGCGCACAGCGGTAGTGGCGCATGTAGCGGTGAAAGTTGGTGTGGAAGCTCGACGTCACCGGGATCCGCAGCGCCCGCGCGGCGCGAATGGCCGAGGCGCCGAGCGGTCCTTCGGTGACGACGTGGACGAGATCCGGGCGCTCGGTCCGCCAGTAGCGTCGGAGCGCGAGCGGCGCGGGCAGGCCGACCCGGAGCAACGGGTAGCCGGGGATCGGCACGCCCGGCAGCGGCACTTCGCGGTAGGGCTCGCCGATTAGAAACCGGTCGCGGCGAGCGGGGCGAAAAACCGTGACGGCGTGATTTCGCCGGCTGAGTTCGCGGGCGACGTGGCCGAAGGTCAGCGCGACCCCGTTGATCTCGGGGGGGAAGGTTTCAGTGACGATGCTCAGCTTCATGGCCGACGGTGGCCGGAGCGGTTCCGGCGCGGCCCGAAGATGGCGTGGATGTGAGGCAGTTAGGGGGCGAATCCGTTACGTTTTTGTGAAGCTCAAGCCTGGCCCAAAATTGACGAAGTTCGGGATTGCACAGGTTTTCTTGGTTTCTAGCGTCAGCTCTTTTACGTGAATGCAGTCGCACGGCCCTAAGCGCGTATACACACCCCAGTCGCTAGAGTTTTGGTTCGACCGCCTGGAGCGGGATTGGGCGGACGCATTCTCGGCCGAAGAGCTCGAAGAGGGGCGCCGGATTTACCGGGACGGGGAGGTGCGGGAGCTGGAACTGACGCCGAAGGACGCGATCATTCACCGGCGGGTCGAGAAAAAGGATGAATACGCCGTAATTGAATGGGGCACCGAGGGTTTGGCGGTGCGGTCGTCGACGACGGACCGGTCGCTGGCCCACGCGTTGGCGGTCGCCGGACTGCACGAGATCGAGGAGTTGGTGGCGGACGAGATTTCGCCGCTGCCGGGCGAGACCAAGCCGGCCGTGGACGCGGATCCGGCGGGCAACGGACATGGGACGCTCAACGGAAAAGACGGAAATGCGCCCGCCAACGGCGGCGGCAATGGGCATGGTCTCGCGCCCAACGGTCACGGCACTGCCACGAACGGCCATGGGAACGGGAACGGCCAGGGGAAATTGGCGGCCGGCGGGACCTTGGCGGCAGGGCAGGGTGACGGCGCGTCGGGGGCAGCCACCGGTCCTTCACGCACGCTCGTCCTCGTGTTCAAGACGAAGACGGCGGGATTGACTTTCCAAGCGTTCTGGGCCGAGGCCGAGGGGAAGGCGCGCGTGCCCGCGTTGGGCACTCCGGCGCATGCCAATGGCAACGGCCACGTGACCAGTGCGGAGCGCGCCAAGCTCATCGGGCTCGCGGCTTACGCGCGGAAGGCGCACTTCCAATATCATCAGGAGACCGGGGTGTACCTGATGGAGTCGCTGGTAGAGATCCCGAACTTCCTGAAGACCGTGCTTCCGGCGTGGCGGAAGTTGTTCGTGATCGATCTCGACGACAAGGCGGCGAACCTGCTGAAGGGCACGCGCACCGTGGAAATCGAAGCGGTGGCGGAAATGGTGGCACCCGCGAGCGGCTCGGCCGGTGAGGCGATGGGCAGCGGCACCGCGACGGGGGGAGCGGGGAGCGGCGCGCGCGGGATGGGCCTCGACCTGCGCTGGATTTTCCGGGCGGGAGAGCGGATGCTGACCGAGACCGAGGTGAACGCGTTGCTGAAGAAGGGCGGCGCGCCGGTGATCCTGCCGAACCTCGGGATCGTTTCGCTGCCGACCGAAAAATGGGAGTCGTTCCGCGCCTGGCGCGAGAACCTGGAGCAGACTCAGGCGGCGGGCGCGGCTTCGCCGTATCTTGTCTTTTCGCTGTTCAACGACGCGCGGCTGAAGCTGACGCTTTCGCCCGAAATCGACGCGTGGCGGCAGCGCGTGTTGAGCGCGCCCGAGGCGCCGCCGGAGCTGCCGGAGGTGTTGCGCCCTTACCAGCGGCGCGGCGTCGAGTGGCTGGCGCATCTCTGCAACGTGGGTTGCCACGGGCTGCTGGCGGACGAAATGGGTTTGGGCAAGACGCTGCAGGTGATCACGCTGCTGGCGACGCGACCGGAGGCCGACCGGCCGAGCCTGGTGGTGTGCCCGGCGAGCGTGGTGCCGGTGTGGCGCGAGGAAATCGCGCGGTTCCAGCCGGACCTGGCGGTTGACGTGCTGAAGACGGGCAACGATTTCACCAAACCGTCGAACGGACCGGTGCTGTGGCTCGCGAGCTACACGCAGCTGCGCAAGCATCGCGAACTGCTCGCGGCGCACGAGTTCGGCTACGTCATTCTCGACGAGGGGCAGTTCATCAAGAATCCGGACGCGAAGGTCACGCAGGCGTGCTTCGCGATTCGCGCGCGGCACCGGATCGTGTTGACCGGCACGCCGCTGGAGAACCGTCAGCTCGATCTTTGGAGCATTTTCCGTTTCCTGCTGCCGGGGCTGCTGGGCTCGCGGTCGAGTTTCGAGAGTGCGCTGCTCGTCGACCGGGCGGGCACGCTGGAGCGGCTGCGCGTGCAGCTGGCGCCGTTCATCCTTCGCCGGACCAAGAAGGAAGTGGCGCAGGAACTGCCGGAGAAGATCGAGATGGATCTGCTCTGCCCGCTGACCGACGTGCAACGCGCAGAATACGCGCGGATCTGCACGGAAGGCCTGCAGCGGTTGGGGGACGACGTCGGCGCGGCGATGCGCGAAAAATCGTTTGGGTTCCTCGCGCTGCTCACACGGCTGCGCCAGACCTGCTGCGACCCGGACATGCTGCCGTGGCTCAAGTCGCCGCTGGCCGACTCGGGCAAGATCGCGCTGCTGATGGAGAAACTCGCTGAAGTGGTAAGCAGCGGGCACAAGGTCGTGATCTTTTCGCAGTTCGTGATGTTCCTCGACCGCGTGCGCGCGGCGTTGAACGAGCGGTTCCCAGAGCTGCCGCATTTCGAACTCACCGGCATGACGCTGGACCGGTTGAAGCCGGTGCAGCAGTTCCAGAACGCGCCCGGCGCGGCGGTAATGCTCGTGTCGCTCAAGGCGGCGGGCACCGGGATCACGTTGCACGCGGCGGATTACGTTTTCCTGCTCGACCCGTGGTGGAATCCGGCGGTGGAGGCGCAGGCGGTCGATCGCGTGCACCGGATCGGTCAGACCAACACGGTGTTCGTGTATCGCATGGTGACCGCGGGCACGATCGAGGAGCGGATCCAGGCGCTGAAGGAAGAAAAGCGGGATCTGTTCGAGAAGCTCGTTGGCGGGCTCGGCGGCGACTTCGATCTCGGCCAGCATTTCACTTCGCTGCGCGGGTTGGTGCAGCTGACGTCGCAGGTCGAGCCGGAGCCGGAGCTCGCGGCGTATACGGTCGACTGAGCGCCGCGTTGCGCGCGGCGCAGTGGAAGTTTGAAGTGTAAAGTTTAAGGGGGCGGCGCAAGCACCGCTGTGCGGTGCAGCGAAAGTGAAAAGTTTAAGAGGGAGCCGTTACGGACCGCGGCGCGGCCGTTCCTTAAACTTCAACTTCAAATCTTAAGTTCGCGTCGCGTCCCGGCGCAACGCGCCGGGACGCGACGCGAAGCGAGAGAGCTTGTTTCCGCGGCAGGTGGCGCTAGGTTGCGGTTCGCACGTGGAACCCCCGACGGACCTCATTGCCCAGCCTGACGTAATCATGCTCGACCTGACGGCGAGTTCGCGGGAAGCGACCCTGCGCGCCCTGCATGCTCGGCTATGCAGCGCGACCGACGCGGTCAGCGATCCCGATCGTTTCCTGCTCGATCTGCTGGAGCGTGCGATGGTGGCGCCGGTCTGCATCAGCGCGGACGTGGCGACACCGCATGCGCGCACGACGGCGGTCGAGCGGATCGTGCTCGGCGTGGCGCGGACCGCCGCGCCAGGCGTTGGGTTCGACGGCGAGCATCCCGCGGTACGGCTGATTTTCATGATCGGGACGCCGAAACAGCAGGTGACGGAATATCTCGAGTTGGTGGCGACGATCTCGCGAGTGCTGAAAGTTGCCGGGGCGCGGGAGGCGTTGCTCGAGGCGGAGAGTGAAGCGAAATTCCGCGCTGCCTTGTCCCGCGCGGCGGCGACATGAGCGACGGCGTGCTCAGGGGCGGGGCCGAGTTTTCGGGTGGCCTGAACGTGGCACGGGCGTCTCGCCCGTGGACGCCACGCCGTTCGACCAGAACACGGGCGGGACGCCCGTGTCGCGCCGGTTCAGCGATCGGAGGCAGGCAGCGATGAAAGGCGTGCGTGATCCGGCGGTTCAGTTGCTGCAGCGGTTGATCCGGCTGTTGCGCTGGCGCGTCTGGATCCAGGAGAAACTGCAGCCCACGGAGTGGCAGATCACGCTGTGGTGGGCGGCGCTGGCGGGCTTTGTCGGCGCGTTGTCCTCGCTGCTGTTCAGCGTGCTGACGGAGGGTATTCACGAACTGCTGACCGGCCGCAGCGACGGTGTCGTGGAGACGATGCGCCAGCTGCCGTGGTGGGCCTGCGTGGCGGTGCCGGCGACGGGCGGGTTGCTGGCGGGCGCCACGCTGCTGCTGGGCAAACGGCTCTCGCAGGGACAAAGCTCGACCGACTACATGGAGGCGATCGCGATCGGCTCCGGCCGAATTCCGGTGCGCTCGAGCCTGCTCAAGAGCGCGGCCGCGTTGTTCTCGATCGGTTCGGGTGGTTCGATCGGACGCGAGGGTCCGATGGTGCAGCTCGCGGCGTTGCAGGCGTCGATGCTGGGACGCTGGCGCCGGTTTTCGCCGCCGCAGCTGCGATTGCTCGTGGCGTGCGGCGCGGCGTCGGGCATCGCCTCGGCCTACAACGCGCCGATTGCCGGATCGTTCTTCGTGGCGGAAATCATCCTCGGCACCATCGCGATGGAGAGCCTGGGGCCGCTCGCGGTCTCCGCCGTGGCGGCGGCGCTGACCGTGCGCGTGCTGACGGATGCGCAACATCTTTATCAGGTGCCGGCCTTCCGGCTGGATTCACCGTGGGAGATGCTGCCGTATGTCATGCTCGGCTTCATCGAGGGCACGTTGGCGCCGTGGTTCCTGCGTTCGCTGCGTCGCGCGGAAAAGCTGTTCGTGGTCACGACGATTCCGCCGATCGCGCGGCTCGTGCTCGGCGGCATGCTCGTGGGCGGTATCGCGATTTTTTTCCCGCAGGTGGCGGGCAACGGCTACACTGTCGTGCTGGAAATCCTGAACGGCCAGGTCGTGTGGCTCGCGCTGGTCGGCATCATGATCGCGAAGTGGCTCGCGACCGCGTCGTCGTTCGGCTCGGGGGCGCCGGGCGGCGTGTTCACGCCGTCGCTGTTCATGGGGGCGAGCGCCGGTTATCTGTTCGGCACGGCCGTGCACTCGTTCTGGCCGGCGGGCGCGCCGGACCCGCAGGCCTGCGCGCTGGTGGGGATGGGCGCATTCCTGTCGGCGGCGAGCTACGCGCCGGTGATGGCGATCATCATGCTGTTCGAAATGACGCTGAGCTACGACATCATCCTGCCGTTGATGCTGTGCAACGTGATCGCTTATTACACGGCCAAGGGGCTGCAGGGCGAGTCGCTCTACAGTGAATCGCTGCGGCGGAAGGCCGCGGAGACGCCCTCCGCGGTGATGCCGATGGGCAAGGTGCGCGATCTGTTGAAGACCAAGCCGCCGGTCGTCTCGAGCACGGCGCGGTTCGCGGAAATCGCGCGGCTGTTCCTGTCGGTGCGCGTGAACAACATTTACGTGGTGGGTGAGGACCAGCGGTTTTTCGGCGTGGTGTCGCTGCACGACATCAAGCCGTACCTCGGCGATCCCGATCTTGCGAGCCTGGTGATCGCGAACGACATCATGCGCGAGGAGTTCCCGCGGATCGGGCCCGACCAGTCGCTCAGCGAGGCGCTGGGCGCGTTCTTGGGCCATCCGATCGAGCGCGTGCCGGTGATCGATCCGGAGAGCAGCCGCCTGCTCGGCAGTTTGTCGAAGACGGACCTGCTCCTCGCGCTGGTGGAAAAACGCCAGCAGCCGACGGGCTAATCCCGGTGCCGGCGGGCCCCGGGCGTCACGCTGCAGCGCATCTGCCTGCGACCAATCCGGTGTTACACCTGTAACCCCGGATCGGTCATCGCTCCAGAGGGGCGGGATCTCTCCACGACCGATGTGGGGCTACACCTGTAACACGGGATTGGTCGCTGCTCCAGAGGCAGCCGGCGCGTGAAACAGCGTTCGTGACAAACCGACAGCCGTTTTGCGGCGTTGTCACACGGCCGCCACGGGATCGTAACAAAGGGCGGGCATAGTCGTGGCGTTCTGCAATCCACCCACCACGCACTTATGCTCCCACTGAAATCAACCTGGCTCCGCTGCTTGGGCGGCGGGCTGCTGGCGCTCACGTTGACCGGCTCCGCTCTGCGCGCGCAAGACAGCGGACCGCTGCTCGACCTGCTTGTGAAAAAAGGAATCGTGACCGACCAGGAAGCGGAGGAACTCCGCGCCGAACTGGTCAAGGACTTCGCGACCAGCTCGCCCGCGGGCAAACTGAACCTCAGCTCCGGGCTCACCGAGCTGAAAATCTCGGGCGACGCTCGCGTGCGTTACGAACACCGCACCGGTGAGAACGCCGCCGGTGACAACATCGATCGCGGTCGCTGGCGCTATCGGCTGCGGCCGGCGATCACCGGCACGCTCGGCAGCCAGTGGTTCTTCGGGCTGCGCATCGAGAACGGCGGCGGCAACCGCTCCTCCAATGTGACG
This sequence comes from Opitutus terrae PB90-1, assembly GCF_000019965.1. Taxonomy (GTDB): domain Bacteria; phylum Verrucomicrobiota; class Verrucomicrobiia; order Opitutales; family Opitutaceae; genus Opitutus; species Opitutus terrae. The sequence continues at coordinate 3,276,839 of NC_010571.1, forward strand.
TTCGGCGACGACGGCGGTCCTTGGGCGAAAACCAACGACGGCTTCTACGCCGGCCAGGTTTATATCGGCTTCAAGCCGACGAACGCCTGGACGCTCTACGCCGGCCGGATCCCGAATCCGTTCGTGACCACGTCGATGGTCTGGGACGGCGACATTAATCCGGAAGGCTTCGCGGAGAAGTTCACCTACGCCGCGGGCCCGGTCAGCTACTTCGTCAACCTGGGTCAGTTCATCTATGACTCGGCGAACCCGCAGAACGCGCTCGCTCCGGCGGTGAACCGGAAGGACCAATACATGCTCGGCTGGCAGGCCGGCGCCACGGTCAAGTTCGACGAGCGCAACAGCCTCACGGTGGCGCCGACGCTCTATCACTACGTGAACAACGAGCGGAACGCGAAGACCTTCGCCGGCTCGTTCAGCCCCGGCACGCAGAATGCCATCAACAATCTCATGATTGCCGAGGTGCCGTTCACGTTGGCCACGACGCTGCCGAACGGTGCCGCGGCCAGCGTATTTGGCGACGTCGCCTACAACTTCGACGGCGACGATCGCGCCCGGAAATACGGCCGGCCCGACCTCGATAGCGAGGCGTTGGCCTGGCAGCTCGGCGCGCAGTACGGCAAGGCCAAGAATCGCGGCGAGTGGGACCTCAAGGCCTTCTATCAGGCCACCGGTCTGTTCGCGCTCGATCCGAACCTCGTCGATTCCGACCTCTTCGACAGCCGGGTGAACACGAAGGGATGGGTCGTCGGTCTCAACTACCTGTTGTCCGACGCCGTCACCTTCACGGTCACCTATGCGGACGCGAAGACCAAGGACACGTCGGCCATCTCGGCCGGTTCGGGTGACATCGGTATTCCCAGCCTCCGCAGCTTCGGCCTGCTGCAGTTCGACATCGTCGCGAAATTCTAAACCCGCGCCCGGCGGCACTCGCCGGGCCTCATCTTTCATTTCCATGAACAAAACATTCGTGCTGCTCACCGCGGTGCTCGCCGCGACTCCGGTCTTCGCCCAAAAACTCGTCATCAAAGGCTCCGACACGCTCGGCGCCAAACTCGTCCCACAACTCGCGGAAGAATACAAGGCCCGCCACCCCGGCGTGGCGTTCGAAATCGCCGCGGAAGGTTCGACCACCGGCATCGCGGCCATCATCGACGGCACGGCGCAGATCGGCATGTCGTCCCGCCGCGCCAAACCCACCGAAATGTCCGCGGCGCAAGCCAAGGGCGTGTCGATGAAGCCGACGATCGTCGCTTACGACGGCATCGCGGTGATCGTGAATGAAAACAATCCGCTCTCCTCGCTCAGCAAGCGGCAAATCGAGCAGATCTTCACCGGCGATGTGACCGACTGGTCGGCGGTCGGCGGACAGCCGGGCCGGATCTCGATCTACACGCGCAACACCTCGTCCGGCACGTATTCCGACTTCAAGGATCTCGCGATGAAGAAACGCGATTACGCGTCCTCGTCGCAGAAGATGGCCGGCAACGAACAGATCGCGGCCGAGGTCGGTCGTAATCCGAATGGCATTGGCTACGTCGGGCTGGCCTACGATCAGGCGCCCGGCATCAAGGTCATCGCGATCGACGGCGCCACGCCGAGCAAGGAGTCGGTGCTGGCGAAGAAGTATCCGTATGCGCGTCCGACGTTCTACTACACGAACGGCGAGCCTTCGGGCGAAGCCGCCAAGTTCGTCGAGTTCACCCTGAGCGACGACGGACAGCGGATCGCGTCGCAGGTCGGGTTCGTGCCCGTCCGGTGAGGTCGCGGGATTGTTACGCAAACGTAACCTGGCGCCGTTGACGGACCGTGGCGGCGCCAGTTGCCCTTGAAGCACACATGCCTCCCGCGAGTTCCACCGCCGCCACCCCTGCTCGATTCGCGATCGAGCGGCGGCGGATTCGCTTTCTCGGATTGAGTCTGGACGACGCGATCCGGGTGTTTTTTGGCGGCAACGCGTTCGTGGCCGTTGTGGTGCTGACGCTGATCACCGTGTTCCTGGCGCGCGAGGGCGGGGGCTTCTTTGGCCAAAACCTGGAGAATCTGCGGATCTATCGCCAGGCGGGACTCGAGTATGTCGATTACATCCGTCGGGCCGAGAGCGAGCACACCGCGCTCACGCGGGCGCTGGCGCGGCTCCGGCAGGATGCGCTGGTGCACGAGCTACAGGTCGAAAAACTGCCGATCGCCGAGGCCAACGCCCGGCTGACGGACTACGATGCGTTTGCCGGCGGATTCAGTGACGCGATCGAGCCGCTGCGCGGATTCGTCTCCGATCTCGGCGAACAGGCGAGCGCGATCAAGACGAAGTTCACTGTCTCGCAGGATCAGCGCGAGCACCGCGCGCAGCTGCTCGCGGAGGGCCGGACGGAGGAAGCGGCGGCGGTGAAGATCGACGAAGTGGATTTCGGCGCCGAGGTCCAGGTGCTTACGGGCACGTTGCCGTTGTATCGCGAAACCAGCGCGGAGGTTCAGCGCCAGCTCGCCGCCGCGATCGCCACGCTTCCGGCGATGCCGACGGCGGAACTGCGGGGAGAGTTGGCAGATTTTCAGCGCGCAGCGCGGACCTACATCGCGGGGTTGCCGCAGGTCGAACAGGAGCTCGCGCAGTGGGACTGGCAGGCGCCGGTGCCGCGGTGGCAGGCGTTCACGCGGTTCCTTTTCGGACGCGAGTGGCTGACCGCGAGTTTCTGGCAGGACCGCTTCGGCGTATTGCCGCTGCTGACGGGATCGTTGCTCGTGTCCGGGATCGCGCTGGCTCTGGCGGTTCCGCTGGGCGTGGGCGCGGCGATCTACGTGAACCAGCTCGCATCGACGAGCGAGCAGCGGCTGATCAAGCCGGGGATCGAGTTCATCTCGGCCTTTCCGTCGGTGGTGCTGGGATTTTTCGGCATCGTGTTTCTCGGCGAACACCTGCGGACGCTCTCGCAGCTGCCCTGGCTATCGTGGGTGCCCGGATTCCCCATCGCCGAACGGCTGAACGCGCTGACGGCGGGATGCCTGCTCGGGCTGATTGCGGTGCCGACGATTTTCACGCTGGCGGAGGACGCGCTCAACAACGTGCCGCGATCCTTCCGCGAGGCGTCCCTGGCTCTCGGTGCCACGCGGCTGCAGACGATCGTGCGGATCACGGTGCCCGCTGCGCTCTCCGGCATCGTCTCGGCGGTGCTGCTCGGGTTCGGCCGCGTGATCGGTGAAACCATGGTCGTGCTGTTGTGCGCGGGCAATCGGATCGCGATTCCGGATTTTTCGGAAGGCCTCGGCGTCATCACCCAGCCGGTGCACACGATGACGGGCATCATTGCCCAGGAAATGGGCGAGGTGGTCCGCGGCAGCATGCACTACCGCGCCTTGTTCGTCGTCGGGCTGCTGCTGTTCGTGCTGTCGCTCGCGATCAATTATGCGGCGCAGAAGATCGTGCGTCGCTATCGGATCAACGCCGGATGAGCACGACCCTGACCAATCCGTTTGCGGCGCGACCGAACCGGACCCGGGTGGGGGAGGCGGCGGTGCGTTGGGTGCTGCGGCTGTGTGCATACCTCGTGCTGGGCTGCGGGGCCGCGGTGCTGGCCAACATCGTATGGAAGGGGGCGGGCACGGTGTTCCAGACCGAGCCACCCTTCGTGAACGTGCGCTTTTTCACGCAAGCGCCGGAATCGCTGTATGTGTTCGACTACGAGGGCCGGCACTACGAGCTGGGGGACCGGGAGTACCGGGCGTTTCGCGCGGAGCGCGGGAATCCCACGATCGCAGCGGAGAGCTACGTCTACTCGGCGGGCGGGATTTTCCCCGCGATCGCGGGCACGGTGCTCCTCGTCGTCGGATCGATGACGATCGCGCTGGCGCTCGGCGTGTGCGCCGCGATCTACCTCAACGAATATGCGCGCGACAGCCGGCGGATTCGGTTTGTGCGGCTCGCCATCGTCAATCTCGCCGGCGTGCCGTCGATCGTGTTCGGCCTTTTCGGCTTCGGCCTGTTCGTGATCTTTTTGGGCTGGAACGTCTCGCTGCTGGCGGGGTGGTTCACGCTCGCCTTCATGGTCCTGCCCGTCGTGATCACCGCGAGCGAAGAGTCGCTGAAGGCGGTGCCGAAAGGTTTTCGCGAGGGCGCGCTGGCGCTGGGCGCGACCAAGTGGCAGACGATCCGCAAGAACGTGCTGCCGTATGCGCTGCCGGGAATTCTCACGTCGTCGATTCTCGGGATCGCGCGCGTCGCCGGCGAAACCGCGCCGATCATGTTCACGGCGGCCTACGTGATCCGTGACAAGCTGCCGTGGGACGTCGAGCACGCCGCCGACTTCGTTTTCCAAGGCGTGATGGCGCTGCCGTATCACATCTACGTCGTGAGTTCGAAGATCCCGCAAAACGCCTACACGGAGCGGGTGCAATACGGCACGGCGCTGGTCTTTCTCCTCGTGGTCGCCGCCACGGCAGCCGCGGCGATCGTCCTGCGCAACCGGCTGCGCCACCGCTACCGATGGTGAAACCATGACCTTGATGGAATCCACTCGCCCGTCGTCCTCGTCCTCGGCCGCGGCTCTCGCTGCGGGGCCGGCCGCCTCACGGCCGGCCTCGGCGCTCGTTGCCGCCCATGCCCGCGTGATCGTGCCGAATCCGATCATCGACATTCAGGGGCTCGATTTTTCCTACGGATCGCACCGTGCGCTGCACGAGATTTCGCTGCAGATCGAGGCGAAGCGCGTCACGGCGTTCATCGGCCCTTCCGGTTGCGGCAAGTCGACGCTGCTGCGCTGTCTGAACCGGATGAACGACCTGATCGACGGTGCGCGGGTGACCGGCGGCTCGATCCGGATCCACGGGGCCGACATCAACGCGCCGGCCGTCGACGTGATCGAACTGCGCAAGCGCGTGGGCATGGTGTTTCAGAAATCGAATCCGTTCCCGAAGAGCATTTACGAGAACATCGCGTTCGGGCTGCGGCTGCAGGGGATCAAGGATCGCGGGCGACTCGATGAGATCGTGGAAAAATCACTCCGCGGCGCGGCGCTGTGGGACGAGGTGAAGGACCGGCTGCACCTCAGCGGGCTCGGCCTCTCCGGCGGTCAGCAGCAGCGGCTGTGCATCGCGCGCGCGATTGCGGTCGAACCGGAGATCATCCTGATGGACGAACCGTGCTCGGCGCTGGATCCGCTCGCCACGGCCAAGATCGAGGAGTTGATCCAGGAACTGCGCGCGCGCTACACGATCGTGATCGTCACGCACAACATGCAGCAAGCGGCGCGCGTCTCCGATCACACGGCGTTCTTTTACCTGGGACGGCTGATCGAGTTTGGGGTGACCCGCGACCTGTTCACCAACCCCGCCAACGCCCAGACGGAGGCCTACGTGTCGGGGCGGTTTGGATGACCAGCAAAGTCCAGAGCCAAGAGTCCAGAGCCCAGAGAATGAGCCATCTTCCCACCGACGACCTCCAAGTTATGTCTCTAGACTCTCAGCTCTAGCCTCTCGACTCACTTTCCCATGACCCACTTCGAAGACGAGAAGAACAAGCTGAAGGAGACGCTGCTCGCGATGGCGAGCCACGCGGAGTCCGCCGTGGCCCGCGCCATACGCGCGTTGGTCGAACGCGACGACTCGCTCGCCGCACAGGTCGACGAGGACGACAACATCCTCGATCAGTTTGAAATCGAGGTGGACGATCTCGCGATTCACCTCCTGGCGAAGGCGCCACTGGCGACGGACCTTCGCTCGATCACGGTGGCGATGAAAATTTCCCAGAACCTGGAGCGAGTCGGTGATGAGGCGGTGTCGATTGCGCGGCGTGTCGTCGAGCTCAACCGCGAGCCGCAACTGAAACCGTATGTCGATTTGCCGCGGATGGCGGCGATGTCGCTGGAGATGCTGCGCGACGCGATCACCGCCTTCATCGAGCGGCAGCCGGAAAAAGCCCGGGCGGTGGTCCCGCGCGACCAGGCGGTGGACGAATTGAACCGGCAGCTCTACCGCGAGCTCTCCAGCTTCATGATCGAGCGCCCCGCCACGATTTCGCGCTGTCTGGGTCTGATGGCCGTGTCGAAGCGGCTGGAGCGGATCGCCGACCACGCGACGAATATCGCCGAGGAAATCGTCTACCTTTACGAGGCGCGAGATATCCGGCATACTGGGTTGAAGGCGAATGAAATCGAAAATCCTGCTCGTTGACGACGAGCCCGACGCGCTGGAGGTGCTGGGCTTCAAGCTGCGCGAGGCCGGCTTCGCACCGTCCTTCGCCGCTGACGGCGCCAAGGCGCTGGCGGCCGTCCGCGCCGCCCCACCGGATCTGATCGTGCTCGATCTGATGCTGCCGGCGGTGGACGGGCTGGAGGTCTGCAAAATCCTGCGGCGCGATCCGGCGACGGCGGCGATCCCGATCCTGATGCTCACGGCGAAAGCCGCGGAAATGGATCGCGTGCTCGGGCTCGAGCTCGGCGCCGACGATTACGTGACGAAACCCTACAGCCCGCGCGAGCTCGTGCTGCGGATCAAGAAGCTGCTGACCCGCACCAAGGCGAGCGATGACCCGCTGGCGCAATTGCGGATCGGCGGGCTCGAGATCGACGTGCCGCGACATCAGGTGACCGTGGACGGCGCGCCGGTGACGCTGACCGCGACGGAGTTCAAGCTGCTGGAAATCCTCGCGCGGCGGCGCGGCCGGGTGCAGACGCGCGACCGCTTGCTGCAGGACGTCTGGGGTTACGATAACCCAATCGACAGCCGGACCGTGGATACGCATATGCGGCGGTTGCGGGAAAAACTCGGCGAAACGGCGTCCCTGCTGGAAACGATTCGGGGCGTGGGCTACCGGTTTACGGCGGAAAAATGACTGACCTGGCTCGGCCCGCACGCCCATGACGATCGCCTTGACCCTCGCGTGCTTGGCCCTGGCTGCTCTGGCGTGGTGGCTGCAGGCCCGGCGCCGGGAAGAGGTGGCGCGGCATGCCCGCGAGGTGGCGGAGTTGAAAGAACGATTTGAGGAGACGGAACACGCGCAGACGGCGCGGATGGAAGCGATGCTCGACAGCATGATCGAAGGCCTGATCGTGCTCGATGCCACTGGCCGGATCGCCCGCGTGAACGAAGCGGCGGAAACGATGTTCGGGATGTCGCGGATGATGGCGGGCGGCACGCTGCTCGAGGCGGTGCGGCACCACGAAGTCGCGGCGCTGGCGGCGCGGGCGGCCAAAGAGGCGAAGGCAATCGAGCAGGAGATTCGCATTGAACGGCCGCAGCCGCGCGTGCTGCAGGTGAGCGTGGTGGCGTTGCGTTCGCCCACCGGCGCGGAGGTCGGCACGGTGCTGGTGTTTCACGACGTCACTCGGCTGCAGCAACTCGAGGCGATCCGGCAGGATTTCGTGGCGAACGTGAGTCACGAGTTGCGCACGCCGCTTTCGTTGATCAAGAGCGCGGCGGAGACGCTGCTCGACGGCGGCAAGAACGATCCGGCGGTGAACGCGCGCTTCCTCGAGATCATCGACAAGCACGCCAACCGGCTCAGCTTGCTCATCGACGATTTGCTGACGCTCTCGAAGCTCGATGCCGAGCGGGTGGAGTTGGACATCCGGTCCGTGGGCCTGCGTGCCGCGGTGCAGGACGCGCTGGATGATGCGCTGACGCTGGCGCAGCCGCGCGCGATCGCGCTGGAAAACCAGGTGCCCGTCGGGCTGAGCGCAAAGGTCGACGCCGCGAAACTGCGTCAGGTGTTGGGCAACCTGATCGAGAACGCGATCAAGTATGGCCGCGAGCGCGGACGCGTGGTGGTGCAGGGCCGCGCGACCGGCGCTGCGATGGTGGAGATCGCGGTGTGCGACGACGGGCCGGGAATTCCCGCGGAGGCACGTTCGCGCGTGTTCGAGCGGTTCTATCGTGTCGACAAGGCGCGGTCGCGCGAGCAGGGCGGCACCGGGCTGGGACTTTCGATCGTCAAGAATCTGGTGCAGGCCCACGGCGGCGAGGTACGCGTGGAAAGCGAACTCGGTCGCGGCGCGCGGTTCTTTTTCACGCTGCCGGAGGCCGAAGCCAATGGGAACGGCACCGCGCCGAGCGCGCGCGGATAGGCCGCACAGTCCTGATGTAGCCGGGGTCACCGACCCCGGGCGGTTGGTCCAGACTCAACACTCGCCGCCAGGGTCATCGACCCCGGCCACCAACCGAGCTCACGCCCCCGCGGCGCGGAGCAGCTTCAGCAACCAGTAGCCGGTCAGGCCGGTGACCGGCAGCGTCAGCACCCACGCCCAGACGATGCGGCCGACGACGCCCCACTTGACCGCGCTGAACCGTTTCGCGGCGCCCACCCCCATGATCGACGTCGAGATGACGTGCGTCGTGGAGACCGGCATGCCGACGCTCGTGGCCGTGTGGATGATCAACGCCGCGGTGGTTTCCGCGGCGAAGCCGTGGACCGGCTGCAGTTTCACCATCTTGTGGCCCATGGTACGGATGATCCGCCAGCCGCCCGCCGACGTGCCGGCCGCGAGCGTCAGCGCGCACGTGATGATCACCCAGTTGGGAATGGAGAATTCCGGCGTATGCAGGAAGCCCAGCCAGGAGGGCAGCTGGTTGAAGGCGCCGGACGTCGTCCCGGTGAACAGCGCGAGCGTGATGATGCCCATCGTTTTTTGCGCGTCGTTGGCGCCGTGGCTGATGCCCATGAATCCCGCGCTGGCGAGCTGCGCCTTGCCGAAGATCTGATTCACCCGCCGCGGGGTGACCCGGTGCAGTGCGATCAGCAGCAGCAGCATCAGCAGTCCGCCGCCGATGAAACCGACCGTCGGCGAGGTGATCATCGGCAGGACGATCTTCGGCCAGAGTCCGACATGGGCGCCCTGCGCATCGAACGCGGACCATTTGAGCACGCTCCAATTTCCGTGCGCCGTGGCGAGCGCGGATCCGCACAGTCCGCCGACCAGCGCGTGGCTGGAGCTGGACGGCAGGCCGAGCCACCACGTGAGCAGGCCCCACAGGATCGCGGCGATGAGCGCGCAGAGGACGGTCAGCATCGTGACCACGCCCGTGTCGACGATGCCTTTGCCGATCGTGGTGGCGACCGCGGTGCCCAGGAATGCCCCGAGCATGTCGCAGACCGCCGCCATCGTGATGGCCTGGCGCGGCGTGAGCACCTTGGTCGAAACGACCGTGGCGATCGCGTTGGCGGCGTCGTGAAAGCCGTTGATGTACTCGAAGACGAGTGCGGCGAGCAGGACGAAAAGGAACAGCGTCATGGCATCCGTGCGCTGGCCGACCCGATCCGTAGCGGACGCCGAGCGTCGCTGACGGCGAGGGGGAGTGCCTGCGATCCGTGGCTGGCAGCCCGAGAGCGCGGCGACATCTTAGGAATACTTCAGGACGATCTGGACCACGATGTTGCCGGCGTTGCGGCAGCGGTCGACGGTCTGTTCCACCATCTCGTAAAGTTCCTGCAGAATGACGAGCTCCTTGGGTTCGTAGGGGCCGTGGTAGAGGTCCTTGAGCAGCCCGAGCATCACCTTGTCGGCTTCGCCCTCGGCATACTGCAGCCGGTCGTTGGCTTCGCGGATTTTCTCGATGTGCGTGCCGCGCCGCAGCTGTTTGACCATGAACACCACCGCCTCGCAGGCGAGGTTGAGCAACTCGGTCTGGCGCTGAAAAGCGGTGTGTGGCACGCGACCGGGATAGATGGAAAGCCGCTCCACGATCTTCTCGATGGCCTTGGGAATCCGGTACAGGGCGAAGGAAAGCGCCTCGATGTCCTCGCGCTCAAGTGGGGTGACGAAGGTCTTGCTAAGCTCCTCCTGCATCCCGTAGCGGATCCGCTTCTCCTTGCGCCGGGTTTGCACGAAATCGTCGAGATTGGGCTGCGGACCGCCGGCGGCCAGCGCCTGCAGGTAACGCGCCAGGAGGTTCACGCTGGTCTTCGCCTCCTCGGCTCCGGCCTCGAGCAAATCAAAGAATTTGTCCTCTTTGCCGAAGATTCTTTTGAACCACTGCATAGGTATGCGCCTGAGTAATGCTGGGGGTGAAGATTGCGAAACAAATCGTCCGTTTCGGCGGGGCTTAGCAGCCGCCGGCACGGCGCGAATCAAGCAGTCTTTCGGCGCAGGGCCGACCAGACGTAGCCGAGCCGTTCGCGAATCGCCTTGGTGCTGCGATCGAGTCCGTCGAGCCCGCAGAGCAGATCCAGCCATTCGAACGGGGCGCCGGGTTTCCCCGCGAAATTGGCGGGGCAGGGGACGGGCCGCAGGCCGGCGCCGCGCATCAGCGCCGTCGCCCGCGGCAGGTGCCACGCGGAGGTCACCAGCGCGAACGGCGTGTCGCGACCGAGCAGCTCGCGCAGCTGCGCCGCTTCGTCTTCGGTGTCGCGCGGCGTGTCGAGTCGCACGATCCGGTGTGGGGAAACGCCGAGTGACGTCGCGGCCTGGGCGAGCACGGACGCATGACTCGGGCGGTTGGGTCCGCCGCGACCGCAGACGATCAGCCGCGCCTCCGGCGGGAGCGCGCGCAGGATGCGATAGGCTTCGAGCAGCCGGCCTTGGGCGGACTCGCTGAGCTGGTTGACCGCGGAGAGTGTCGGCGAGTCGCTGTGTCCGCCGCCGAGTACCACGACGGCTTGGCAGCCGGCGAGATTCGGCGGTAGAGCGGTGGCCGGCGCAAACTCCGGAATGGCCGGATAAGTTGTCTCCAGGGGCCGGATGAGCCAGAGGCTGACCGCGCGGTTGCTAGCGAGCAGGAGAAAAGCCAGCGCGCCGAGGATCAGCCATCGGCCGAGTCGCGGCCGCCGCCGTGCGGAAAGCAGCCAGAGCCCGACGAGCAGCAGGGTGAGGCTCAGCGGCACGGGCATCAGCCAGAACGACACGAACTTCTTCAGCAGGAACATCGCTGCTCGTTCTGACGGGAGCCGCGTCGGTTCAAAAGCTTTTCCTGGCGCGCGCTCGCGGGTGGACGCCGCGGGCGGAAATGGGGCGGCCAACGGGACTTGAACCCGCGACCCCAAGATCCACAATCTTGTGCTCTAACCAACTGAGCTATGGCCGCCGTGAGGGTTGGGGAAATTCAGAGGTAGGCGGACGGCTGTCAACCCCTAGTTCGGAGTCGTCGCCCCGGCCTCGCAACTTTGACCGGATCTGCTTTCATTGCCGGCATGTCCCGGGTACGGCTCGTCACCTTCAACATCGCGCATGGTCGCGGGCTGGCGCCGATCCAGGGCCTGACCACGCCGCAGAAGCTGAAGGCCAACCTGCGGAAGATCGCGCGTTTGATCGGCGAGTTGAAACCCGACGTGGTGGCGCTGCAGGAGGTCGACGAGCGCTCGCTGTGGGCAGGCAACTTCGACCACCTCGAATATCTCCGGCTGCACGCGGGATTCGAGCACGCGGTGTTCGGCATCCATAACCGCCGCGCGGGCTTGCTCAACCTCAGCTACGGCAACGCGCTGTTGTCGCGTTACCCGATCTCCTACAGCGAGACGGTGGTGTTTGGGCAGCGGCGGGTCGGCGAAAAAGGATTTCTGTTCGCCGAGATCGACGTCGCGGGCCGGGTCATGCCGCTGGTCAACGTGCACCTGCATTTCAGCTCGCGCGAGCACCGGATCCGCCAGATCGGCCGGCTGCTGGCCTGGCTGAGGGAAAAACAGGAACACTCGCGGGGCCGCTGGCGCGTGCCGGCGATCGTGTGCGGCGACCTCAACAATCCGGGCACGAGCGCGGACGCCACGGCGGCGTTGCTGAGTCACCTCTCGGATTACGGCGAGTATGTGCTGCACCCCACGAAAGGCCGTACGTTTCCCTCCCCGCTGCCGGGGCGGCTGCTGGATTTCGTGTTCCTGCCGGGCGCGTGCAATGCGAGCCACTGCGAGATCGTGCGCTGCTTCCTCTCGGATCACCGGCCCGTGGCGGTGGACTTCACGCTGCCGTAAGGGAGGAAAGTGCGAAGTGGGAAGTAACAAAGGGAGGAGCGTACACGGGCGAGACGCCCGTGGCACCGGCGCCGCGCTGCGGCTGTCCTGCGCGAAAGCGGCTGCGACTGTCTGACGTCAGCCGATTTTCCCTTTGCGCCCCGGACCGGATTTTGCGCCGATCAAGGGCACATGTCCCGCATCGCCCAAGCCTTCCAGCGCGCGCAAGCGCAGAACCGCGCCGCCTTCATCGCCTATCTCTGCGCGGGTGATCCGAATTTCGACACCTCGCTTGCGGCGTGCCGCGCCGTGATCACCAGCGGCGTGGATCTGCTCGAACTCGGCGTGCCGTTTTCGGATCCGCTGGCGGACGGGTTGACCAACCAGCTGGCCGCGCAGCGCGCGTTGGAGAGCGGAATGACCGCGGCCGACGTGTTCCGGCTCGTGCGGCGAATCCGCGAATTCAGCGAGGTGCCGATCGTTTTCTACACTTACTACAATCTGGTTTTCGCGCACGGGATCGACGCCTACGTGCGCGCCGCGAAAGAGGCGGGCGTCGACGGACTGCTTACGCTGGACCTGCCGCCGGAGGAGTCCGACGAGGTTTCCGCCGCGTGCCGCGCGCACGGCGTGCAGAGCGTGTATATCGTGGCGCCGACCTCGCCGGCGGAACGCATCGCGAAGATCGCGCAGGCGGCAACCGGTTTCATCTACTATGTGTCGCGCGAGGGCGTGACCGGCGTGCAGGAGCGGGTCGCCGCCAACATTCCGGAGGCGGTGGCGGCCATCCGGCGGCACACGGCGCTGCCGGTGGTTGTGGGTTTTGGGATTTCGAACCGTGAGCAGGTGCGGCAGGTCGCGGCCGTCGCCGACGGGGTGGTCGTGGGCAGCGCGCTCGTGAACTGCATTCGCGAGAACCTGGGCTCGCCCGAGCGGATCACCGCGAAGCTCGCGGCGGTGGCAGGCGATCTCGTCGCCGGCACGAAGCGCTGACGGCGATCGGCTGCGGGCTGGAAAAGCGCGTTGAGAGCAATGCGCTCCACCTGTTGGGCGGTTCGCTCTTCCGGTCTCGTGTCGGCCTAATCTGCGGCTTGCGCGCGGCGCACGCCGGTTCTTAGGATCAAACGCCCCTGAAACCCAGACTCCGCGGATGACCCGGAAAATTCTCCTGATCGACGACGACCGCCTGCAATACCGACTCGCGCAGGCGCACTTTGGAAAGTTTCAGGGCGAGCGTTTCGAGCTGCACTGGGCCGAGACCTTCGACGCCGGGCTGGCGGAGTTGCTCACGGGCGGGTTCGCCGCGTGCCTGCTCGATTATCAGCTGGGCCCGCGCAATGGACTCGAGCTGATCCGACAAGCCGTCGCGGCGGGGTGCCGGACGCCGATCATCTTTCTGACGGCGGAATCGTCGCCGGAGGTCGACATCGAGGCGATGAACGCGGGCGCGCTCGACTATCTGGTGAAGGGCGAAATTTCGTCACGTTCCCTGGAGCGGTCGTTGCGTTACGCGCTGAAACTCGGCGAAACGCTTGAGGCGATGCGGCAGCTGGCGACGCACGATCAGCTCACGGGGCTGCTCAATCGCCGCGAGTTCGACCGCGAACTGGCGGAGGAACGGGATCGCGCGCGGCGTTTCGAGCATCCGATCGGGCTGGTGATGGTGGACATCGACCATTTCAAGGCGATCAACGACACGCACGGTCATCCGGCAGGCGATACGGTGCTGCGCGAGGTGGCGCGGCGGATGAGTGCGGAAGCCCGCAGCGTCGACCGGCTGGCCCGGTTCGGCGGCGAGGAGTTCGCGCTGATCGTCGTCGAGTCCGACCGCGCGGCGGCGCTCGAAGCGGCGCAGCGGATGTGGGCGGCGGTGCGGCGCACGCCGATCGCGCTCGGCAACGGTGTGCAGCTGGTGGTCACGGTGAGTGCAGGTGCCGCGGCGCTGCCGCACGATGCCGACTCCGAGGAGACGCTGATCGCGGCGGCCGATCGCGCGCTCTACGCGGCGAAAGCGGCCGGTCGGGACCGGGTGTGGGCGGCCGGGTCGTCGTGAACGCCGCGTCCACGGACAAGCCGCGGCTGCGCGTGCTCGCGGGCTGCACCGCGGTCGGCAAGACCGAATGGGCCCTGCGCTGGGCTGAGGCGCACAACGCGGAGATCGTCTCGTGCGATTCGCTGCTGTTCTACCGCGGGATGGATATCGGCACCGCGAAGCCGACGGCGGGCGAGTTGGCGCGCGTGCCGCATCACCTCGTCGACGTGTGCGACGTGCGCGAAGCGATGAACATCGCCGGCTACGTGGCCGCGGCGCGGCGCGCGTTGACGGAGATCGCGGCGCGCGGCCGGGAGGCGTTGGTGGTCGGCGGCAGCGGGTTTTATCTGAAGGCATTTTTCGGTCCCGTGGCCGACGACGTCGAGGTCAGCGCGGCGGTCCGAGCGGAAGTGGCGGCGCTCACACCGGCGGCGGCCGTGGAGCGGTTGCGGCAGCTGAATCCACCCGGGCTGGGCGCGCTGGACACGGCGAATCCGCGGCGGGTGGTGCGCGCACTGGAGCGCTGCCTCGCTTCGGGTCGCACGCTCGCGGAGCTGAGCGCGGCGTTCGCGCGACAGCCGGGGCCGTTTGCGGATTGGGACGCGCGGCTGACCGTGCTCGACCGGGATCCGGTGGAGTTGAACCAGCGGATCGCGGCGCGCGTGGCAGCGATGCTGGCCGCCGGACTGGTCGATGAAGTGAAGCGCCTGCTCCCGGCCGGATTGAAGGAGAATCCGAGCGCCGCTCGCGCGATCGGCTACCGGGAGGTGATCGACCTGCTCGAGGGACGTCTGCCGGCAGCGAGTCTCGCGGCCGAGATCGAGAAGAACACGCGGGCGCTGGTGAAAAAACAGCGCACGTGGTTCCGCACGCAGTTGCCCGATCATCGACGAGTCGACGCGGCGGTGCTGCGGGACGCGGGCGGGTTGTTCGACTTTTGACGGCGGTGTTCGGGCGCGTCGCCGCAAAGCGCCTGGGAGCGCGGGCGTCTCGCCCGCATCTTCGGCCCGGAGCAGGCGGGACGACCACGCTCCCAGCAGGCCGCTGGCTTCACGGCTGCCGGCGATAGACGTCGTTGTAGTAGACGATCGTATCGATGTTCCGGATCTCGATGACGCCGTGACGTGGCGTCGCCAGGCAGACCGCGCCGGAGTCGATGCGGCCGATCCGGTAAGAATCCTCGCCGAGGATCCGTTCGCCGGAGCCGACGACGCGCGCAAACTGGAGGCGTCCGTCGGCGCGAATCTCGATGCGTCGGTCGCCCGGCGTGCTGCCGGTCGCGTACCGGCCCGCGGCCGAATGCCGCTGCGCGTTCAGTTCATCGGCGTCGGTGAGGAAGTGCACGAGCGGACGCGCATTGAGTTCCGTGTGCCGGGTCGCGACGAGGAACGTGTAGGCGTTGAGCAGCACGCAGCCGGCGAGAAGGGCGAACGCGAGGGTGCGGCGCCGCGCGGACGAGCGACGTGGCTTGGTCGGCCCGCCGGGCGGCGACGGGTCTGGGCTGAGGTTAACGGGGGGGCCGTCGGACATGATGGCGAATCAGCGTTCCAGCACGAATGTCGGCTGGTTGCCGTAACCGAGGAAAAAATTGCCCGTCGCGAGATCGCCGTCGTCGAGTCCGCGATCGATGGCGGCAAGTTGGTCGCGATGGTCCAGCACGGGGCTGTCGGGGGTGGAGGCGATCACGATCACGGCGCGATAGCGTGTGCCTTGGTGGCGACTGTCGGTTTCCCACGCGTAGTGGCCGCCGATCGGCGAGCGGCGCGGCCAGTCGCTCTCGCGCAGTTCGTCTTCCATCCCCGGCGGGATGGCTGCCGGTGTGCCGTCACCGACCGGCCAGTCGCCCTGGCGCAGGGCGTAGTTCTGGAAGGCGGCGGCGAAGGACTTCAGGTCCTTTTCCAGGGCGCGGGTCCGGGCGCGGTCGAGCAGCAGGCCGGCTGCGGGTACGGCGAGGGCCAGCACGACGCTGACCGCCGCGAACGCGACTGCCAATGCGAGCAGCGTGAAACCGCGGCGGCGAGTGGAGTTGACGGCGAGCAGGCGCACGGGCGAAGACGCAGACTTCCCATCCGGCAGGGCCGCGTCAGCGAGGCGCGCGCGCGAGCCGCGCGAACACGGCCACATGAACGGCCAACAGGAGCGGATACAAAAACGTTGGCAGCAGGCTCAGCGGCAGGTGGGTGAACGGCTGCAGCGAGCCGGGGGCGGCGAGTTCCAACCGCACGGCGCTGACCACCACCCACACGAGATCGGCACAGCCGGCGACATTCCAGATCGCGATCGCGCGCCGTCGCGTCGGCTCGGCCAAGGGCAGCGCGGTGAGGAGGATTGCGAAGAGCGCAACCGTGCAATCGCCAAGTCCGCCGGGCACGGCGATCCGGGCCGGGAGGTCGCCCCGTTGTTGCAGGACCAGGAAGTAAAAGCCGACGAAGCGCGTGGCGTGCAGCAACACCAGCATCCGCAGGCCGGCGCCGTCGACCCAGGTGTGAAAAGGCGGGACGAGCCGGTAGGCGAGCACGAGCAGGCCGGCGAGGATGAAGAGCGTGGCGGGCAGAGCCAGCGCGGGGGCTTGCTGCCACAGCGCGAACCGCCCGGCGGCGAGCGCGGCAAAAAACCATGTCCAGATCGCGATCCGGATGCCGAGTGGGGTATTCATCGCCGCCCGTCGTATTGGCGGGAAACGGGCGGGTTGACGAGGCACAAACGATCGCGACGGTGCGAGCGGGCGCAGCGCGCGTTTCCGACACGGGCAAGATGCCCACGAGGCTCGCTCAGACGGACACGGGCAAGATGCCCGTGCCACGAAGCCGCGGGGGTGGCGACCGCGCCTCCACCCAAACGGCGGGCGTGGCGGGTTACTGGCCGACGGCCACGTGATAGCGCTGCAGCGAGCTGGCCTCGAGCTGATGAAGATTCGCGATGGCGATGCGCAGATTGACGCGCGCGAGCAACTCGTTCACGCGGGTCGTCTCGAGGTCGTCCTGGATCTGGAGCACCTGGCGGCTGGTGGAGAGGCCGGCCTTGAAGCGGGCGAGCTCGAGTTCGTATTGGCGCGTCGCCAGCTCGGTGGCCTTGGCGTTGATCTCGACGCTCTGCTGATTGGTTTCGACGGCGCGCACGGCGGTGCGCACCTGCACGAGCAGATTCTGGTCGAGCTGGCGCAGCCGCGTTTCCTGCTGACGGAGCGACGCGAGCGCGGCGCGATAGCGCGCACGATCGGCGTGCAGCCCCCAAGGCACGGAGACCGAAAGGCCGAGCTGCCAGTTTTCGGCTTCGCCGTTGGAGGTGCGGTCGACCGCGCCCCGATAGGAACGATCGACGCCACTGTAGCCCACGGCGCCGTCGAGATCGAGGGTGGGCAGCCGGGAGTTGCGCGCGTTGCGAGCATCAATCTCCAGCTGGCGGATGACGGTCTGCGTCGCGAGGAAGTCGGGTTGATTGTCGCGCGCGAGCTTGTAGGACAGGTCGAAGGACGGCGTGGGCTCGTGATACGGCGTCAGCCCGACGGTGCCGAGGGAGCTGTCGAACTCGAACTGGCCGATCAGCGCGAGCAATTCGTCCTCGCGGTTGTGCACGCCCTGCTCGGCGACGACCACGCCGTTGCGCGCGTTGGCGATGCCGACTTCGGCGGTGAGCACGTCGAGATCCGTCGCGACGCCGGTGAGCTTGCGGGTCTTGTTCTCCTCGTAGAGCCGTTCGGCCAGCCGCAGGCTGTGCTGTTTCACCGCGAGCTGTTCGCGGGCGAAGACCAAATTGAAGTAGGCGGCTTCGGTGTCGCGGATCACCTGGAGCACCTGGCCCTGCAGATCGAGGTGGGCGATTTCGACGCCGAGTTTGGTGCGCTCGATGGCGGCGCGGTTGACCGCGAGTCCGGCGCCGCGAAGCAGCGGCTGCGTGACGGTGAGGACGACGTCGTTGCCGTAGATCGGATTGAACGGCCCGGAGGTGTAGCGGCCGGTGCCGGACGTGAAGCTGCCGGCGTTGCGATCGAGATTGGTGCTGACGTTGAGGCGGGCGCCGGTGGGGACGAGTTGGGAGACGCCGAGCCGGGCGCTGGAGTAGTCGTTGCGCGCGCCGCCGAGGACGAGCGCGTCCTGCGTGAACCGGCGGTCGAGGCTCGCGGTGAACGTGGGCTCGAATGCCGCCTGGGCGACAGCGAGTGATTCGCGCGCGACATCGGAGGAGAACGACTGCACCTTGATGGAAAAATTCTTCTCCAGCGCCCGGACGATGCATTCCTCGACGGTGAGGGTCGGCGCGGTGGCGAGCGGCGGCGGAGCGGCGGGCTCCTCGGCGCAAACGAAGCCGGTGAAAGCGGCGAGGATCAGGGCGAACACACGAGCGGTGAAGCGGGACATGAGAGGAAGAGCCGTCAAAGTGAGGGGGAGAACACGAGCGGTGTCGAAAAGTTACTCGCTGGCGGCGCCGTGATGACGCCAATGACCCGATCCGGGAACTCGCTCGACATGGCGCGTGAGACGGGGCGCGGGGCAGAAAGTTTCACCGGCGAAAGTCGGACCGCACGGGCCGTTGGCGCAGGAGCGACCTAGCGCGGGGACGAGACGATGCGGGTGCCTCGGCTCAAAATGCGAGAAAGGTGTACGGGCCGGGCTCATGAGGCCGCAAAATCTCGGGGGAACGCGCGGCGGATTCGAGAGCAAACGTGGTGAACGGTCCGGCCCTCAGATGAACGGCGCGACGCTTGGCGCAGCGGCGCGCTCGGGCGCACCGAAAACAAAGGGCCGGCAGAGGCCGGCCCTGAGCTGAACGGATAATGCCCGGGCGGAAATCCGCGGGCATGAGGGCGCATCTCGCTTCCTGCAAACCCACGGGCGAGACGCCCGTCCCACGTGGCATGGGCGTTCCGCCCAGGTCGGAAAAATGAGATGCTCCGCGGGCGTGGCAGAGGGTCGCGGTTTACTGCGGGGTCGGCTCGGATTTCTTGAGCTCCTCGGTGACCACCTCGTTCAGATATGCGCTGGCGCCGACGCGGCCGGTGGCCATGGCGAGCTGGGTGCGCGCCGCGGCAAACTGAGGATTGGCCTCCGACGCCTCGGGCACCTTTTTGTCGGCCGCGTAGACGATCAGCCCGTGTTCGCGCGCGATCATCATGTCCAAAACTTGGCCCTTATCGAGCCGCTCGAGGGCACCGTAAACCGTGTAGTCGAGATCCTGCGGCGGCTGCCGGCGCGTGAAGGGTGCGAGCATCTTCGCCTCGATCTTCACGGTGTTCGCGCTGGCGGCGGCGGCCACCGCATCGGTGAAGTTGGCGCCGGCCTTGACCCGGCTCTCGATCGCGCTGCGGATCGTGCGGCCGAGTTCGACGAAGCGCTTGCGCTTCTCACTCTCGCGGTAATCGGCGAGGACCTGCTCGCGTACCTCGACGAAGGCGGGTTTGCGGGAGGGTTGCAGGTCCTGCCAGAAGAGCACGACAGAACCCGTCGGAGCCGTGAGCGCATCGGAGATCCTATGGTTGGGACCGAGCTTGAACGCTTCGCCGGCGATTTCCTGGCTGCCGCCGAATTCGGCGGGACCGGCTTCGCGCGTGAACGGCGCGAGCGACTTCAGCGTGATGCCCTGCGCGGCGAGGTAGCTGGTGAACTCGGGGATGCCGGGCTTCAGCTTTTTCTCGAACAGCGAGTAGGCGAAGTCAGAGGCGTTCTTCGCCGCGATCCGGCGGGCGCGTTCCTGCTTGAGCGCGGCTTCCACCTGGGGCCGCACGGCGGCGTAATCCACGGCGGGATCGGTCTTGGCGGGCGCCTTGGCGTCGGCGGCCGGCTTGGGGAAACGCGCCGGGTTCGCGTCGTAGAAGGCGCGCACCTCGGCCTCGGTCACCTGGATCGTCGGCAAAATGGCCTGCAGCGAAAACTCGGCATAATCGACGACGACGCGCGGCGGGATCTCGTAGCGAAACGCGTTCTCCTCGTAAAACTTGGTCAGGAGCTCGTCGGTCGCGGGAATCGTGGGATTGAAGCCCGCATAGTCGATCGTGGCGACGCCGAGCGTCCAGCTCGCGTCGGCCTGTTCGAGCTGCATCCGGACCTCGGCCGGCAGCACGTAGCCAGGCCCGGCGATCAGCCGCTGCACTTTGTTGATGCGCACGTCGTCGGAGAGGACGCGGGTGACACTGGCTTCGTTGAAACCGGCGCGGTTCGATTTCAGGGAATCACGGAACGTGGCGTAACGCTGCGCGTCGAACTGGCCGTCGGCGCCCGCGAAGATGCGCAGCGACTTGATCGCGTCAGTGATCTCCTGCTGGGTCGCCGGGGGAAGGTGCAGCTGCTCGGCGAGCTGGAGCGAGGCGGCGCGCTGGAACGCGTAATCCTGGAGCTCCGCGCCGTCGACCGGATAGCCCATTTGCAGCTGGGCGCTGAGTCCGGCGTCGCCGAAGAGCCGCGCCTGATCCTCGGCCGAGCCGAGATTGTAGCCGAAGACCCGGCGTTCGAGCACCTGCCGCTCCGCGTGCGTGCCGGAAGAAGGATTGAACACCCACACCAGCGGGATCGCCATCGCGCCCAGGACGAGCAGGAAGATCACTTTGAAGTGGCGGTGGAAATATTTCTGGATCCAGGAAATCATCGGGAGAGAGCCGCCGACGCTAGGTTGGCGCGACGCACTGGCAAGGGTGAAGTGGGTGCGGGGGCCGGGGCGCAGATCCGCTTTTGAGCGGCGGGAAGGTGGGCTGGTGGCGCGGGGCCGCCTGACGGTGACGTGGCATGGGTGTCTCGCCGTGGTTGCGGCGCGGGGCCCGCGTTCACGGGCGGGACGCCCGTGCCACTCAGCCGTTCGCGGCCGGAGGTGCGCCGGCGCCGTCCGGAAGCCGCGGCGCGTCGAACGGATGTTCCGCAAGCAGGTCCTCCAGCGACTTCGAGAAAAAATCGCTTTCGGTCGTATGGGTGACGGCCTGCCGGTAATGGGCGACGACCGGATCGATATGCTCCAGCGCGCCGACCATGGGGTTGTCGCCAAAATCGTCATCGAGCCGCTTGAAGTCGCGCAGCGTGATCCGGTTCAGCGGTCGCGCGGGTTGATAGCGCAGGTCCGTGGGGTCGTCGGGTGTCCGCGGGGGGACCGCGGTCACGAGCTGCAGGTCGGCCAACCGGTTGAGGCACTCGTTGAGAATCTGGGTCGGCACCTTGATCATCTCGCCGAGTTCGGAGGTGGTCATCGGGGGGCGGCAGTCGCGAAACCGCCGGCAGATCGTCAGCAGGACCACCAGCAGCAATCGCTCGCGCATCGATTGCGAGAGGTTGCCCCAGGCGGCCTGGCTGTTGCGGAAATGGACGTTCTGGACCGCGTAGCTGATCTGGCCGCCGATCAGCACGTAGAGCCAGAAGATGTACAAGCCGAACATCATCACCAGCGGCAGGCCCAGCGAGCCGTAGAGGCTTTCGGTGAGGATCACGCGTCGCACATAAAGGAACGCGAGATAATGGTTCAGCATCAGCAGCGCGGCGACGACGATCGCGCCGGTGAACGCCGAGCGCCAGAACACGCGGGTGTGCGGAATGACCCGGTAGAAAATCGTGAGCAGCAGCGCTACGAGCGTGAACGAAAGCGCGGGCAGCGACCATTGCAGCATCGCGGCCATTTGCGCGGAGAACGGCAGGTCGGCGAGGGCGTTGTTGAATACGCTGAAGAACGCGCCGGCACTCAACAGCGTCACGGAGGCGAAGAACAGCACGGCGCCCAGCGTGAGCGTGGTCCAGTAGTACACGATCCGCATCAGCACGCCGCGACCGCTGCGCACGCCCCAGATCTCGTTGAACGTGTCCTCGACCGTTTTGAACAGCAGCAGCACGATGATCACCAAGCCGAAGAAGCCGACCGTACCCGCCGACCCGGAGCGGCCCTGGTTGATGAAGTTGTTCATCATCTGCACGAGGCGGGGATTGAGCCGGACGTCGGGGAAGGGCCGGGCTTCCAACCGGGGCGGCGCGGGCGCCGTCGGGGCAGCGGTCGGCGCGGCGGAGGCGGAGCCTGGGTGCGCGGGCGTCTCGCCCGCAGCTTCGACCGGAGCGGGCGAGACGCGCGCGCTCCCGGCAGGTCGTGACGCGCGCTCCTCGTCGAGCCGGCTGTATTGGCCGACCTGCGGCGCGACGAAGTTGATGAGGCGGCTCAGCGCGTTGGCGGCGAGATTCGGATCATCCTTGTTGAGGGCGAAGCCGGCGATCAGGACGGTGAGTGCGACCAGCGGACCCAGGCCGAGAAGGGAGCTGAAGCTCAGTGCGGCGGCGCGGCTGGCGGCCTTCGTTTCGCAGAAAACCGTCCATGTGATCGAGACGATCCGCAGCAGCGCGTAGAGCATGCCGCGCGGCGTACGCTCCTGCAACTGGCCGGGCTGCCAGATTTCCTTGCGGTACAAGGCCAGGAATCGTCGCCAGCGATCAGCCAGACGGAACATGGCGAAACGCTGTCCGGCTGCGTCAGGAGAGCAAATGCAGCGCGACGAAGGCGAACCCACCGACGGCCAGGACCGCGGCGATGAGTACGGGCAGCAGGCTGACGGCTACGGTGCAGCCGAACAGCCCGACGGAGGCGGCGGTGCAGGCGAGGAAGGGCAGCGCCTGGCCCTGTGTCCAAAAAATGAAGCCGAGAAAACCGAGGCCGAGAGCGGCGCGGAAACGCACCAGCGGATAAACCGAGACGACGCCGAGCACCAACATCACGGCGAGCAGCAGGTCGATCGCGCCGAGGATAACCAGCGGCTGCGCGAGGATCTTGCTCACGGCCATCGACGTGATCGCCTCCGTGGCGGGCAGCATCTCGCCGGCCGCGGCGAGCACGAGCGCGACGATGGCGGACCACCGTCCGATCGCGGCGGCGCGCGCCATGGCGAGGATGGGGTCGCGTTTGTCCTTCGTGTCCGCGGTCCGGCCTTCGGCGGCCGCCAGCATGTCATTGACGGTGATCGGGGCGGCGTCGGCCTGCTCCTGGTTCAGCGTGTTGAGCTGCTGTTTTGCGCGGACGGAGAGCTTCTTCTTTTCGGGAAACAGCAGCGACCGCACCTCGGCATTGGTTTCGATCGCCGTCCACTGCTCGGTGGTGGCGTCGTAGAAAAGCGTCGCGGGGGTGACTTGGCCGGATTCGGCGAGGGAGGTAAGCTGCTCGAGGTTGAACGGCCCACGGGCTTCGGTATCTGTCTCGCCACGAATGTAGAATTCCTGCGTCGCCATGGAGTGCGACGCTGGCGCGAGCCGGCGGAAGCGGCAAGCGATTAGTGGGGGGCGAGCGAGTCGAGAGCTGAGAGTCCAGAGCTGAGAGCTGATAGGAGTTGAGAGTTGAGGGATGAGAGTTGAGAGGCAGAGCGCTTGTCGATCGAGCGGACCAGGTCGCGTGGATCTTCCCAACAACGCCGCAGCCCGCGCTGCTCCGCTCCTCCTCTCAACTCTCAACACTCATCTCTCAACTCACTCCTCACTCCGGCTCAGCTCTAGACTCTGGACTCTAGACTCCTTCGTCACATCCGCGTCAGCGGACGGAGGCCGAGCAGGCGCAGGCCGGTTTCGAGGATCAACAGCGTGCGCGAGCATAGCAGCAGCCGGCGCGCGCGAATGACGGGATCGTCGACCAGTACGCGATCGGCGTTGTTGAACGTGCTGTAGTCGCCGGCGAGTTCGAACAGGTAGAGCGAGAGGAAGTGCGGCCGGAGCGTTTCAGTCGCGAGCCGGACGGCGTCGGGGAATTTCAGCAGCTTGCGCGCGAGCGCGATCTCGGTGGGCGTTTCGGGCTCCGTCGCGGCCGACTCCGTGGCGGGCTCGCCGGGCGTGGCGCCGGCCTTGCGGAAAATGGAGTGAATCCGCGCGACGGCGTACAGCAGGTATGGCGCGGTGTTGCCCTCGAGGCTGAGCATTTTCTCCCAGGAAAACACGTAGTTGCTGCTGCGATTCTGCGACAGGTCGGCGTACTGCACCGCGCCGACGCCGACGGCTTCGGCGATCGCGCGCCGCTCGTCCTCGGGGAGCTCGGGATTTTTTTCGGAGACGATCGCGAACGCGCGTTCGACCGCCTCGTCGAGCAGGGCCTTGAGCTTGATCGTGCCGCCGTCGCGGGTCTTCAGTGCCTTGCCGTCCTCGCCCGTGACCGCGCCGAAGGTGACGTGATGCAGCTGCGGCAGCCGGTAGCCTTTCGCGGCGAACCATTTTTTCACGGTGAGAAACAGCTGCTCGAAATGATCGGACTGGCGGAAATCGGTCACGATCACGATGCCATCGGCCTGGAAGTGCTCCGTCCGATACAACGCAGTGGCGAGGTCGGTCGAGGCGTAGCCGCTGGCGCCGTCGGCCTTGCGGACCATGAACGGATTGGGCCGCTCGGCGTTGCGACTGAAGCGCGGATGCTCGTCATGGAAGACGACCAGCGCGCCGTCGCTGTTTTCGGCGAGGCCGATGTCGGTGAGTTCGCCATACACGCGCTCGACCTTGTCGTTGTAGAAGCTTTCGCCGAGGTGGTGATCGAAGTGGATGCCGAGCCGGTCGTAGATCTGCTGGAACGCGCCGAGGCTGACCTCGCTGAATTTTTTCCAGAGCGCGACGTTTTCGGGGTCGCCGGACTGCAGTTTGACGAGCTCGCGTTTCGCCTCCTCGAGTTCGGGCGAGCCCTCGGGGGTGGCGTGGTGTCCGAGCTTGTAGAGCCGTTCGAGCTCCTCGATCGGATCGGCGGCGAGCGCGGCGGGATCGGCCCAGCGCTTGTAGCCGTAGATGAGCTTGCCGAACTGCGTGCCCCAGTCGCCGAGGTGGTTGTCGCGGATCACGCGCGCGCCGGTGAAAGCGAGGAGCCGGCAAATCGCCTCGCCGATGACGGCGGAGCGGAGATGGCCGACGTGCATCTGCTTGGCCGTGTTGGGTGAGCTGTAGTCGACGACCCAGGTCTGGCCCGCGTGATCCGCCGCGGCGCCGGCCGCGAGCTGCTCCGCGGTGGCGTAGGTACGCAGCCAGGCGAGCAGGGAACCGGGCGCCAGGGTGAAGTTGATGAACCCCGGGCCGGCGATGGTGACGCGGGTGGATTGGGTGAATTCGGCGGGCAGCGCGGCGACCAGTTTTTCGGCGAGCGCACGCGGGTTCTGTTTGCGGGACTTGGCATAGCCGAGGACGCCGTTCGCCTGATAATCGCCGTGTTGCGCGTCCGCGACCCGCACCTCGGGCGAGAAGGCCGCGGCATCGAACCCGGCGGCTGCCGCGGCGGATTTGAGAACGCGGTCGAGTTCGTCGACCAGGCTGAACGGGACGTGCATTTCACGACTACACCCGTGCGCCCGGCCGCCGCGCAAGCTTTTCGACGCAGGCATAGGCGCCTGATGGCTGGATCCGGAGGCCGGCTCGCAGCTCCAACCCACACCCCCCGCCCTTCGGGCACCCCTCTCGAGAGGGGACTTCGGCTGCGGAGCGTTGGGATCCGCTCTATAAAGACGGGTGGCGTCCCGCGGCCGCGGATCGGAGTGTGTCGACGTGCGTTTTCGCACAGTCTGGTGAGCAGCGAGGCCGGTGGTGCGTCTGACGCGGTCCTCCCCCTGCGCTCACGCGCAGGGCCACGTCCGAAACTCAGGGTGGCCGCGTCGAGAACTCTGCGTCGAGATCCAGCGCAGGGCAGCATCGCGCTGATGCAGCCGAGCTGCAGGCGAACGGTGGCGGTGCGTGTGAGCGCCAGGCCCGGAGGCTCGGGGGCGGCCGTAAGACGCTCCGATTTCACGGGGCGTGCATCGGGAGGGGGCCGGATTGATATGATGCCAACCTGACGTATATTTAGCGCGAAAATCGGCCGGCGAAATGTGCGCCAAGTCACTGCTCTGGCGGCTTTTTAGCTCGACAATCTGTCATAAGCGGGTTTCCTCGCAAACTTTTACGCTCCGCGGCGCAACGGCCGCCCAGAATCTACCCACATGACGAAACGCACCATTCCGGCCCGCCGGTTCATCAAGCCCACGTTCGAGTATCTGATCGAAAAGAAACGTGACGGCGGCGAGTTTACGCAAGAGGAGATTCGCTATATCATCGACAGCACGCTCGATGGAGAAATGCCTCAGCATCAACTGGCAGCGTTGATGATGGCGATCTACTTCTCCAACATGTCCGCGCAGGAAACCGCGGATCTCACCGAAGAGATGATGTTGTCGGGCGAGGTCATCGACCTCTCGCATATCGCGAAGCCCAAGATCGACAAGTATTCGACCGGCGGCGTCGGTGACAAGACCTCGCTCGTGCTCGTGCCGCTGGCGATGGCGAGCGGCGTGATCGTTCCGATGATGTGCGGCGTCGAGCACGACTACGTCATCAATACGCTGGAGAAACTCGGGGCATTCCCCGGCTTCAAGGGCCAGATGCCGATCGAGCAGTTCACGAATCAACTGGCCCGGATCGGCGGCGCGATCGTGCAGCAAAGCGATGCGCTGGCGCCGGCGGACGCGAAGTTCTATGCGTTGCGGAAAGAAACCGGCACCATCCCGAGCCTGCCGCTGATCACCGGCAGC
The DNA here is from genome assembly GCF_000019965.1 of Opitutus terrae PB90-1. Lineage (GTDB taxonomy): Bacteria > Verrucomicrobiota > Verrucomicrobiia > Opitutales > Opitutaceae > Opitutus > Opitutus terrae. Next base: position 3,303,203 of record NC_010571.1, read on the forward strand.
GTGCTGTCGAAAAAACTCGCCGAAGGCTCCGAAGGCTTGGTGATCGACGTGAAGTGGGGCAACGGCTCCTTCATCAAGGATCTCGAGCAGGCGAAGCAGCTCGCGCGTTCGATGACGCGGGTCGGCCGCTCGATGAAGCGCCGCTGCGTCGCGCTGGTCACCGACATGAATCAGCCGCTTGGTGACACGGTGGGCACTTCGCTCGAAGTCAAGGAGGCGATCCAGTTGCTCAAGGGTGAGGGTCCCGAGGACATGAAGGAACTCGTGCTCAAGCTCGGCATGGAGATCGTGCGGCTCGCCGGCGTGGCGGGCTCGACGCTCTCCGCCAAGCAGACGGTGCAGCGGCACCTGACCGACGGCTCCGCGCTCCAGAAGTTCAAGGATCTGGTCAAGGCGCAGGGCGGCGACACGATGTTCATCGACCACCCGGAGAAATTCCCGGCGGCGCGGCACATCCGGAAGCTGCCGGCGCCCAAGCGCGGCTATGTGCATACGATCAATGCGGCGATGATCGCGCGCGGCGTGCATCTGCTGGGAGCCGGCGTCGAGGCGGCGGCGCCCACGGGCAATCACAATCACGGCGCGCATTCGCACGGCCACGCCAAGGTCGACCACGCGGTCGGCGTGTCGGAGATCAAGAAGGTCGGCACGCAGGTGAAGCAGGGCGAGCCGCTGATGATGATTCACTACAACGACGAGGCGAAGCTCGAGCAGGCGCTGGAGTATTTCAAGAACGCCTACCGGCTGGCGCCGAAGCGCCCGACCCCGCCGCCGCTCATCGTCGAGCGGGTGGCGTAAGCCAGGTTCCACTCAGCACCAACACACTCGCAGGCCGACCGGATCGCCGGTCGGCCTTTTTATTCACCAGAGCCGCCAGCGCGGCTGCGTGAAGGGCAGCGTGATCACGAGCGAGAGCGCGGTGAGGATGAGCGCGAGCACCAGCCACGGCTCGGTCAGGGGCGCAGCGACGGTGGAGAGCGCGCCGGCCAGCTGGTTCGTGCCGGCAACAAGGTCCGGCCAGCTGCCGGCGCGGGCGACGATGAAGATCGCCCCGGCGAGGCCGCCGCCGACGTACGCGACCCAGGGCCACCGGGCGCGCGCGGTTTGCGGCGGGGGCAGGGCCGCGAGCACGCGCGCCGAAAAACCGTCATCGGGGATGACCGGTGACTGCGCGCGGAGCATTGCCGTGAGCGCGGCGTCTTCCTGGGGGGAAGCGTTCAGGCTTGAGGGTTCCATGCGGCGAGGAGGTGGCGGAGTTTTTCTTTGCTGCGCGCGAGGTGAGTTTTGACCGTGCCCAGGGGCCAGTCAACCAGCGTGGCGATTTCGGTGTGCGAGAGTCCTTGCTCGTAGCCGAGATGGATCGCGAGTTGCTCGTCGGGGGAAAGCGTGCGGAGCGCGGTCGCCAAGTCATGGCGCAGATCGACGGCGGCCGAGGCGTTGCCCGCCGGGCCGGCCGGCAGGTGGTGCTCCGAAAACTCAACGTGCTCGCGCTGACGGCGGCGGGCGTTGCGCCAGTGATTATGCGCGATGCCGAGCAGCCAGGTGGAAAAGAGCGCGTCACCGCGAAAACGGCCGAGCTGGCGATAGGCGTGGATGAAGGTTTCCTGGGCGAGGTCATCGGCCAGGGCGATGTCTCCGCGGGTGAGGTGACGGAGGAAGTTCCTGACCATGGACTGATGCCGGCGGACGAGTTCGCCGAACGCGGCCCGGTCGTCCCGGGCGAGTACGCCCGCGATCAGGTCGGAATCAGAGGGAGTCACGGAAGGCGGAAGCCGCCGGCGTCACGACTTGTGGCGCGAGGCGAAGGCCTCGATCACGGCGCCGAGGAGCAGGGCGATCCCGATGAATCCGGGGATGCAGCCGAAATAGCCGACGTTGAAGGACGCGCCGGAAATTTGGGACAGCGAGACGAAGAGGCCGGCGCCGACGGCGAGGTTGATCAGTCCTCCGATCAGGTAGCCACGCCAGCGCGGCTGGTTGTTCGCGGCCGTCGCGGCTTTCACGGCGGCCGCGGCGTCGCCGAAGCCAGCACTGTCGGGGAGCACCGGCAGCGGCTGGCCTTTTTCGAGGGCGACTCGCGCGGTCTGGTGCCAGAGCTCACGCTCGCGGTGTTTGAAGTAAAACGTCGTCACGATGATGACGCCGGCAAAAACCAAGCCGACGACCGGAACGACGATGCTGATCATCCAGGGCTCGAGACCGAGATTGGCGAGTGGAAGGTGAGAGAGGTTAAGGTCCATGCGGGGAGTTGGATTCGAGAGTGAGTGTCGCGAGCCGGCCGCTTGGATTCAGCCTGTTAAAATAATTGCGGGCGGAGAGGCGGTGGGCCCATGTAAGGGCATGTCCGATTCGCTGCCGATGGAAAAACCCAGCAAGGCGCCGCCGCCCGTGGTGAACCGTGCCGCGTGGCCGAAGCCCTGGGCGCAGCTGAAATACTTCACGTTTCAGCCGGCGATCTTTCCGCGGCTGCTGGGGCAGGTGTCGCCGGACGCGCGGCCGGGCGATTTCGTGAATGTCTACGACAAGAACGGGCAGCTGACGGGCGGCGGGTTGTTCAATCCGCGGGCGAAAATTCCGCTGCGCGTGGTGACGCATTCGACCGAGCCGGTGACGGAGGCGTATTTTGAGACGGCGATCCGGCGGGCGGTGGCGTTGCGGCGCGAGCTGTTCAAGCTCGACGAGACGACGGACGCGTATCGGTTGATCAATTCCGATGGCGACGGACTCAGCGGGCTGACGATTGACCGCTATGCGGACACGCTGTTGTGCGAGGTGTATTCGCTCGGCATCGCGCAACGATTGCCCGGCTGGCTGCCGCTGCTGCACGAACTGGCGGGAACGAAGTTCGCGCGGGTGCAGGTCGATCACGACCTCGGCAGCCTCGAGGGCATCAAGCCGTCGACGTTCAAGGAAACGAACGCCGCGGCGCCGCGGCTGGTGAAGATTCGCGAGCACGGCGTGCGTTACGAGGTGGATTTCGCGGAGGGGCACAAGACGGGGTTTTTCTGCGACCAGCGCGAAAACCGGAAGCTGCTCGCGAAGTTCACGCGCGGCGCGCGCGTGCTCGATCTGTGCTGCTACACGGGCGGTTTCTCGCTCAACGCGAAGGTGGCGGGCGGAGCGGAGGAGGTGACCAGCGTCGATCTCGACGAAGCGGCGATCGCGCAGGCGAAGCGCAACGCGAATCTGAATCAGGCGCGGCTGAAGTTCGTGCATGCCGATGCGTTCGCCTACGCGCGGCAGATGCAGCAGAACGGAGAGAAGTGGGACGTGGTGGTGCTCGATCCGCCGAAGTTCATCTTCACGCGCGACGACCACGGCAACTGGGAGGGCCGGCAGAAATACGAGGACCTGAACCTGCTCGCGATCTCGCTCGTGAAACCGGGCGGGATATTCGTGACCTGTTCGTGCTCGGGCTTGCTCAGCCTCGAGGATTTCGAGCAGCACGTGATCAAGGCGGCACACCGGCAAAATCGGCGGCTGCAATTCTTCGACCGCACGGGTCCGGGCCCGGATCATCCGGTTTACTCGAACTGCCTCGAGAGCCGTTATCTCAAGGTGCTGTGGGCGCGGGTGGTGTAGGACGTTTCTAATGAATCTGCTGCCGGGTCGAGCCCGTCGTCTGGAGCCGCGACGAGGGCGTCGCATCCCCATCCAAGCCTCGTTATCTACGAGATTTCACCCGTGAACCCGATCGATCTGACTGCAGCGTTCGCGACGATCACGACGCACTGGGATCCGCACATTGTCGGTGAGCTGAACGGCCAGTACGTAAAATGCGTGAAGCTGCGCGGCGACTTCGTGTGGCACCACCACGACCACGAGGACGAGTTGTTCCTCGTGCATCGCGGCACGCTGGAGATGCGCTTGCGCGATCGCACGGTGACGCTGCAGCCGGGTCAGTTCTTCATCGTGCCGCGTGGTGTCGAGCATCAGCCGGCGGCGCGGGACGAGGTCGAAGTCGTGCTGTTCGAACCCGCGGGCACGCTCAACACGGGCAACGTGCGCGAGGCGCGCACGCGCGACACGTTGAAGCGGCTCGATCGCTGACATAAACGCACCATCGCGATTGGAGGTGCGTCAGACCTTGCGCCATGATCAAGAAACTCGCCCACGTCTGCCTGTTCACGGATCAACTGCCTGCGATGATCGCGTTTTATCGCGATACGCTGGGCTTCCCGATCAAGTTCACGATGAAGAACGATGCCGGCGTCGACTTCGGGTACTATTTCGCCACAGGCGAGATGACGTTTGTGGAAATCTTCGATCAGAAGAAAGCGGTCGCGCAGTGGGGCGGGGAGGTGGTGGCGATGAAATCGAATCACACGGCGCACGCGCGGCATTTTTGTTTCGAGGTGAACGGCCTCGAGCAGGAGGTCGCGCGGCTCGAGGCGAAGGGACTCGCCGTGAAGCCGGTCAAGGTCGGCATGGATCATTCGAAGCAGGCCTGGATCCAGGATCCCGATGGGAATGACATCGAGTTGATGGAGTACACGCCGCAGAGCCTGCAGTGGTGAGCCGGGAAGACTGGACGGTCTGAGCGAAAGCGCATCGTGAGAGGCGGAGCGTCCTGCCCCCAAGGCGCTGCGGCGCGGAGCGGAACGCGTGAGCGTTTCGGCGAAAGCCTCACGGCTTCCGCTACCAAGCGCGTCGAGGGCAACGCGCTCCACCTGACGCCGGTTGGGCGAAAGCCTCACGGCTTCCGCCACGTGCCGGCGGAGAGCGGCGGGATGCGTGCCGCGATTCGCGATGGACAAGCGCGCGCGAGTGCGAACCATCCGACGCATGGACGCACTCGGCCGGCTTTTTGCGCAAAACAAAGCGTGGGCGAACGATATTCGCGCGCGCGATCCGCTGTTCTTCGAGAAGCTTTCGCGTCAGCAGACGCCGGAGTATTTCTGGATTGGCTGCTCCGACAGCCGCGTGCCGGCGAACGAGATCCTCGGGCTGCTGCCGGGCGAGGTGTTTGTTCATCGCAACATCGCCAACGTCGTCGTGCACACGGACCTGAATTGCCTGAGTGTGCTGCAATTCGCGGTCGACGTGATCAAGGTGAAGCACGTGATGGTGGTCGGCCACTACGGCTGCAGCGGCGTCGGTGCGGCGTTGCGCTGCGAGCGCGTGGGGCTGGCGGACAACTGGCTCCGGCACGTGCAGGACGTGCGCGAGAAACACGACGGGTGCCTGTGCGGGCTGCAGGGCGAGGCGGCGCAGGCGGAGCGGCTGTGCGAATTGAACGTGATCGAGCAGTTCGCCAACGTGTGCGAGACGTCGATCGTGCGCGACGCCTGGAAGCGCGGGCAACCGCTGGCGGTGCACGGCTGGATTTACGGGCTGCGCGACGGCTTGCTGCGCGACCTTGGCTGCTCGGCCAGCAATCCCGACGAGGCGACGAGCGGTTACGAGAACGCCGTCGCAAATCTCACCAAGCAGCCGTGAGCGGCGGTTGCAGGCGAGCTCGGTGAGCTGGCGTGGATCAGCCACCTCGCCGGGGAGGCCCACAGCATGGCTGCGCCGACCTGCGTGCCGGCGAAACAAAAAGCCCGCGGTGAAAAACCGCGGGCTCGAGAAAACAGAAAGAGAGAGAGCAGCCGAATCAGGCGCGACCGAGATAGCTGCCGTCGGCCGTGCTGATCTTGATGATCTCGCCTTCCTTGATGAAGAGCGGCACCTGCACGACCAGCCCGGTCTCGAGCGTCGCGGGCTTCTGCACGTTGCTCGCCGTGTCGCCCTTGATGCCCTCGGAGGACTCGACCACCTTCAGCGCGACGGTGGACGGCAGTTCGACCGTGAGCGGCTTGTCGTCGACGAACAGCACGTCGACCTTGCCGCCGGCGGTGAGGTAGTTTTTCACCTCGCCGAGCGTCTGGGCGCTGAGTTCGATCTGGTCGAACGTGTCCGGATCGATGAACGCGAACGTCTCGCGGTCGGCGTAGCTGAACTCCAGCGTGCGCTTGTCGGTCGGGAGCACTTCGATCGTGTCCGTCGAGGCGAACCGCTGATCGAGCGCCTTGCCGTAACGGAGATTCCGCATCTTGACCTGAACGAAAGCCCGCAAATTGCCGGGCGTCCGGTGCTGGGTCTCCATCACCAGATGGGGCTCGCCGTTGTATTTAATGACTTGTCCTTTGCGGATATCGTTGGCTGCGGGCATGACGTTGAGGGAGTTGCTCGAAAATGAAAGGGTCCAGAGTGAGGAATCGGCCAAGAAGGTGTCAAGGCCGCGGGCCGATCAGCCCGGTTTTTAGGCCGGGCAAACGCCGGATGTGGCGGCGGCGCGGGCAGCCGGACCCGCGCGAACGGCTGGCCACATCCGCGCTTGCGCTCCCCGCCGCAGGTTGCCGACACTGATCCCCAATCGTATGAAACAACGCACCCTCGCGCGTGAGGTCTCGATCAAGGGCAGCGCGCTGCACACCGGGGATCCGGTTACGCTGACGATGAAGCCGGCGCCGGTGGACCACGGCATTGTGTTCAAGCGCACGGATCTGCATGGCAGTCCAGAGCTTCGGCCGCGGGTCGACCAAGTCACGGATCTGGTGCGCGCCACGACCATCCAGTCGGGTCACGCCAAGATCCACACGGTGGAGCACGTGCTGAGCGCGCTGCATGGTTGTGGCATCGACAACGTGCTGCTGGAGATGGACGCGTCGGAGCCGCCGATCATGGACGGATCGGCGCGGCCGTTCGTGAACCTGATCCTGCAAGCCGAGCCGGTGGAGCAGGACAAGGATCGCGAGTATTTCGAGCTCGATGCGCCCGTGTCGGTGACGCGCGGCAATTCCTCGATCATCGCGCTGCCGAGCGACGTGCTGAAAATCTCGTGCACCTCGGCCGACGACCGCGGCATCCACACGCAGCATCTGTCGCTGACGATCGATCCGGAGGTTTACCAGACGCAGGTCGCCGCGGCGCGGACGTTCACGATCTACGAGGACATCGAGGAACTGCTGAAGCTGGGCAAGATTCGCGGCGGTTCGCTCGATTGCGCGGTGGTGATCCGGGGCGACAAGATCATCTCGAAGGAGCCGCTGCGGTTCAAAGACGAGTTCGTGCGGCACAAGATCCTGGACATCATCGGCGACGTGATGCTGCTCGGCCTGCCGTTGAAGGCGCACATCGTGGCGACGCGGCCGGGCCATGCGATCAACGCGGAGCTGACCAAGGCCATTTACCAAAAGCTGCTGGAGCGAAAGCAGGGCGGCACGAAGAAAAAGGAAAAGCCGGTGGCGCCGACGATGCTGCTGACCGACGAGACCTCGCTCGATATCCGCCGGATCCTCGACACGGTCCCGCATCGTTACCCGTTCATCATGGTCGATCGGGTGCTCGAGATCAAAGGCCCGGACGAACTGGTGGCGCTGAAGAACGTCACGATCAATGAGCCGTATTTCCAGGGGCATTTCCCGGGCAATCCGGTGATGCCGGGGGTGCTGCAGATCGAGGCGATGGCGCAGGCGGCGGGCATCCTGATGCTCCGCAAAATTTCCTCGGAAGGGAAGACGGCGCTCTTCATGAGCTGCGACAAGGTGAAGTTCCGCCGCGCGGTGCGGCCGGGCGACCAGCTCTTGATCCAGGTGAAAATGACGAAGAGCCGCGGCAACCGGATCGGCGTCGCAGAAGGCCAGTGCAGCGTGAACGGCCAGGTCGTTTCCTCGGCCGAGCTCATGTTCACGGTGATCGACGAAACGGACGTGGAGTGAACGCACGGTGTGATGGTGGCGTAGTTCACGAGTGGCGGGCCGCAGCCCGCCGCCGCACGAGCGCGCCGGAAAGCTGAGCTATGTCTTCCAAGATTCATCCGACGGCGATTATTGAACCGGGCGCCCAGCTGGGCAGCGACGTGGAGATCGGCGCCTATGCGTTCGTCGGCACCGGCACGACGTTGGGCGACGGCACCCGGCTGCATCACCACGCGAGCGTCGAAGGCAACACCGTGCTGGGCAAGGCGTGCGAGGTTTATCCGTATGCCTGCATTGGCGGCAAGACGCAGGATCTGAAATACAAGGGCGGGAACCCCGGGCTGCGGATCGGCGATCGCAATGTCTTTCGCGAGTACGTGACCGTGCACGCGGCGACGAAGGACGGCGAAAACACGATCATCGGCAATGGCAACAATCTGCTCGCGCTGTCCCATGTGGCGCACGATTGCGTGCTCGGCGACGGGATCGTGATGAGCAACAATGCCGGGCTGGCCGGGCACGTCACGGTCGAGAATCACGTGGTGATCGGCGCGAACGCGGGGGTGCATCAATTCTGCCGGCTCGGCGCCTTCGTGATGTTGTCGGCGTATGCGAAGCTCGTGCAGGACGTGCCGCCATTCTTCATCGCTGACGGCGCACCGGCGACGGTACGGACGTTCAACAAGGTCGGGCTGGAGCGCAACGGCTTCACGCCCGAGCAGATCGAGCGCGTGAAAACCATCTTCCGCATGCTGTATCGCGGCGGGCTCAACCGCACGCAGGCGCTGGAACAGCTCGCGGCGCACGAACAGGCGGCGAGTGCGGAATTTCAGCGCGTGCTCGAGTTCGCCAAGAAGAGCGAACGCGGGATGGCGGCGGGCGGACGATAGTCGGAGCGCCACCGCCTAGGCGCGGCGTGGGTTCGCGTGAGACTACGCGTCGGACCGCTTGGCCTTGATCGCAACCGTGAGCGCATGCGCGCCCGGCGCCGTCTGGCCGCTGAGCTGGAGCATCGTCCAGCGGATCTCCTCGGTGCCGAGCGTCAGCTGGGCGGTCTTGATGGCGCCGGCGAGCGCCTGGTTGAATTCACCGTGGTCCGACGTGCCGACAAATTCCTCGATCGTGCGGCCCGACGCTTGGAGAAGCCGTTTCATGCGAAGCCATGCTGCGCCCTTGGCGTAGGGTCGGGCAAATCCATTCTCCGGCCGCCGACGCGGGAACCGCTTACTTTTTCTTGTAAACGGTCGCGGGATCGAAGAGCCGCTCGGCGGTGAACTGCAACTGCAGCGACGAAGCGTCGAGGCTCGCGAGCTTGCGATAGAAACAGGATTTGTAGCCGTTGTGGCAGGAGGCGTTGGCGGCACCGGTCTGCTCGACCTTGATGAGCACGACATCCTGATCGCAATCCGTGCGAAGCTCATGCACGTGCTGCACGTTGCCCGACTCCTCGCCCTTCATCCAGAGTTTGTTGCGGGAGCGGCTCCAGTAGGTGGCTTTTTTCGTGCGCAGCGTGTGGGCGAGCGATTCGGCGTTCATGAACGCAAACATCAGCACTTCGCCGGTGTGGACGTCCTGGGTGATGCACGGGATGAGCCCGTCCGGGCCAAACTTGGGCTGGAGCGTGGTGCCGAGCTCGATGTCGGCGGTGGTGGTGCGGGCGGGAAACGCGGGTGTGCTCATGGATGTTCTCAGACACGGAAGAGCAGTCGCGGGCGGGATTCAATGCCGGGTTTCGAATCGGTGAAACACTCGGATCTGGCAGCGTTGGCAGACTGTGCTGGCACGGTGGGAAATGGAGCCGCGACGCCCTCGTCGCGGCTGAGTTGTAGCCGGGGTCGCTGACCCCGGCCCGGCCTGCGAGGCCGGCTACAAGAGCGCGAGGTTTTCGTTGCGTGGAAGGATTGCGATCGGATTTGCCGCGACGAGGGCGTCGCGGCTCCATGACGGCTGACCAGCGCGGGAAACCATGTAGCCGGGGTCGCTGACCCCGGCCCGGCCTCGGCGAGGCCGGCTACATGCTCACCGCTGCGCGAGTTCGCGCAGATAGTCGTAGCTGTAGAGCCCGGTGCGGTGCCCGTCGCTGAAATCAAAGCGAATGGCATAGTTGCCGATTCGCTCCCAGCCGACGACCTGCACTCCGGGGAAGCGGCGCGGGCCGTCGCCCCCGTACTGGTTGCCGAGCACGTCGCGTTCGCCCTGCGTCTCCGCGCTCGGCGAGGCCGCCCGCAGCTGGTCGAAAGCATAATAGGTCTCGGCGCCGTCGTCCCAAGCGATGGCGACTTCGGAGCCGATGAGTTGGATATTGGTGGGAGTGTGCATGAGCGGGAGAAGGAGGCTCAGAAGTTGGAGCCACGGATAACAAGGGGCGAGGCCGGAAACGGCGGCAAGCACCCCGCATCGATCGCGACTGCGAATCCCCCGGCGGGCGTTGCGAACACCCGGTTCCTGTGTCCGTTGCGTGACCATGGACGCTTCAGAAAAGCCGCGGACGCTGCCGCACATCGTCGTCGTGGGCGCGGGGTTTGGGGGGCTGACCTTCTGCCGGAAGTTCCCCGAGGACGCAGCGCGAATCACGGTGATCGACCGGCAAAATCATCATTTATTCCAGCCGCTGCTGTACCAGGTGGCGACGGCCGGATTGTCGGCGGTCGACATCGCGCAGCCAATCCGGGCGATCCTGCGGCGAAAAAAGAACCTCGAGGTGATGATGGCGGAGGTCACCGGATTCGATCTGGCAGCGCGGAAAGTGATCCATGACCGCGGCGAGACGAGCTACGACTACCTGGTGCTCGCGATGGGCGGACGGACGAGCTATTTTGGCCACGACGATTGGGAGCGGTTTGCCCCCGGGCTGAAGTCGCTCGACGACGCGCTCGAAATCCGCCGGCGCGTGCTGATGTCGTTCGAATGCGCCGAGACCGAATCCGACCCGCAGAAGCGGCGCGAACTCATGACGCTGATCGTGGTGGGCGGCGGGCCCACGGGCGTGGAACTGGCCGGGACCTTTGCGGAGCTCGCGCGCACCGTGCTGGTGCGCGATTTCGATCGCATCGATCCGTCCAAGGCGCGGGTGCTCCTGATCGAAGGCGCGCCGCGCGTGCTGGCGCATTTCCCGCCCGATTTGTCGGCAAGTGCGCAGCGGCAGCTGGAGCGGCTTGGAGTCGAGGTGCGGGTGGGGAAGCACGTCAAAGCGATCCGCCACCACGAGGTCGAGATGCCGGATGGCGAGATCATCCGCGGCATCGTGATCTGGGCGGCCGGAGTGTCCGCTTCGCCGCTCACGCAGCAACTCGGGGTGGAGACGGATCGCGCGGGCCGGATCAAGGTGCTGCCGGACTTGAGCCTGCCGGGGCATCCGGAAGTCTTCGTGCTCGGCGACCTCGTGACCCTGACGGACCCGAAAGGGCAGGTGGTGCCGGGCGTTTCGCCGGCCGCGATGCAGATGGGAGAGCACGCGGTGAAACTGCTGGCGGAGGAGATCCGCGGACGTACCTCGACGACGAATGCCGCGGCCGGACGTGCGCCGTTCGTGTATTGGGATAAGGGCTCGATGGCGACGATCGGCCGCTCGAAGGCGGTGGCGGAGATCGGCCGGCTGCACTTCAGTGGTTATCCCGCGTGGATGGCGTGGCTGTTTGTCCACCTCATCTTTCTGGTCGGGTTTCGGAGCAAATTCTCGGTCTTCGTGCAGTGGGTCTATTCCTACCTGACCTACAAACGGGGAGCGCGGATCATCACCGGCGCAACGGGAACGCCACCGGCGGGCTCGGCCTGAACCGGGCAAAAAAAACGCGCCGGCTTCCGAAGAAGCCGGCGCGGCGTTGAGGGAAACTTCGCTCGCGGGGACGCTTAGAACCGATACTGCACCTTGGCGTAGAGCACGTGCGCCTCGAAGTCGTTGCGGCGCCCGTAGGTGTAGTCGTCGTTCGTGACGTAGCCGTATTTCACGGTGTAGATCATCTGCTCGGTCTGCCGGCGGACCCAAGTGACGTAGAATGCGTTCTGCGTATCCGTCAGCCCGAAAGGCAAGCTGGTGCGGGAGTTGTCGATGTAGTTGTCGGCATCGAACCAGTGGTAGTCGACGAAGACATCGTCCTTCTGCGACACGACATAGCCGGCGCCGAGTGAACCGTTGATCGAGTTGTTGTCGCCGTTCTGGACGAACGGATAGGCCGGCGTAGCGAGCTGGTCATACCTGGCGTTCACGCTGCCCGTGACGAACAGCCGCGCCGTCGGGCTCCAAGTCACGTTCTGGCTGATAATGTCGGAGGAGTAGTCTCCGCTCGGCGACTTGCCGAGACCGGCCATGACGTTGGTGACCTTCGACTCCTGGTGGTCGTAGCGGGTGACCAGGTTGAGCTGGGTCACCGGGCGCCAGGTGACGCGGACGTTCACGTCGTGCGTCTCGAAGTCCTGATCGATGATGTAGGACGGATAACGATCGCCACCGTAGGGCGGAGTGTTGTCCCGCGTGAGACCGTAGTCCGCCATCGAACCCTTGTAGTAATATTGGGCGGCGAACGTCAGGCCCGGCTTGGCATACCAGTTGGCGCCGAACGAGTATTTCTGGACGAAACGATCCAGATCGACGTCGCGGTTGATCGCGAACACGCCGGCTTCGCCGAGCATTTCCTCAAGATTGCCGGTGCCCTGAAGCCATTCAGCCGTGCCATTGAAGGTCCAGTTCGGTTTGCCCGTGTAACGAACCTCGATCTCCTCGGTGAATTCGCTCCAGTCCTTGTCGTTCTCGCCCTCGAGCGCCTCGAGGATCGGGGCGACGGCTGGAGCCGGGCCGGTGTTGATCTCGACGAATTCATCGGTCGCTTCGTCCCGGCGGTTCTCGAAACGGATGCTCGGGCGGATCGACCAATCCTTCCGTGGTGTATAAACCGCGTTCAGGTTGAGGACCGTCTGCTTCACGTCCGCCTTGCCTTCGAGGTTATAGAAGCCCTCGTCACGCTGCTGGCGGCGCGCGTAGTTCGGGTCGTAGACCGGGTCATAGCTCTGGCCGTAGATGCGGCTGCCTTCGATGACCGTGTCCAGCTTGGTGATCAGAGCGCCGCCGGAGACGGTGAGCTGATCGTTGACCTTGCGCAGGTAGAAGCCATGCGCCGCATACAAGTCGTTCGAGGACTCGTCCTTGGTGGTGATGATACGGTCGCCACCGGAATCAAACGGGCGGCGGCGGCTGTAGCGCTTGTCGTCGATCTTGGTCTCGGACACCCGGCCGCCGACGTTCCACTTCTGGTCCTCCTGGGTCGTGTTGCCGATGTCGACCGAGAACGTGTTGGTGGTCTCGTTCAGGTCCATCAACGACGGGGTGATGTTGCGCGTGCCATAGGGGGCGGGGGCATTGCTATCGCCCCACATGGTCGAGTCCTTGGTGCCGTTGCGCGCGCGGTGTTCGTAGCGGGCACGGAGCAGAATCTGATTGGGCAGATACACGCCGGCTTCCAGCCAGGCCCGCGTGCGGTCGAGGCTCAGGTCCTCATCGAAGAGCGTGAAGGCCATCCCGCGGGGCCGGAAGTAGCCGCCGCCACCGTTATACCAGACCCGGAACTGCTCGTAGCCGCCCTCGATATAGAAGCGGTCTGTCTTGTCGAAGCGGAACGATACCCGGTAGTCCTCGTCACCCGGAAGTAGCCGGGCGTCGAATTTGAAGACCGAGTCCTCAGCTTCGCGAGTGAGATTGAAATCCTCGATGCCGGCGAAGCCCTGCTTGGCATGCTGCACCGTGCGCTGGTAGGCGGCGCGGTTGCCTTCCAGGAGCGTGCCTCCGGCGGAGACGGAGACTGTCCCACTGGTGGTCACGGTCTGCGCCAGAAGGGCGGCAGGAGCTAGCAGCGTCGCCAGGATGAGAGAAGAGCGAAAGCGTTGCATGGCGTAGTTTGTAGTTTGAGGTGCTAGAAGCGGAGCGACGAGTTGACGTGCGAGCCGTGGACGGCCTCGTGGCAGCCGGCGGTCCAGCACGTGCCGCGGGTGACGAAGGCGGCGTGGTCACGGCCGCCGATCATCAGCTGGCCGGCCGCAGTCTGCTGCTGCGTATGGCACTGCATACAGAGCGACTGGTTGCGGGCGTTGAGCATCTTGGCGTTCACCGAGCCGTGCGGGTTGTGGCAGCTCGTGCAGCTCTCACGGAGGGCCTCGTGCTCGAAGACGAACGGCCCGCGTTGCGCCTCGTGGCACTTTAGGCAGCTTTCATTGGCACCCATCAGATTGGTGCCGCCGCCCATGACCGCGTCGCCTTCGTGCGGGTTGTGGCAGTCGGAGCAGGTCATCTTGCCCGCCATCACCGGGTGGGCGTTCGGGAGGCTGAACTCACCGCGCTTGTCGAGGTGGCACTGGAAGCAGGTCTCCGGGTTCTTTTCCGGATTGATGATGGTACCGGCGCCGCCGCCGGCCTTGACGTGTTCACTGCCTGGGCCGTGGCAGGCTTCGCAGCCCATCGCCTTGGCGTTCTCGCCCTGCGCCATCAGTTTGGCGTGCGTGGCATCGTGGAAGCCGGAGGTGATGTTCTGGTGACACTCGGCGCAGGCTTCACTGCCTACGACCTTGGCGCCGGGTATTTGCGGCGGTGCGACCAGCGTGCGATTGACCGTCACGCAGGATATGAGAAGCAGACCCCACGCGGCGATGCCGCCGAAGAGCAGGGTGTTTTTAGTCCAACGCAAGCGAGGTATCATAGCCGTGTAGTGTTTGGCAGGTGTAGTCGTTTCGGGGGTATACTTCCCGCAACAAGAGAAGTATCGGAAAAATCGTCAGGGTTGACTGCGCATGGATTGCCGAGGAAGGCGCAGGGCTTGGTGCATTTTTTGGGCACAATGCCTGCGCACTGTCAGCGCCAAAATGCGCAGAGCCCGGCACCCGATTCGTGCTCCCCTTAAGGGGTCATCGGGAACTCTTCGGAAAGGAAGGTGCCTGAGCCCGCAGCGCTCGACCTGAGCGCTGCTCGGAAGAACAATCGCCGCGGAGCCGGTCCGTTATTTTTGTACTCCGCCGTTGTGGCAGTCGGCACAGGTCAACTCGGCGTCGTATTCGCCACCGGGGTGCTCGAACTCGAGACCCTTCGCGCTGAGCAGGGCGAGCTCCTCGCCCTTGCCTTGCGCGATGATGGTGTGGCACGACGTGCAGTCGCTCGCGCTGACCGTCTGGCCCGACGCCGTCTTGTGCTTGTCGTCATGACAGCGGAAGCAGCCCGGCCAGTCTTTGTGACCAATATTGTTCGGATAGACGCGCCAGTCGGCTTTGCGCTCCGGGAAAATCGTCGTCGCATAGAGCGACTGAACTGCGGCGATGGCGCCGGGAAGGTCCGGATGTCCGGCATATTTCTTCGTCAGGAACGCCGCGATTTTTTCGGGCGCCCCGGCGGAGGTGGTGATGTCTTCCTGGGTCATCGCGTTGACTGCGTCGCGCTTGATGTTTGGCAAGGCGGTGCTGAGCGTGCCGGTGAGCAGCGCGCGCTCCACGGCTTCGTTGGCCGTCGGGAACATGTGCGCGGGGCGGTTGTGGCAATCCATGCAGTCCATGACGCGGATCTGGTCCACGGGCGGCTCGCCGGTGAATTCATCGGTGCGGTAGATGCGGCTGGCGCCGGTCTTCACGTTGGTGACGCGCATCCAGGGAATCTCCTGCCGCTTGGCGTCGGCCGCGTAGTATTCGACCTTTTCGTTTTCGTTGACGTGCCAGTGAATGCCGCCCGCGGGACCGCCGGGCCGGCTGGCGTTCACGTGCATCAGCATGCGCGCGGTGTAGGGCGTGTTCTTCTTGTTCGAGAGGAAATGGTCGAAATTGATTTCGATGTTGCCGTGGAATTTTTCCGGCCAGTGGCACTTTTCGCAGATGTCCTGGGCGGGGCGCAGATTGTGCAGCGGAGTCGCGATCGGCCGGTTGTAATTGTCCAGCGCGTACGCGATGAGCTGGTGCGTGCCGTTGATCTTGGCCTTGATGAACCACTCGGCCCCGGACCCGATGTGGCACTCGACGCAGTCGACGCGGGCGTGTTCGCCGCGCTGGTAGGTGACGAATTCCGGATTCATCGCCTCGTGGCAGACCTGGCCGCAAAACTGCGTGGACTCAGAATAATGATACGTCTGATAGCTGCCAAACGCACTGAGCACGAGGAACAGGATGCCGCCGAACCCGAAGCCGAGCGCGATCCGGCGCTGCCGGCGGTTGCTGAAGTCCACCTGCCAGCGGTCCGGCCGGTTCTGCGCGTGTTTGATCGCGTAGCGGCGCTGCAGCCAGGCGCCCCCGAAGAGCAACGCCAGCCCGGCCATCAGGAACATCGGCGCGACGATGTAGGTGAGAATCCCGAGATAGGGATTCTTCTCGCCCTGCGAGAAATCCATCCAGACCAGGAAGGCGAACGAGAAGAGCGCGCCGAGTGACAACACCGCGCCGATGGCGCTGATCCAGTTGTTGAAGGCGGAGCGCGGTTTCAGCGGCGAGGCGGGCGACGACGGGGTGGACATGGGTGCGGGCAGGGAGCAGGAGTGGAGCAAGAAACGCGGGCCGGAAACGGCCCGCGTTCATAAAAAGGGTGCGGCGGGTGCCGCGCCCGACATCAGGCCTTCAGCTTGCGAATGAAGGTGACCAGGTCGCTCATCTCCTCTTGCGAGAGCTCGTCCTTGTAGCCCTTCATCACTTCCTTGCCGGCATCGTTCTTCACGCCGTCGGCAATCGCCTTGAGCATCTCGTCGTCCTTGAGCTGCCCCTGCACGGCCGCATCCGAGTAGTCGCGGATCTTCAGTTTCTTGCCGGTCTTGGTGTCCGCCTTGCCGGTCGCGCCGTGGCACTTCTGGCAGTGGTTTTCCCAGTTTTCGGCAGCCGGAGCCGCCTGGCTAATCGCTGCGCCGACCAGAAAGCTGACGGTCGCGAGCGCGAGTTTGGTGCAGTTTTTCATATTGGGGATCTGATGATGTTTGACGGAGACGCTCCGCCTCGACGCAGCATGCCGGAATAGATCCGATCACGCTGCGCATGGTTTGCTAA
Organism: Opitutus terrae PB90-1; assembly: GCF_000019965.1. Lineage (GTDB taxonomy): Bacteria > Verrucomicrobiota > Verrucomicrobiia > Opitutales > Opitutaceae > Opitutus > Opitutus terrae. Next base: position 3,319,876 of record NC_010571.1, read on the forward strand.
GATGCCAGCAATCGTTGTCTTCGCTAGTATAAAAAATGCATAGAGGCGCCCGGCGCGCTCTCGGTCGCATCTCATGCTGTGCGTTTTTTGGCGACAACCGCAAAGACCGCCTAACACTGCACAAGGAATGCGCAGCGAGTCCGGAGGAGATCGACCATCATTGGTCCGTTGCTGCCTTCCATCGCAAATTTCGACGTGCCTGATCTTCTGATCTTTCGCTTTCTCCTGCGAGCTGCTCCGATGCTGGCTTAATCCCTTCCCATGCGTTTTTTCCCCTGCTTGCTTTCCTCCCTGAGCGTGGTCGCCTTCCTGGCCGCGGGATGTGGCGACTCCTCGGTCGTATCCTACCGCATCCCGAAGGAAGCCGCGCGCGCGGCCCAGCCCGAGTCACCTCATGCCGGCATGTCGGCCGGTGCCGGGATGTCGGCGGCCGCGGTGGACTCCGCCGGTGGTCCGGCGTTGGCATGGACGGCCCCGGCACACTGGCGCACGAAACCCGGCTCGTCGGTCCGCAAGGGCAGTTATGCGATTGGCGACGAAGCCTCGCCGATGGCGGATCTGGCGATCACGGCTTTTCCCGGGGATGTCGGTGGCGATCTGGCCAACGTAAACCGCTGGCGGGCGCAGCTGCAGTTGCCGCCGATCGGAGCGGACGAACTGCCGACCATGCTCACGCATTTGGATCACGACGGTCTGCACATGAATGTGGTCGAGCTGGTCAACGGCCAGGGCGCCGAGGCAATGCGCCTGCTGAGCGCGATCGTGCCGTTTGCCGGCGCCACCTGGTTTTTCAAGCTCACCGGCCCGAGTGAACTCGTGGCCGCCGAGAAAGCGGCCTTCCTGGAGTTCCTTGGGACCATCAAACCGGCCGCGCCCAACGCGGACACGCCCGGCGGCGCCGCGACGGTCAACGATCCACATGCCGGACTCGACCTCACCTCGTCGACGGCGGCGCCCCCGATCGCCGGATCGGACATGGCCAACACCGCGGTGACCACCGCCGATGGCCCGGGCTTGAAGTGGACCGCGCCGGCGCATTGGGAAACAAAGACCGGCTCGACGATGCGGAAGGGCAGTTATCTCGTGAAAGGCGAGGGCGACGAGGCGGCGGACCTCTCGATCACGGCGTTTCCGGGCGACGTCGGCGGAGAGCTGGCCAACGTGAACCGCTGGCGCAATCAGCTGCAGCTGCCGCCACTCGACGCCGCCGCACTCGGCAGTGCGGTCACCCGCCAGCAGTCGAATGGATTGAGCCTCACGATCGTGGACCTCGCTGGCGCGGGCGGCGCATCCGGGCAACGGATGCTCGGCGCGATCGTGCCGTACGCCGGAGCGACGTGGTTCTTCAAGCTCACCGGGCCCGACGCGCTGGTGAGTCGCGAGAAGCCTGCCTTTCTCTCTTTCCTGAACACCGTCCAGACTCCCTGATCCATGGCCACGTTCCTCCGCGAACTCCGCGACATTGTCGTTTCGCTTAAGCTCACCGTCGTCCTGATCGCCCTGTCGATCGTGCTCGTGCTCGCCGCGACGCTCGACCAGGTGAACATTGGCATCTGGGCGGTGCAGGAGAAATACTTCCACACGTTCGCCGTGTTCTGGCAGGTCGGCGACGTGTCGCTCGCCGTCTTCCCCGGCGGCTACACGCTGGGCGGGCTGCTCCTGGTGAACCTGGCGGCAGCGCACCTTTACCGGTTCAAGTTCACCTGGCGGAAGGCCGGCATGCATTTCGTGCACGGCGGGTTGATCCTCCTGCTGCTGGGTGAACTCTTCACCGGGCTGTGGCAGGACGAATACCAGATGCGGCTCGATGAGGGCGAAACGAAGAACTATTCGGAGAGCTTCCGCAGCGTCGAGGTGGCAATCACCGACGTGACGAGTCCCGACTTCGACGAGGTGGTGGCCATCCCCGAGCCCGTGCTGGCGGATGAGCAGACGGTGCAGCATCCGAAGCTTCCGTTTCGCGTGGCGGTGAAGGCGTTTTTCCCGAATTCCTCCCTCGAGATGCGCTCGGCGACCTCGACGGAACCGTCCCAGGCGAGCACGGGCGCCGGCACGCAGCTGGTGGCGAAACCGCTTCCGATCACCTACAAACAGGATGAGCGGAACGTGCCGAGTGCGTTCATCGAGCTCATCGGGCCCGACGGTTCGCTCGGCACCTGGCTCGTCTCGGTGCTGCTGGTCGAGCCGCAGCGCTTCGAGTTCGGCGGCCGCAGCTGGCGGATCGCGCTGCGTTTCGCGCGCCACTACCGGCCGTTTTCGCTGACGTTGCTCAAGTTCAGCCACGACCGCTATGCGGGCACCGAGATCCCGAAAAACTTCTCGAGTCGCGTGCGGCTCAACACGCCCGACGGCCAGGACGATCGCGAGGTGTTGATCTATATGAACAACCCGCTGCGCTACGCGGGCCTCACGTTCTACCAGGCTGGTTTCGACAACAACGACCGCACGTCCGTGCTCCAGGTGGTACGCAATCCAAGCTGGCAGCTGCCCTACATTGCCTGCGCCATCATGACCTTCGGCCTGCTCCTCCAATTTGGACTGCATCTGGGTGGGTTCATCCGCCACCGCCGCCAACCCGCCGCCGCCACGCCATGAAGAAATTTCTGCCCTATCTCGTCCTCACGATCGCCGTCCTCGCCGTGTTCGGCGCGTGGCGCACGCCGCGCAATCCGGGCGACTACGACGTGGTCGGATTCGGCGAGTTGCCGACCTTGGTCAATGGCCGGATCAAGCCGCTCGACACGGTTGCGCGGACCACGTTGTTGACGCTGCAGGGCCGGCAACGCGTCGCGGCGCCCGACGGCCGTCGGATCGCGCCGGCGGAGTGGCTGCTCGACGTGCTCTACCGGCCGGACGTGGCGCATAGTTATCAGACGTTCGAGATCGTGCACCCCGACGTGCTCGCGATGCTGAACCTGACGACCGGCCAGGGCGCCGGCGGCAAGCGTTTCTCGTTCCACCAGCTGCTGAGCGGGCTGGGGGAACTCGACCGGCAGGCGAAGCTCGCCGAGAACGTCGAGCACGCGAACCGCTCGCCGTTCCAGCGCGCGGTGGTGCAGCTGCGCAACAACGTTATTCTGTATCAGCGGCTCCAGAACAGCCTGGTGATCGACGGCGCCGACGAGTTCCTGCAATCCCTCGCCGCGTTCGAGACCGTGCTGCCGGCGCGGCAGGCGGCCCTGGCGGCGCAACGCGCCGGGCAGTCGCACGACGCCGCCCAGGCCCGGGCAATGACCCAACTGAACGCAGCCATCGCGACCCTCGAGACGTATGGCTACGTGCTACCGATTCCGCCGGTGACCGGCAAATCCGACCCGGCCGGCTGGCGCAACGCGGGCGCATCGCTGCGCGAGAGCCTCACGACCGGCCGGCTGAATCCGGCGATGGACCGCTACGTTCGCATCGGGCTCGCCTGGCGCGGCTATCAGCCGGCGGAGTTCAACACGCTCGTCCATTCGTATCGGGCGCAGCTCGACGGCGAGATTCCCGGCACGATGCGGAAATGCGACGTCGAGGCGCGGTTCAATGCGGCGCAGCCGTTCATGACGGCGACGATGCTCTACGTGTTCGCGTTTCTGCTCGCGGTATTTTCCTGGCTCAAATGGCCGGAGGTGCTGGGCCGCTCGGCCTTCTGGCTCGTGCTCGTTGGGTTTCTGGTGACGACGGCGGGAATCGGAATTCGCATGTGGCTCGAGGGCCGGCCGCCGGTGACGAATCTCTATTCCTCGGCGCTGTTCGTCGGCTGGGCGGCGGTGGCGTTGTGCCTGGTGCTCGAAACAATCTACAAAAACGGGATCGGCAGTGCAGCGGCGGGCGTGATCGGTTTCACCACCTTGATCATCGCCCACCATCTGGCGCTCGGCGGTGACACGTTGGAGATGATGCGGGCGGTGCTCGACTCGAACTTCTGGCTCGCGACGCACGTGATCACCGTAACCGTGGGCTACTCGGCCACGTATCTCGCCGGGTTGCTTGCGCTGATCTATGTCGGCCGCGGCGTGTTCACGCGCTCGCTCGATCGCACCACCGCCGACGGACTGACGCGGATGGTTTACGGGATCGTGTGTTTCGCGACGCTGTTCAGCTTCGTCGGCACGGTGCTCGGCGGCATCTGGGCGGATCAGTCGTGGGGCCGGTTCTGGGGTTGGGATCCGAAGGAAAACGGCGCGCTGATCATCGTCCTGTGGAATGCCCTGATCCTGCATGCGCGTTGGGGCGGGCTGGTGAAGGCCCGCGGGCTGATGGTCCTCGCGATCTTCGGCAACATCGTGACGAGCTGGAGCTGGTTTGGCGTCAACATGCTCGGCGTTGGCCTGCACAGCTACGGTTTCATGGACGCCGGTTTCTGGTGGCTGATGCTCTTCGTCGTCTCACAAGTCGTCGCGATGCTGATCGCCGGTACCCCGCTGGAGAAGTGGCGAAGCCTGGCGACGCGCTCGTAGGGCCTCGGGAGCACGGGCAGTTTGCCCTGACCAGGTCGGGGCCCTCGTCGCATGATTTGTTGTAGGCCGGCCCCTGGGAGCGCGGGCAACTTGTCCACCGTAGCCGCTGGCGAAGGTGGATCTTGCCCGCTTCGAAACGGACCTTGGGAGAACCACGAAACACACGAACGACACGAAAGGGTGGCATAGTCGCGAGAGGACGTAGAAGGCGCAGAACGGTAGACGGTCGCTCAAGCCGGCCACGGATCACGCGGATGGGCACGGATGGATCGGTGTTCATCCGTGTTATCTGTGGTTAAGGATTGGAGGATTGGGTCTCGGATCGAACTCGGTCTTCTCTTCAAACAACCCACACTGGATTGGATTCACAGGAGGCAAACCGAGGACGAGCCGAGGTAGGTTCCCAAGCCATCAAACCGGATTTCACGGATATCACGGATCGATCCGTGTAAATCGGTGTAATCCGTGGTTAAGGATCGGAAGATCGGAACGCGGGTTGAATTCGGGTCTCCTCCGGTTCAAAACAGATGGGCCGGGAGTCACCGTAGTCGGCGGTTGATGAGCGGGGCTCGAGCAGGCTTCCTCGGTGGGTGCACTTGACCATCCGCGAACACGTCTCGCTCGCTCCGCTCACCACTTTGGGCATTGGCGGCCCAGCCCGGTATTACATCGAGGCCGCCACGGTGGCGGATCTGCGCGAAGCGGTCGCTTTCGCCGGCGCGCGGTCACTGCCGGTGTTCATCCTCGGTGGTGGCTCGAATCTCCTCGTCAGTGATGTCGGATTCCCGGGCGTGGTGATACGCGTCCAGATCACGGGGGTGCACGCCAAGCCCCAGGGCGAATGCGTTGTGCTTCGCGCCGGGGCGGGCGAGGCGTGGGACGGGTTCGTCGCGTACTGTGTCGCGCACGGCTACTGGGGCCTGGAGAATCTTTCCCTCATCCCTGGAACGGTCGGGGCCGCGCCGGTGCAGAACATCGGCGCCTATGGTCGGGAGGTGCGTGAGGTCATCGAGTCGGTGGTCGTTTTCGATCCGCTCTCGGCCGCAGAGCGCACCCTGACCAATGCCGCGTGTTTGTTCGGCTACCGCGACAGCGTGTTCAAGCACGGCGACGCGAAGCAGCTCATCGTTATGGGAGTGAGTTTCAAGCTGAGCCTCACGCCCCGGCCGGAACTGGCCTATAAGGACCTGGCGACCCGTTTCTCCACACCAGGCGTCGCGTCACCTTCACTGGCGGAGATACGTGACGCGGTGATTGCGATTCGCACCGCGAAGTTTCCGGATCTTTCGAGAACCGGCACGGCGGGCTCGTTTTGGAAGAACCCGGTTGTGACGATCGCCACGCTGGAGTCGCTGCGTGCGCGCTTTCCCGAGATGCCCTCGTATCCGGTGGACGCAACCCACGCGAAACTTCCGCTCGCGTGGATTCTCGACGTAGTGCTGAAGGCGAAAGGTTATGCCAAAGGCAACGTCGCGCTTTTCCATCAACAGCCGCTCGTGCTGGTGGCAGGCCGGGGCGCGACGTGCCGCGAGATCACGGCGTTTGCGGCCGAGATCGAAGCGCGCGTCGCAGAGCAGACGGGAATAATGATCGAAAAGGAAGTACTGGTCGTCGCGTAGGCGGCATCGCGGGTCGCGATCGGCCGGACGGGTGGGGGCGCGCGATCGGGTGGAAACAGATTGGCTTGGATTCACAGGAGCCGAACCGAGGGCAAACCGAGAGCTGCCCACGGAACACACGGATCACACGGAAAACAGTCTGCCCGCGAATCACGCGGATGGCCACGGATTCCGATCCGTCGCGATGGAGCCGCGACGCCCTCGTCGCGGTCGTTGGAGCGTCGATTTGGAATAGCCGCAAAAGGCGCACAAGGCGCAAAACGGTAGACAACGCGCGGGACTGGGCCGTGATTCGCATGGACAGAATGCGACTGGAATATCGGCGTAAGTATGGGCAGGAATCGACCCGGCCCAACCAGGCGTCAGAGCCAACGGCTACCGGCGTCACGCCTCCTGCTGGCGCAGGAGATCGCGCCGCCGGCAGCCGTGGCTCACCTTGAACGTCGGCCATACTCCCGCACGCAGATGAGGCCCGCTGATCATTCGCTTTCAGGATGGAATGCCGAGGTGCGCCGTGACGCGAAGGAGTCGGCCGGCAGCGCCGCGCGAAAAGAAGAAGAAAGAGTCGCTGGAGTTTCGATCATCGTCCGCGCGCTCGATTGCGCGGCAACGATGTTGGGGTCGTCGATCAGGGTTCACGCGGCACGCGCCGTGATCTCGAAAGAGCCGGTCCGAATCGCCGCCCGGCCAGTGAACCTACAAGAGCCAACAATCATGTCTGTCACGCCTCGTGCTTGCGCACGAGTCGCGCCAGCCACGACCGTGGCTCATCTGTAACGTTCGGCCTAAGATGAGCGCATCGGAAAAGTTACAGCTGTTCGACCTTCCCGTTGCGCTCGCGCTACTAGCGTTCGGGGTGCCTTTCCTGTCGCTCAGAAAGAAGATGTCGATCGCTTGCATGGAGCGCGTCAAGAAAGCGGAGCTATCCGCAGACGAGGCCGCGAAGGCTGATCGGCTGGTGTTTTGGTGTGGCTCTGCGGTAACCGCATGCGGGCTTCTTCTCATTGGATTGTGGGCGGGCGGTTACTAGCGATTCCCGAGATGAAGAAGGCGCCGAACCAGGCATCAGAGCCAACGCGCTGCACGGGCCCGTTCTTCGGAAGCGGCCTCTCCGCGCCACCTCGCTGGTGTTTCGGAGTTGCCACTTGTCCGCTCACGCGCGTGGCTCACTTTTGACGTTCGGCAAAAACTCCCATGGCGACCGTGAAGTTTCCCGATGAAGAGCTGATTTCCTTCGATGACACCGAAGTAAAGAAGGTGCTCGTCGAGTTGGGCGTGATTCACAATTTCTCGCTGCCGCCTGATCCGCGATCGACCGTGTTTACCTACGGGGTCGATGATCACCCGACGCACTGGTTACTCTTTGCGTGCTTTCGTGGATTCAAACAGAAGAGCGACAATGGTTACATGATGTTTGGTTGGCGGAAGAAGAAGTTCACAAGAAAGCAAGCCGAGGGTTACGCGCAGGAGTTTGTGCGGAAGCACGGCGTTTCGGTAGAGAAGCGATTGCTTTTCCCGCAGGACGGGAAGCCACCCCAGTCGTGAGAACGAAAAGGCCGAACCAGTCGCCACAGCGCAACGCGGGCAGCCGTCCGTCTTCGGGCGATTCACCCGCATCCGAAACTCCATTCTCGCTCGGCCCGCGTGGCTGATCTGAATCGTTAGGCGAAGTATATGTCACAGCTCACTCTGAATCTTGCCCTCGGAATCGTTAGCGGTGTTCTCACGGCAGCATTGCTTTACTTTGCGGCCGTATTCTTCAGAAAGGTCATTATCCCCTGGTATCTCGAGCTCGTATATCGCGGCGTGGATCTTTCCGGAAAGTGGACCAATAAGATCGAGCTTCCCGAGGGACTCACGCAGACATTGATTGGAAATATAAGGCAAAGTGCGCACCGTCTATCGGGCGAAATAACCTTGTCGAAGAATAGAAACGGGGAAGAGCCGAGGCTCGTTCACTTGGTGGCCCAAGGCGAGGTTCGAGATCGCTTGGTCACACTTCGAATCACATCGAAGGAGCCAAAGCGGATATCTCTCTGCGTTATTCTACTGGAGGTTTTCGGTTCAGGGGACAAAATGCGCGGCTTTTCCGCATGGTATGACACTGGGCCGGGCGAGATCGCGGGAACCGAAGTGGAATGGAACCGTGAGAAAGCCTAACCAGCCGCCACAGCGCAACGCGGGCAGTCGTCCGTCTTCGGACGGTTCATCTGCATCCGAACCTCCATCCTCGCTCGGCCCGCGTGGCTGATCTTTGGTCGTTCGGCGACGAACACGACGCGGTCGAAATGCACAACGACGATGGAGCGGTTGGCCCCCTTTGCGAAAGCGAGTCGAGGGTGATATTCAGAAGGAAGACAAAGGAACCGTCCGGCCGGAGGAGCGGTGCAGGTCGGCGCGAGCCCCTCGGCCGACGAGCTCAACCTGCGTTAGAGCTGATCGTCCGAGCGTCTCGCGCCGATTGTAGCTCGCTCGGGGATACTGTAAATTCTGCAGTTTCCACGCGTGCGCACGTGCAACAAAGGCGGCCCGGCCACCCGACTTCGCGGGGTGCTCAACCGCGTCTTGCCGAACCAGTCGATACAGCCAATGGTGTTGGCCGTCACGCCCCGTGCTGGTGCACGGGTCGCGCCCGCCAACCCCATGGCTGATCTTTTTCGTTGGGCAAGAAATGAACCTGTTCACGCGCCAGCCCAAAACCCAAGTAAGCCCGTGGGGAAATGCGGAGGTTCAAGGGAAGATCGCCACCGTCTCCCTCGGTCGGTTCCGAGGTGTTTGCATCGACCTTTGGTGGACGCTCGGTGAGGAACCGACGCACGAGCAAGTCGAAGAAGTAAGAGCGCACCTATTGTCTCGGTGGGACGCTGCCCTCGAGTTTCTCGGCGTCGCCGAGTTTCCCAGAAGCCTGCGAGTAATCGTGCCAGAGAGCATTCACTTCCCTGCAGGTAAGGACGAGTGGGAGATGACTTTCGTTTACACCAAGTGGGAAGACGGGTATTGGACTGTTGTTTTCAGGGGCGCTCAGCCTATCAGCCATCATGAAGGCGATTGAAAAAAGGCCCAACCAGATGCTAGAGCCAACCTCCGGCAGCGTCACGCCTCGTGCTGACGCACGAGTCGCGCCGCCGCCTCCGGTGGCTCATCGTTAACGATCGGCGGAAGAGAAGATGAAGAGTTTCCGAGTCTACTTGCCGGGCGGTCGTGAGATTTCAGGCGCCGGCCTTGTCGTCGTTGTGATTGCAGCAGTCGCAATGGTTGCGTGCGCTTTCCACTTGGACGATATCACGCAGAAGATTCCGGGTCTGACGATCCTGCAGGCGAAAGCAGCCCTCGTCGGTGTCGGCATTCTCGTCGTCGGTTGCGGATGGCTGGGCTTCCGATTGGCTGGAATTCCGTTTGCGAAGAGAAGGCCGATCCAGCCGCCAGAGACAACGCGCGGGGCTGGGCCGTGATTCGCATGGGCCTTCTCCGCTCAACATCGCCGGTCATTCAGAAGGGTTCACTGCACGCTCGCCCGCGCGTGTCTATCTCCTACGATCGGCGGAAGAAAGATGATCTTCGTTTATCAGGATGACGGCTCCTTGTGTGCGATGGAATCCGTGGCGCAGGCCAATCGGCATTACGAGGCCATCGACGTCGAAAATGCGGAGTATACTTTTCTCGACGACTCCGGCCGCGTCCTGAAGCCGGTGTTCCGCGCTCCGACGAAGAAGAAGTGGCTGTTCTTCTTTTCGATCACCGATCCTGGCCCTTTCACCTTGGAGCCTACGGACGAAAGAAGAGAAGATCTGTTGGGACGGCTCCGGTCAGGCGAGATTCCGATCGACCGAGGCCCTACTTCTGTTCGGACGCTGGATGAGTTGCGCCAAGCCGCACCGCAACTATTCAGTCCATGAAAAGGCCGATCCAGCCGCTACAGCGCAACGCGGGCAGCCGTCCGTCGTCGGCGGATTCATCGGCATCCGAAACTCCATCCTCGCTCGGCCCGCGTGGCTGATCTGAAACGATCGGCGGAAGAGAAGATGAAGAGTTTCCGAGTCTACTTGCCGGGCGGTCGTGAGATTTCAGGCGCCGGCCTTGTCGTCGTTGTGATTGCAGCAGTCGCAATGGTTGCGTGCGCTTTCCACTTGGACGATATCACGCAGAAGATTCCGGGTCTGACGATCCTGCAGGCGAAAGCAGCCCTCGTCGGTGTCGGCATTCTCGTCGTCGGTTGCGGATGGCTGGGCTTCCGATTGGCTGGAATTCCGTTTGCGAAGAGAAGGCCGATCCAGCCGCCAGTGCCAACGCGCGGGAGTGGCCCGTGATTCACATGCGGCTTCTCCGCTCACCATCGCCAGCACTTCGAGAGGGCTGACTCTCCGCTCGCCCGCGCGCGGCACATCTCCTACGTTCGCCGAAAGATGAAGCCGCTTCTCGTCATCGTCACTTTGCTTGCGCTTTCAGGCTGCGGTTTCTTTTTCGGTCCCGGCTACGGTTCCGCAGATCATCAGTATTTCGCCGAGCCACCGGTTGTCGTAAAGGTTGGTGATCACTATGCGCTTCGCTGGCGCTATGGTTCGATGGGCTTCTACTTTCGTCCGCGCTACGAAGTAAGAGATGCCAGCCTGGTATTTTCTCTTCAGGGCACGTCGAGCTCCGGCAGCGTTTCCGGAAAGACTCAAGAGATGCTGATCGAGGGCGATAACGCGATAGCAGCACTGAAGAAAGGCGGAGCCTTTTGGTGGGAGCCGGACCGGTCCCTGACGCCGATCTCAATCAAAGAAGAGGCGAACCAGGTGCCAGAGCCAACCTCCGGCAGCGTCACGCCTCGTGCTGACGCACGAGTGGTGCCGCCGCCTCCGGTGGCTCATCGTTAACGTTCGGCGAAACCAGCTTCGATAAATGAAAAGACTATTGCTGATGGGTCTGCTTGCAGCCGCCGTGATGTGTGGATGCCAAAGCACGTTTGGCCCAAAGTTGGGCATGACGGAAAAGCAATGGCTACACCGGACGCTCATCGGCGACTTGGTTTACATGTCCGGATCTGTGAAGGCGTATCGGTCTCACGGTGTTTACTACTATTTCAAGGACGGTATTCTCGTGCGCATTGACCAGGGAATGATTCCGCCTGAGCGCATTCAGGTGGAAGTGACCGTAAAATCTGAGTGAGCCAAATGCCGAACCAGTCGACACAGCGCAACGCGGGCAGCCGTCCGTCCTCGGTCGATTCATCTGTATCCGAAACTCCATCCTCGCTCGGCCCGTGTGGCTGATCTGAATCGTTAGGCAAAGCAGTCCATAGCAATGAAGCTTGCAGAATCCGCGCTCTTCTGGATTTGCGCCGGTATCATCATTGGCACTGTCGGGTTGGCGTACCTATTTAGTCTTGGACTGGCGCCAGAAAGGCGGAGGGTCGCGGTGCGTTGGCAAGATGGCACGCCGATGTCCAAGGCGACGGCAACGGTTATTGGGTGCAGTTTGATCTGTGTTGGCGGAGTGATGGTATTCACAAATCTCACGGGACGCGATGTCCCTGGTTGGATCGAATGGACTGGAGCAACAGTCTTTGGAATCGCGGCGGTAATATCGGGAATCCGTGATTTTCGTGCGAAGAATCGGGCCTAACAAGTCGCCAGACCCAACGGCCATGGCTGTCACGATCTCTGCTGATGCAGAGCTCGCGCCAGCCCCGTCCGTGGGTCATCTTTGACGTTCGGCAAAGAAAGAAACCGTGCACGCAAATTGGCAGACAGCTCTTTCACTGGTTGGGGCGGTTTTCTTTGGGATCGCCGCTGTTGTGGCGTTGAAGACAGGTCGATTGCCTTCCATTCGTGGCGGCACAGTGAGAAGGGAAGAAGGACGCCCGATTTTCGCCATCTGCGTGAGCTGCTATTTTGCGATCGCGGCATTTCTTATAATTGGAGCCTTCGTATGTTGATCTTGGCGCCGAACTTTCATCTTGGCTGGTCTGTCGGCGATTGTGGCGTGGGTAAAAAGCAGCCGAACCAGTCATCAGAGCCAACGCGCGAGGCTGGCCCATTCTGGTTTGGCGTGGCCTTCCTGCCGCGCGTGGCTCACTTTTGACGTTGGGCAAAATCAAGAGTTCAGATGACGCTACGACGATTGTTTATGTTTGTCTGCGGCACATCCATGCTTTGCGCACAGGATCCAGCCCCATCCTCAATCTTCACCATTCCCATCAAGGGAAGCGTCACCGAACAGCGCGGTCGGGAGATTGTGGCGCAGATCAAAGGTGTTCCAGCAAGCGTGCGCACGATTGCGGTCTTCGTTGATTCGGATGGCGGCGCGCTACCAGACATTCTCGCGGTGGCCGATGCACTTTCCGGTGCGAGGGTGACTACTGTTGCCTACGTGAAGAATGCTGTCGCTTCGGCAGTCTTCATTGTCGCGAGCTGCGACAGGGTCGTGAGTGATAGAGCGGCACTTTTAGGCGGCGCCGGCGTCGTGTCTCGCGATTTTCTTTGCCTGAGTGATTCTCTATTCTCGGCAGTTCGCGAGGAGCTCACAGTGAAGCTCCGGCGGTATTCAGAGCAGAAGCATCACGATTCGGACATCTTTGGAGCCATGCTTGATCACCAGAGTTCGTTGATCAGAGGCGGAAGACAGTGGAAGGCGCGAGGTGAAATCCTGTCGCTAACGGCGGACGAGATGGTCGCCTTAGGGGTTGCGGAAAGTAGATGGGACTCGTTGCAGGCCTTCATTGCCGACTTGACCCAAACGCCCAACCAGACGCCACAGCGCAACGCTGGCAGCCGCCCATCTTCGGGCGATTCTCCCGTATCCGAAACTCCATCCTCGCTCGGCCCGCGTGGCTGATCTGAATCGTTCGGCAAAAAGTATGAAGAAGTCTGTTGTCTTCGCATTTGGGCTGGGGCTCGGAGCCGTTTTCGGCGTGGCCGGTGGCATTGCGTTTGTCGCATATTCAGCACAACAATCCCCGCGATCGACTACCTTCTCGAATGTCGCTTTGGCGCGCGCGCCCTTTGACGGAGACTGGCTCATTTCCTGGGGTGGCGAGGATCCGAAGGACAATCATCACATCGGAAGCCCCCCGCAGGATCGGGCTGTCGACATCAGAAAGATTATCACAGGAAGCGGAAATCAAACCAGCAAAGGAGACCCGAAGAAGAACGAGAGCTATGGTTGTTGGGCGCAGCCGATCTATTCCCCGATTGATGGGATTGTGGAGGTGGCGGTGGATGGTGTGCCCGACAACATTCCCGGAGAGTTGAACCGACCATCGGCCATGGGGAACTATATGATGCTGAAATCCCCTGACGGATTTGTCGTAGTGCTGGCCCACTTCAAACAGGGTTCCATTGCGAGAAAGGCCGGGGAGCAGGTCAAAGCAGGTGATTTCCTCGCATTGTGTGGCAATTCGGGCAATTCAACGGAGCCGCATCTGCACATGCACGTGCAATCTGAGACAAGTATGGCGAGGTCGGTCGCGTTGAGGATGGTCTTCCCATCGATCACGGTCGACGGGGTCCAGAAAGAGAAATATTCGCCGACGAGAGGCGACGTTATTTCGAGTGGTCAGAAGAAGCCAAACCAGGTGCCCGAGCCAACGGCCTCCGGCCGTGGCTCATCTTGAACGTTCGGCAGAAATATGAAGCTACTCGTGTGTGGTGTGTCCGTCCTGCTCGTGTGCGGATGCAATTCGGTGAATCAGCAGGCCGTGAATTCGTTCATCGACGCCGGCAACGCATCGATCCAAGGTTCGACAAGCCTGAAAGGCAGCGGCCTTTTCCCGAGGAAGCAAATGTATTGGGTTGCGAAGATCGACGGTGAAGCCGTGAAGGCGCCCGGCTATTTTCGAGCTTACGCGCTATCACCGGGGCAGCGATCGGTCGTGGCAGGTGGCGGCTTGTTCCAAGGACACTTAGGCTCTCACGACACACTCGGAGGTGAAGCTGAGTTCAGCCTTGAAGCGAAGCCCGGGCACAAATACGAGGTTCGAGGCGACGTGATCGACCAGCAGCTTTCGATTCACATCTTCGACCTGACCACGAATCTGGCGGCGACTCCGTCGGTGCAGCCAGCGGTGCATGCCGAGAAGCACAAGGATCCAATCCTTATCTTGATACCAGTGCTTTGAAAAAGCCGAACCAGACGCCACAGCGCAACCCCGACCAATCGGGGTCAACTCCGGGCAGCCGTCCGTCTTCGGGCGATTCACTTGTATCCGAAACTCCGTCCTCGCTCGGCCCGCGTGGCTGATCTTTGGTCGTTCGCCGAAGAATGAAACGACATCGCATCGTAGCCGCCATCGTTCTTATCCAGGCGATAGTTCTCCCGATCCTGTTCGGCTCCTTGGGCGGACTCGATCGAGCTTTCGTCCGAGTATTGCAGGCTACGCTGGCGATTCTGTGCGTAGCGGTATTCGCCGGGAAGAAGTGGGCCACTTGGACGACCTTTGCCCTAATGGCTGTTCAGATCCCGGTCATCGAAAGCGATCGAATGACGTGGCGCGTGACCGCAGGTTCATCCGCGTCGATCGGCCTGCTGAAAAGTACGTCGTGGATGGATTCCCGTGTAGGGCTGAATCCGTTCTCCGGTTATGTTTTTAACGGAGCGATTATGCGCGGTCCGGCGGAGAGGTTGCTTACTGATGGGCGGGAGGTGAGCGGAGCGTTCATGCTCAACCTCGCCGTCGTGCCTGCTGCTGTTCTTCTGTTAGGCCGGCGGCTCGCGAAGGCTCCAGGAACGGCGAACCAGCCGCCACAGCGCAACGCGGGCAGCCGTCCGTCTTCGGGCGATTCACCCGCATCCGAAACTCCATCCTCGCTCGGGCCGCGTGGCTGATCTTTGGTCGTTCGGCCAATGCTTCGAAGACTCTTCAGCAAGCTGACGGGCGAGCGTCCAGACCCGACGCGTGCTTGGCCAGTCAGCCACCCTGATACACCGATTCTGGATCTTGCGCGACGTGCTGTTGGTCCCTTGCGTTTCGGCGACACGATCGCCGGTGCCCATGTATTCGGTCGCCCTGATCGGTTCCGCTGGACTCTGAAGGATTGCTGCGAGCTTCATTACTCCAGCGCCGGCTTTCAGATCGACTTCGATCTAGGGCGCCTTGCCTATGTGGCCTATTTCCTCGGCCCCGATTCCTCTCTTCCGGAGCGTTCAGACGTGCGGTTCGCGTCTGTTCGCATAGAGGGGCATCAAATATCGAGAGCCACGTCCGTTTTTGATCTGCAGACAGTGCTAGGTCGCGCCTTTTTCGAGGATCGGGACGAAGATGAGATTGTCGTCTGCTTCATTCGGAACGGATTGACCTTGGGTTTGAGGCCATCCCATCCGGGACCCTCAAGCGCCTAAGCGTATTTCCAACGGACAAAGAGGCTAACCAGATATCTGAGGTCTCCAAGCAAGCCGAAAAGTGAGGTTCATGCGGGCGCTTGGTCGCTGGGCAGGCGGGTGTTGCGGGCGAGTTGGTAAAGGGCGGGATGGCGGTGTTGGAGCGCGGCGAGGTAACGAGCTTCGTCATACGGCTGATGATCCTGCCAGCCCGTCGGCAGGCTCTGGGCAGGCAGCGGACGAGGATGCGCTGCCACTTGAAGGCGAGGGCGCGGGCTGGCCCGGATATTTCATGAAATTCATGAAATATCCGCCCCTCCGGGCCGACTCTGGCGGGGCTAGCCGCGCCAAGGTCGCTCCGCCGCAGGCGAACCGAAATTTCGGACGGAGCTTCGCTCCTGTTCATGAAGTTTCCGGACTAGCTATTTTGCCTGCCTCCGCGTTGAAGATGCCGACCCGTATTTCCACCATCTCCAAGCAAAAGGAGCCGATTTGCTTTCGGCGATATCAGACAAGCCGTGGCGCATGCGCGAGTTTGGTGTTCGGACTCCCGATGGTCATCAAATCATGATCGGCCACTCCCTGGGTGATTAGCCCGGAGCGATCTGGGCCTCATTGAGCCGGAGCCACGGGCGGGACGCCCATGCCACAAGTTAGCGCAGCCGCGAAATCGACGCGCGGGTGTGCGGCGGTGAGGCTCGCGGGGCATGGATCTCCAGCCGGCCGCAACTTCACCGCAAGCACCCACGGACCTGAAGGGCTTCTACAAGCTCTCGCGCCTCACTCGCATCGGCTTCGGTGCCGGCGATCTCGCGCAGAACCTGATCTACCAGACGGTCGCCACGTATCTGCTGTTTTTCTACACGAATGTGTTCGGAATCAGCCCGGGCGCCGCGGCCTTCATGTTCCTGGTGGTGCGGGTGATCGACGTGCTCTGGGATCCCTTCGTCGGCGCGTTCGTCGACAAGCGCAATCCGCGTCTGGGAAAATACCGCGCCTACCTGATCATCGGAGGCATCCCATTGAGCGGGCTGGCGATCCTGTCGTTCTGGAACGGTTTCTCGGGCCAGCTGTGGTATGCCTACGTCACGTACGTCACGCTTTCGCTGTGCTACACGCTGGTCAACGTGCCCTACGGGGCATTGAACGCTTCGCTGACGCGCGACACCGATGAGATCACCAAGCTGACGTCGACGCGCATGTTCATGGCGAACCTGGGCGGGTTGGCGGTGCAGTTTGGCGTGCCGGCGACGATCCAGCACTTCGCTCCCAACCACGACTGGTCGCAGCCCGCGGCCGCGCCGGTGTGGTTTGCGGTGATGTCGGTTTACGCGGTCGTCGGATTCGGGCTCCTGATCTATTGCTTCACCCAGACGCGAGAGCGGGTGGTGATGGATTCCGCGAAGGTCGACGCGGTGAAGTATTCGGACCTGTTCACCGAGTTTGTCCGCAACCGGCCGCTGCGGGTGCTGGCGTTTTTCTTCATCACGGCCTTCGCCATGATGGCGGTCGGCAATTCCGCCTCCGCGTACTACATGCAGTACAACATCGGCAACGCGCAGGCGCTGCCGGTCTTCAACGCGCTGAGCTCCATCCCCGCCTTCATCTTCATGCCGCTGGTGCCGGCCATCAAACGCGCGATCGGCAAGAAACGGATGTTCTACGTCTTTCTGACGATCGCCATCGTCGGAATGGCCATGCTGTATGTCACCTCGACAGTGCCGGCACTGAAGAGCCAGCTGTGGCTGGTCTATCTCGCACAATTTGTGAAATCGACCGGCGTGATCGTGGCGACCGGCTACATGTGGGCGCTGGTGCCGGAAGTGATCTCCTTCGGCGAATGGAAGACGGGCAAACGCATCTCCGGCGTGGTCAACGCGCTGACCGGTATCTTCTTCAAAGCCGGTTTCGCGCTGGGTGGCGTCATCCCGGGTGTGGTTCTGTCACTGACGCACTTCGACGCGCACAGCGCGCAGCAGTCGGTCGCGGCGCAGCAGGGCATCCTGTGGCTCGTGGTGGTCATCCCGGCGATCCTGCTCGGCGTCGCGATGTACATCATCTCGAACTACGAGCTTGAGGACGACACGATCGACCGGATCAACCGGGAGATCGAAGCGCGGCACAGCGCGGGTTGACGGCTCGGGCGGTTGTTTCCCGGTAGGGCGGCCGTTGGCGTCTGGCCCGCCTCCCGGTAGGGCCGCCGTTTACCGGCAGCCGGGAAGGCGTGGGGGGACGACAAAGGTGTTTCCCGGCTCTACGCAGCCTAAAACGCGAGCAGGTCGGTTCCAGCATGGCAACAAGAGGGTCACAAGAGGGATTCCCCTCGTCAGAATCGAGCCTCGGACCGGGTCGGCCGGGCGTGTTGAGCGGCAATGGGTGGATGGGCTTACCCTTGTAAGCCTGCGCGGTGAGCGGGCGCCCGGCTGGCGCTTTCGACAGGCTCACCGCAGGCGGATTCGACAAGCTCACCGCAGGTGAACGCCGGCCCGACGGAGGCGGACGAGGGGCGTCCGCGCTCCCATGGACTCAATGGCCGAGCCGCGAGATCATCGCGTAGACGATCAACACGAGGAGCACGAGACCGGTGCCGAAGAACAGGAAGCCAAAGCTCTTCGCGATCTTCTTTCGACCTTCCCAATCATCCTTTACGCGATGGTCGTCGAGCCGGCCTTCGGAGAGGAGCCGGTCGTACCAGCGCTTCCGCTCGTGGATCATCTCGGTCTTGGAGATGCGGCCCGAGAAGATGACGGTGTCCATCGGGAACTTCTCGATGCGGAAATGCGTGTTGAAGAAATGGAAGGTGAAGATGAACCCGGCGGCGAGCAGCGCTTCGTCGGAGTGGATCACGAGCGCGATGTTGATCATCCAACCCGGCAGGAAGAGTGTGAAGACCTTCGGGAACCACATGATCAAGCCGGACACGCCGATCATGAAGACGCCCCAGAACACCGCGAAGTAGTCGAAGCGCTCCCAGTAGGTCCAGCGGTCGAACTGCGGTCGCGGGCCTTTGCCGAAGAACCATTTCTGGTGCGCGACGAAGTCACGCCAGTCCTGCATCGACGGCACCATCGAGTCGGGCCCGAAGACCGCCTGGATGAGCCGGCGGAACTCGAAGCGGCCCGTCTCCGGATTGCGCAAGCCCTTGCGCTTGCGCCAGAGCGAGGCGACCAGCTCGCCGAGGTGCAGCACGAAGTAGGCGAAGGTGACGATCGCGCCGAAATGGTGCAGCGAGCGCGCCACGGCGGCGCCGCCCATGACGTTGAAGATCATTCTGGCCCAATCCGTGTAGTAGAACTTGAGCGGCATGCCGGTGATCACGAGCAGCAGGAAGCTCGTCACCACCATCAGGTGCAGGAAGCGTTCGAACGGCGTGAACCGCGTGAACTGCACGTCGTCCGCATGCTGCTGGACGATCGCTTCGCGGAAGGTCTTCGAGTCCGTAAGATAGAGGTAGATCGAACGGAACAGCCAGAACAGCGTGTGGACGCCGAAGAAGGCGAACACGCCGATCAGCAGCGTCGTCATGAAGAGGAACACCTTGTTCAGCGCGCCATAGTTTTTCGCGTCGAGCGGATTGGCGTGCGGTTGGTATTCGGCGAACTTCGCGTTCGCGCCGGTGTGGCACTGCTGACATGTGCCCACGATCTTCTCCTTCGAGAGTCGGGAGCGCGGATCGCTGACCGGGAAGACATCGTGGTGGCCATGGCAGTCGTAGCACGCCGCCACATCGGGCGCGACGTTGGGCTGACCGAGCGCCATCGCCTTGCCGTGATAGGTGTCGCGGTAATGCGTGAGCCGGTCTTCGTGGCACTTGCCGCAGCTCTGGTCGCTCCCGGCCTTGAAGTGCGCGGTCGAAGGTTTCTCGATGTCGTGTGCGGTGTGACAGTCGGTGCAGACCGCCACCTGCTTGTCGCCCTTGGCGAGCAACTGCCCGTGGACGCTCGCGTTGTAGGTGGCTTCGATGCCGACGTGGCAGGTGCCGCAGGTCTGCGCGATGTTCGCGTGATTGGAGTGGGAGTCCTTGTCGATGCTCCGCTTGATGTCGTGCGTGCCGTGGCAGTCGTTGCAGGACGGGGCGACGATCAGGCCCATCTGCGTGAGCGCCCGGCCGTGGATGCTGTCGAGGTAGTGCCCGGCAGCTTCCTGCTGACCGATGCGGTATTCCTTCGTGAGCTTCGGGTTGTCGTGACAGGTCGCGCAGGTCTGCGGGAGGTTCAGCTTGAACACGGGCGAATCCGCCTGCTTCACCGGCACCATTTCGTGCGTGCCGTGGCAGCTCGCGCACGACGCGGCATCCGACGAGCCCATCTTGTGGCTCATCCCGTGAATGCTGGTCGCGTATTGGGCCACCGCGTCCTGGTGGCAGGTGGCACATTGCGCGGGCGCCAGCTTGGACGGGTGCTGCGGGTCGGTGATGTCGGCGTGGCAGTCGACGCAGTTCAGCTTGCCGTGGACTGATTTCTCAAAGAGTTCCGGCCGGACGCCCACCCAGCGCTTGGGTTCACCTTTTTTCGGCGAAATGAACTCCGCCTCGTGACAATCCAGGCACTCGCTGTTCGGGACGACCGCGGCTTTTTCGGCGATCACGGGCGGCTCATCCGCCGCCGCAGCCGCCGCTGCGGGGGCGGCCGTGGTGGGCTCCGGCTCTGCCGCCAGCAGGAACGGCGCAAAGACGGTCAGGGCGAGCACGAGGAACCACGGACGCGAGGATCTCATAGAGGGCCCTGGCAGTCTGCCCGGATTCCCGCCACTGGTCTGCGCGCACGTTGCGCGTTGATGCGCAAAATTTGGCGATGGCGCTGCGCATTCATTGCAGCGGCGCTCGCAACTTCCGCACAGCCCGTGCTGCGCATCGGTTGGCCGACAGGCCAATCAGGACGTTGACTGCCGGGCGGCGGTGGAGCCGATCGTCAGCGGAAGCTCGAGCGTGAACATGGCGCCTTGCCCGACACCCTCGCTGTGCGCCTCGAGCGAGCCGCCCAGTTCCTTCGCCGCGAGCGCCGAGCTGTGCAGGCCGAAGCCGTGTCCTTCCTTTTTCGTGGTGAAACCGTGGCTGAAGATCCGCGTGCGGTTCTCGGTCGCGATGCCCACGCCATTGTCGATCACGGCCACGCGGATGCGGGCGTCGTCCTCCGTGATCCGGATCGTGATTTGGCGCTCGGCCTGCTTGGTATCGCGACAAGCGTCCTTGGCGTTGTTGATCAGGTTCAGCAGGACCTGCATCAGCCGGTGCCGATCGCTCACCAGCACGGGCCGCGCGCAGAAATCGCGCACCGCGGCGATCCCGTAGCGCTGAAACGCGTTCTGGCTCATCCGGAGCGCGTCCTCGACCAGTGGAATGAGATCGATCTCCTCCGTCACGCCCGAGATCCTCGCATAGTTCTGCTGCATCGTGACGATTTCCTTGATGTGATCGATGTTGCGGCGGACGAGCTCGAGTTCCTCGACGATCTTCTGCTGCTCGGTGACGAGTTCGCCGCTCAACGCGCCGAGATAGGCGGGGATTTTTCGGCCGCGGGCATCAGAGGTGAGGAATTCGCTCAGGTTGCCGCTGTGCTCCTGGAGCAGGTCCACGATGCGTGCGAGATTGACCGCTTTGGAGCGCCGCACGTGGTCGGCCGCCATGGAAGCGGACACGTTCACGCTGTTGAGCACGTTGCCGACGTTGTGGAGCACGCCGGTGGCGACCTCGGCCATGCCTGCCTTGCGCGAGATGGTGAGCAGCTGGTTGTTCAACTCCTCGCGCTCCGCCTCGACCTCCTTGCGTTCCGTGATGTCCTGCGAAATGCCGATCAACCCGACGATCTGGCCGCGGCGATCGCGCAACGGCACCTTCGTGGTCGCCAGCCAGCAGGGATGACCGTTGATGCTGCTGGGCTCCTCATGCAGGATAAGCGGCTCACCCGTCTGCAACACGCGCTGATCGTCCTCCGCGTAGCGTTCGG
Organism: Opitutus terrae PB90-1; assembly: GCF_000019965.1. Lineage (GTDB taxonomy): Bacteria > Verrucomicrobiota > Verrucomicrobiia > Opitutales > Opitutaceae > Opitutus > Opitutus terrae. The sequence continues at coordinate 3,341,182 of NC_010571.1, forward strand.
CGATCTCGCGTGGGTAAATGTCGAAGTCGGTGCGGCCGACGACGGCGAGCCCGTCGTCCACGCCGAGCAGCCGCGCATGCGGCGCGTTGCTGACCACGAACTTCCCGAGGGCGTTCTTGACGTAGAGGTAGACGGGCAGGTTGTCGATCAGCGTGCGGAGCAGCTTGCGCTCCTCGGCGAGGACTTCCTCGGACCGCTGGCGCTCGCCGATCTCGAGTCGCAGATCCTGCGTGCGCGCCGCCACGCGGGCCTCAAGATCGCTGTTCGCGCGCTGCAACGCGGTCTCGGCCCGATGCAGCTGGGAGTTTTTGCGGGCGAGGAGCGCGAGCGAAACCAGCGCGGTCGCGACGATTCCCAACAGCAGGGCGACAATCCACAGCACGCGCGAGGCTGTCCACCACGGCGGGCGCTCCAGCACCTGCACGTCCGCAGGGGACTGCAACTCGAGCCGGATGGCGTGCGGCTGCCGGTATTCGTCGAGCAGCACGCGATAGACCCCGGTGAGTTCGAGCAGACTGCCCAACTCGAGCGGCCGATCGCTCGGCCCGCTCCACGCCGCCTCAAACAGCGTGCGTCCGCGCTGGAGCTGGAGTTTGGTGTTTTCCGGCGTGGCGGCCTGGTCCAGCAGCCGGCCGCGCACGCTCACGCTGGTGCCGTCCAGCGCCGGGTTCGGCGGGTCGAGCTCGGTGAGCGCCACGGCGTGGGTCGCCGGTGCAGGGCCCGTGCCGGTGCGGTGATAAACCGCATCGCGCATGATCAACCGCATGCCCTCATGGCCGGGAAAGCCCACCACGTTGACGCGATCGCCGGGCTGCAGCGGATCCCGCTGCCGGCTGAGGACGAGCAGATGGTCGTCGCCCTCCTCGAGATAAAGTAAGACTCCGGGTCGATGCAGTGCGACGACGCCGGAAACCTGCACGCGCCGGTGGAGCTGGCCGGCGGAGCCGATCTGCAGCAGGCTGCCAATGGGTTGTTTCGGAGTGGCGAAGAGGTCCGCGGGAGCGGGCTCGCGCACTTCGATGAATTCCTGGCCAGGCACCCACAGCCGGGCGCCGACGAGTTGCCGGCGGTCGTTCACCACCACGTCGCACACCGCACGGAGATCGACCAGCGCACCCACCAGCCCGTGGTCCGGCGGCAGTGCCGGCACATGCGCCACCAACTCACCGCCGGGCGTGGTGAGCTCGACCTGCGCCAACCCGTCGCGGGGTTCCTCGACCGATCGCACATAGCCGCGGAGCTCGATCCACTCGCCATACTTGGTCCCCGCCAACGCCTGTTCGAAGGTCACCCGTTCCGGCGTGGGCAACGTCTGCCCGAGCCCGGTCGTCCATCGCTCCGCCGCAATGACCGGCGCGTAGTCGCCCGATTGGGTTGCGCCGGTGACGACCACGCCCATGGCCAGCTTCGGGCGCTCGATCGAGGAATCCGGCGGCAGCTGCACCCGCACGCCGCCGGTGGCATCCTGCAGGAAGAACCAGCTGCCGGACGGATCGATCCAAGTGACGACGCCCTGCAGTTCGGCGGGATAACCGCGTGCGGCCTCGGCGGGTGCCAGCTGGCGAACCTGCTCGGTCATGCGAAGTCGCGCCTTCACCGCCCGCAGGCCAGGAGACAGCGGTTCGTTGACGGTCGCGGCACGTGGGCGGACTACGCTCCGCAGCAGGCGTGGTTCCACGCCGACGACGTCCGGATAGCCGATCGCCTCCACCTCGGCGCCGGTGGGGAGCACGTTCGGCTGACGCGTGAACAGCCGCACCTGTCCCGTTTCGTCCCGCACGGTCAGCGACTGCCCGGGCTCCTGCGCGCGCACCGTGCCTGCAATCCGGACCAGTTGATCCCGCGGAACGCGGCCCAGAGCCTCGATGTTCGTGCGGGTCAGCGTGAAGCGGTAGTCGTCGTCGAGCCACGACTGCAGCTCGATGTGGCTGGGGCTTACGATCCACATCTCGATGAAAGGCTGTTTCTGCGCCGTGTCGAATTTCGCGGCGAAGACGCCGCGCATCCGCACATACGCGCCGCGCCATTGGGGAATCGGCTGGCTCGCGTCGACGTGCACATGGGCGGTGAGCGACCAGTTGTCGCCGACGACGAGGAGTCGCTGGTGCGTCGCGTCGGAGTCGGCCTGCTCGGTGACGAGCCCCGTGGCGGTCACCAGCCGGAGGTTGAAATCGGCCGGTGCGGAAATCGAATCGGGGATCGCGCTCGGCGTGGGTGCGAACGGCCCGAGCGGTTTGATGGTGGTGCGTTCCCACACGATCTGCTGGCGGCCCGGACGCGCGACGCCGATGATTTCGAACTTCTCGCCGGAACGCAGCGGCAGGGGAATGCGGCCCGTATCCAGATAGCAACCGGCGCCGTCCCATTCGGCCCAGAGCACGTTCCATTCGGAGTCGTAGTAGTGGACGCCGATTTCCGCGTGGATCGGATATTCCCGATCGCCGGCCGTGCTGGTGAGTGTCCAGAACTCCGCACCGGTCGTGATCGTCGGCGGCGTCTCCTCGGCAGCCGGCAGGCGGGGCACGAAAAGGGCGAACGCCAGCGCGAACGCGAGCGTCTTGGCGATTAGGCGCGCGAGCTCCGCGCGGCGGCGCACACCTGGTGACTGCGGATTCCGCGTCGCCGGCGCCGCCGAAGCGCCCGCACGGGGTGGAGTTGCGGAGAGGTCGTGAGTGGCGTCCGCGTCGTTCATTGGCCGGGAGCAGCGGGGTCCGGCAGTTCGAGAATGAACGTCGCGCCGCAGCCGCGGCCGTCGCTGTGCGCCGTCAGCGATCCGCCGAGCTCCCGCGCCGCGAGTGAGCCGCTGTGCAAGCCGAAGCCGTGGCCTTCCTTCCGCGTGGTGAATCCGTGGGCGAAAATCCGCGTCAGGTTCTCCGCGGGAATACCCACGCCATTGTCGCTGACGATGATCTTCACGCGGCCGGCCGCCTGTTCGATCCGCAGCGTCAGCTGCTTGTCCGGCCGGCCGGAATCGTCGCAGGCGTACTTGGCGTTGCGGATCAGGTTCACGAGAATCTGCATCACCTTGTGCCGCTCGAGAATCAGGACGGGGCGCGCGGCATAGTCGCGAACGACCTGAACCTCGTGCCGGCTGAGCGCGCCGGAGTTGATGCGCAGCGCGTCCTCGACGATCTCGACGAGTTCGACCTTCTCGCTGACGCCGCAGACCTTCGCGTAGCTCTGCTGCATCGAAACGATGTCCTTGATGTGCTCGACGTTCTTCCGGAGATGCTCGAGCTCCGTGGCGATGGCGGCCTGTTCGGCCGCGAGCTGTTCACTCAGCAATTCCAGATAGGCGGGGAGCTTCTGGCCCTTCGGATCCTGGGTGAGGAAGGAGGCGAGATCGCCGGCGTGGGCGCGGAACAGTTCGGTGATGCGCGCGAGATTGCCGACCTTCGAGTCGCGCGTCTTGCCGATGACGAGCGCGGTGGAGACGTTGACACTGTTGAGCACGTTGCCGACGTTGTGCAGCACGCTGGTGGCGACCTCGGCCATGCCGGCTTCGCGCGAGGTTTCCAGCAGCTGTTTGTGCAACTGCTCCAGCTTCGCCTCCGCTTCCTTGAGCTCGGTGATGTCCTTGGAAATGCCGACGGTGCCGATGATCTCGCCGACGTTGTTGCGCAGCGGCATCTTGCTGGTGAGCGCCCAGGTCACGCGACCATCGTGCCACGTTTCTTTCTCCACCTTGCCGATCACCGGCTGGCCCGTCTGGATAATGCGCTGCTCATCGTCGAACGCCGGTTGCGCGTGTTCCGGCGTGAAATAGTCGAAGTCGGTTTTGCCCAGCATCTCGTCCTCGGATTTCGCCCGGCAACTTTCGGCCTGGGCGCGGCTGGCGCGGAGGAAACGCGAGCGGAGGTCCTTGAAGTAGATCTTGTCGGGCGAGCTGTTCATCAACCCGCGCAGCAGGTCGCGCTCGTAGGCCAGCTCGGCCTCGGCGAGCTTGATGGCGGTGATGTCGCGGGACACGCCGAACGTGCCGATAATCTGGCCCCGGTCGTCGCGCCAGGGCATCTTCGTCGCCAGCGCCCAGGCGGTGCGTCCGTCCGGCAGCGTGAATTGCTCGAGCCGGTCGATCATGGGCTGCCCCGTGCGCATGATCTCCTGTTCGTCCGCGAAGGCCGCACGCGCATGCTCCGCCGGGAAACAATCGAAATCGGTCCGGCCCTTGAGCGCGTCCGGCGCGGTGAGGCCGAAGAGCCGCAGCATCGTATCGCTGTACCGCACGAAGCGCGACTCGCGGTCCTTGAAGTAAACGAAGTCGAGCGTGTGCTTGAGCAGCGATTCGAGAATCCGGCTGGCTTCGGCGATCGCCGCCTCGGCCCGCTTGCGCGCCGTGATGTCGCGCCAATTGACGACGAATCCCACGCAACGCCCCTCGACCAGCTGTGGCGAAACGTAGCGTTCGAGCAGCCGGCCATCGCTGAATTCAATCACGTCGAACGCGGGCGTCTCTGGATGGCGTTGCAGCTCCTCGGCGCGTTTCAGGAACGCGGCGGGATCCTTGACCAGGTGCGCCACCTGCCGGCGCAGGTGGGAGACGTCGGTCCCCTGCAGCTCGGTCGCGGGCACCCGCCACAGGTCCGCAAACTTCGTGTTGAACGAGACGATCTTGCCTGCGCGGTCCACCGCCAGGATGCCGTCGGTGACGGACTCCAGCGTGGCGTGCAGCAGAGCGACGGAGCGCGCGAGCTCGCGGGTGCGACCGGCGATGCGCGCCTCGAGCCGGTCATTCTCCTCCCGCAACCGGTGCTCGGCGGCGCGGATGTGCCGGACCTTCCAGCGGAAGCCGGCGAACAGCCCACCGGCGATGCTCAACCCGCAGAGACTGTAGAACCACGGCGTGGCGTAGAAAGGGGGGGGCAGCGTCAACGCCAGCGTATCGCCGGTGTGGTTCCACACGCCGTCGGCGTTGGCGGCCTGCACGCGGAACACGTAGCGACCGGGTTTCAGGCTGTATTGCGCTGAGCGCCGGGCGCCGGCCTCGATCCAGCCCGGATCGAACCCTTCGAGCTGGTAGCGCAACTGCACGCGTCGTGGTGAAATGTAGCTGAGCGCAGTGAAAAAGAACTCCACTCGCGGGGCGGCAATCTCGATTGGCTGGTCACGGACTTGGGCGACGGCGGTGCCGTTCACCTCGACGCGCTGGATATGCACCGGCGGGGGCACGCGATTCACGACGTAGTCCGCGGGATCGATCATCACCACGCCCCACGGATTCGGGAACCATATCCGGCCATCGGCGCTGCGGCAGCCGGAGTATTCCTGATCGACGCGATCCGTGAATTTCACCGATTCCTCACCGTCAAACGGCTCGCACTGAATCCGACTGCTGCGCCCGTCGGCGAAATCGTGAAGGGCCTGGCGACTCACCCGGTAGATGCCGCGGCCGGAATTCACCCAGAAATAGCCGGTATCATCGGGGACGATCGCGTAGGTGCGGTTGTCGAACAGCCCGTTCGCCTCGGTGATGTTGCGGAGATCATTGCCGCGGATCCGGGCCATCCCCGTGGACAGGCCCGCCCAGATGCAGCCGTCGCCGTCCTCGAAGACGAAATGGACGCGATTGCCCGAAAGTCCGTCCACCGTGGACCATTGGCGGAACTCGCCGTTCTTCACCCGGAACAGCCCGTTGTAGCAGGCCACCCAGATGGCGCCATCGCGCGCGGTGGCGAGATTGTCGAACCACTGGAACTCCGGTCTACGGTCGCCTTTGAAGGAGTAAGGCTCCAAGCGACCATTTTTGAGTCGCATCAGATTCGGCCCGACCCCGGCCAGCACGCCCTCGTCGTCTTCGGTGAGCGCTTCGGTCCACTCGCTGCTCGAATAACGCGCGGCGAGGCGACCGCCGGAAAGCACACTTATACTCTTGTCGCCGTCGACCCAGTAGAAGTCACCGTTGCGGGCTTCCAGGCCAAGTTTGACGTAGGGGTTGGATAAAAGGGCCGGGTCGGTGTAATTGGTGAATCTCCGGCCGTCGAAATGCGCAAATCCGTGGGTCGTGGTGATCCAGATCCCGCCCGCGGCCGCGGCTGTGACCGTGAGACTGCCACCGTGGTGCAGCCCTTCTTTCTCCGAAAAGATCGGAAACTTCAGATCGGACACCTGGCTCAATCCGCTCTGCGTTCCGACCCACAGACTGCCCTCCCGATCCTCGAACAAAGCGGTGACGTATTCGTTAGCGAGCCCGTCGATTTTCTTCAGGGTGCTGAACTGCCCATCCTGATAGCGAACAAGGCCCGAGGCGCTGCCAATCCAGGTGATACCATGGCGATCAACCAGCAGCGCGGTGATCGGATGTGAGAAAGCCGGCAGCGCCATCGGCTCACCATTTGCGTCGTAGCGCCGCAGCTCGTGTTCGAGCGCTACCCAGAGCTCGCCATTGGGCGCGGTGGCAAGACCCTTGATCACGTGCTTGGTCAGTTCGGCGTCCCGAAACCGCGTGAATCGACCGTCCGACCAGGAAAAAACTCCCGTCTCCTGCGTTCCAATCCAAATGCGGTTTTGCGCATCCTCGTGCAGACATACGACGCGCGTGATGGACTCGTCGAAGATCGAACTGGCCGGCTGCTCCGGCATCCAGCGACCGATCGACCGGTCCGTCCCCGTCCACACGGTCCCGTCGCGGGCTCCGAGGAGAGTGTGGCCGTTCGTGTTGGCATCGTTCCAACGCTGGTCACTGATCCGCGAAAGATCCCGGCCATCCCAATGACCGAATCCGCCCGCGTTGAGGGCGAACCATAATCCGCCGTTGGCCGCGGCCGCCATGCTGACGATCTCCTGGCTGTTCGCCTCCGGCAGCTTTGCAGGCAGGGCCGTGAACTCGGATCCGTCAAACCGCAGCAGGCCGTTCTGCGTGCCGATCCAGATATAGCCGTCGCTCGTTTGGGTGATCGCATTGACCTTGTTGCCCTGCAGCCCGTCATGTCGGGTCCAGTTCTGGACGTTGAACTGGTAGACGGATTTTGCCGGGTCGAGCGCGTGGGCGCTGGGCGACAGCAGCAGGCCAAGGGCGAACGCAAGTGGCCAGCAGTGGATTCGTCGGTTCATGCGAAAGGATGTGATCCAGTCTATGGCCTCAACTGCCGCGCAGAGCACGATTGTTCTCAGCCACATCCTTCCGGCCGCCGCTGCTGCCGTTGGTTTTCACGTGGCCGACGGCTTGCCGCCCGCCAACTGCAGCGCGGCTGAAGGGCGCGAGGCGCGGAGGCAACGTCGCGGGGTCGTGTGTGCACTTTACCACGCAACGTAGATCGGTCGGGTTGGCCCGTTCTTGAGGGGCCCGATCAGCGCGAGGCGCGGCGTGCGGCCGGGAGATCAGCCCGCGGAACGCACGAATAGCTCTTGCGAGCGCGTGACGGCGTCGCCCGAAGTGTCGCGTTCGAGCACCTGACGATAAAAACTCTCATAGCGCGCAACGATCCGCTCGGTCGAAAACACGGTTTGCGCTTTCTCGCGCGCGGCGGCGCCGAGTTGCGCTCGCCGGGCCGGATCGGCGATCAACGACTCCACGGCGCGCGCGAGGTCAGCGGGCTCCGCGGACGGCACGAGCAGTCCGTTGCGACCGTCGTCCACGACCTCGGGAATGCCACCGACGGCGGTGGAAACACTCGGCCGGCCGAACGCCATTGCCTCGAGGATGCTCAGACAGAAGCTTTCGGAATCCGACGTGAACAGCCCGAGATCCGCGGCGTTGAGATAATCTTCGATCTCGAAGACGTGGTGCCGCACGATCACCCGATCGGCCAGCCCGAGCCGCCGCACATCCGCCGCGAAGGGGCTGAAATCCCCGCCGGCCAGGATGAGCAGGCGGAAGGATTCGCGCGCGCGAATCAAGGCCACGCTCTCGAGCAGCCGGTCGATGCGCTTGATCGGCCGCAAATTCGAAAGGTGGAGCAGGAGCGTCTCGTGCGGAGCGACGCCGAGTTCCTTCCGCACCACCTCGCGCGGCCGCGCCACCGGCCGGGGCGTGAAGAAATTGTGGATCACCTCGATCGGACAGCCAGGGCCGAGCACGCGATGGGTTTCCTCCTCGAGGAATCGGGACACCGCGGTGACGGCGTCGGACCGCGCGAGTGCGTGCCGCACCGCCGGGCCGTAGCCGGGATCGCGCCCCAGCAGCGTCGTGTCCGTCCCGTGCAGCGTCGTGATCAGCTTGGGCCGGCGGTTTTCCGGCAGCATCTCGAGCGCGAGGATCGCCGCCGTCGCATGCGGTACGGCGTAGTGCACGTGCAGGATGTCGAGCGCGTGGTCGCGGCTGACCTCCGCCATCTTCACCGAGAGCGGCAGCGTGTAGTCGCGGTGTTTGAAGAGATCGTAGTCGCTGATGACGACCGGGTGGAAAAACAGATTGGGTCCGTCGAGCTTGATCCGGAACGGCCGCTCGTAACTGATGAAATGCACCTCGTGGCCGCACCGCGCGAGCTGCTCGCCCAACGCCGACGCGAGAATCCCGCTGCCGCCCACCGAGGGGTAGCAGGTGATTCCGATCCGGAGTGGGCGTGGCGACGACATGACCGTGGGCAGGGGGCAGGGGACAGTTCAGAAGGTGCGGGCGGCGCGATCGAGGGCGGCGAGCGAACGCAGTACCGGTGGATCGTTGGGCCAGAGGGGAATCGCCTGCTCGACGCCCGCGCGCAGCCCGTGCAACCGGGCTCGGGTCAGCTGAAACTCGACGTAGTTCCGCGTTTTCATCTGCGATGCGTGCACTTCCATGGCCGCGCGCCACGCGTTGATCACCGCCGGCTCCGAAACGTCGATCAGGACGGGCGAGAGATCGCGCGGCTCGGCCTCGGCCGTGACGGCATACCAGAAGAGATGTTCGATCGCGTGCGGGGCGAGCCGCCGCAGTTCGGCCAGCCCGCCGTAGCGAGCCAGCCGCGTGGCGTCGCGCACGAGTTGTCCGAGCCGCCAGTGATCCGGGTGCTGGTTGGGCACGAGGCTGGGGGCGAGCACCACGCGCGGTCGCAGCCGGCGCACGATCGCCGCGAGCTTGATCGCGTGCACGGCCTTCACCTCGAGATGCGCGTCGCCGTCGAGCGTGATGAACTCGACCGTGGCGCCGAGCTGCGCGGCCGCCGCGCGGGCCTCGCGCTTCCGCTGCGCCGGCGTGCCGTTGGTGCCGGCTTCGCCCAGCGAGGTGATGACGAAATGCGCCCGTCGGCCGGCACGGGTCTCGCTCGCGACCACGCCGCCGCAGCCGAATTCGATGTCGTCGGGATGCGCACCGAAGGCGAGCACGGCGGCGGCGGGTTCCGCGCGTGGCGCGGCGCGGTCAGGCGGTGTAGGCTTCATCGGAACGATCGATGGTTTCGCGAGGGACAAAGGTGATATCGGGCGCCTCGGCCGGATTGAGATAGGCCTGTTCGCCGGCGCCGGCAATGTAATGTGTGCACTGCAGCACCGATTGCATCCAGCGGAGCCGCGAATCGCGCGTGGGCGAGATCTGCGCCTTCGTGAAGGCCGCCGGCGGCAAGGTGATATAGGCGTTGCCGCCCTCGTGCAGCTGGAGCGCGCCGTCGAGCCACCGCGCCCGCACGGTTTCGCCCTGGTGTGGCACGTCGACGAAGAACTCGTTCACGTCGCAGGCGGCGAGGCGAACCGCAGGATCGCTCGAACGCACGACGCGCACGCCCTCGAGCAGTCCCATCCGACGATACATCTCGAGGCAGAAGTCCGCGACGTTCGCCGCCGGGTTGGTCTTGAACGCCTCGATCAGCTCGGTGCCGACGAACGCGCCCAGCTGGCGCGCGGTGGTCTCGCGCCAGCCGTCCGGGATGCGCTTGAGGTGCAGCGGCGTGAATTTGCGCTGCAGCTTGTTCGCGAACGCGAAGTTCATCGCGAGTGGTTCGCCGGTCTTGCGATGCCGCAGGATCGTCTGCGTCTCGCGCGGATCGTGATCGCTGTCGTGACAGAAATACACGATCTCGCCGCCGATCTCCTGCTGCAGCCGCCAGGCGGTGACGATTTTCGCGTAGAGGAACCGCCGCGGGAAAAAGCCGCACGGTTGCTGGCCGAAGCAAATGACGGGAGACCGGTCGCTCATTCTTCCAGACCCTTTCGATGCAGCACGGCGTGCAGCAGCAGACTGAAGAGCATGCAGGCCGCACAGCCAATGAGGTTATACCAGAGATAGGAAATCGTGAGCGACGCGTAGAGGATGAACACGAGGGTCTGCGCCGCCACCGCCGCCCAGAACACCGCCGTGCCCCCGACCCGCTTCAGGAAGAAAGCCACGAGAAAAATCCCGAGCACGACGCCGTAGAAGATCGAGCCGAGAATGTTGATCGCCTCGATGAGGTTCTCGGCGAAGCTGGCGAAAAGCGCGAAGCTGATCGCGAACAGGCCCCAGAACGCGGTGAACCATTTCGCGACGCGCACATTGCGCCGTTCATCGTGCGCGGCGAGCGGTCGGAATACGCGCCAGAAATCGATCGTGCTCGTCGTGCCGAGCGCATTGAGCTCGCCGGCCTTCGAGCCGAGCGCCGCGGCGATCATCACGGCGATGAGGAGCCCGATCGCACCGTGCGGGAGTTCGGCCAGGATGAAACCGATGAAAACGTAATCCGAATCCTTGGTGTGCGCGCGCGGATCGACGGCGAGCAGCGCCGTCTTTGCCTCGGCGCGCACCACGTTGGTCGCCGCATCAGCCGCGAGCAGTTTGGCGTGCGCGGTTTCGACGGCTGCGGAGTCCCCCGTGTCCTTGGCGGCGAGCCACGCTTGCAACGCGCCGTGTTTTTCCGCGTGCAGCGTCGCATGCCGCTCCTCGAGCGAACGAAACACCGCGCCATTCGGACCGGCCGCGTGCCGCTGCCACTCGACGCGGTTGTAGAACACCGGCGCCGGCTGGAACTGATAGAACACGAACACCAGTGCGCCGAGCAGCAGGATGAAGAACTGCATCGGGATCTTGAGCACGGCGTTGAACATCAGCCCGAGCCGGCCCTCGCGCATCCGCGCCCCGCCGATGTAGCGCTGCACCTGGGATTGATCGGTGCCGAAGTAGGAGAGCGACAGAAACAACCCACCGAGCAGTCCGCTCCAGAGCGTGTAGCGGCGATCCGGATCGAGTGAAAAATCGACCGCCTGCAGCTTGCCCATCGCGCCGGCAACCTCAGCTGCGCCGTGGAACCCGAGCCCCGCGGGGAGCTTCGTCAGGAGCACGATAAACGCGGTGATCATGCCGCCAAAGATCACGAGCATCTGCCATTTTTGCGTGAGGCTGACCGCGACGCTGCCGCCGGTCACGGTGTAGACGATGACGAGCAGGCCGGTGCAGATGATCGTGAGATCCAACCGCCAGCCAAGGACGGTCGAGAGGATGATTGCCGGCGCGTAGATCGTCACGCCGGCCGCGAGTCCGCGCTGCATCAGGAACAGTCCGGCGCCGAGCAGCCGCGTTTTCCGATCGAAGCGATGGCCGAGAAATTCGTAGGCGGTGTAGACATCGAGCCGCCGGTAGAGCGGGAGAAAGACGGCGCACACGATGATCAGCGCGAGCGGCAGCCCGAAATAGTTTTGGACGAAACCGATTCCGCTTTCGAATCCCTGCCCGGGGATGGACAAAAACGTAATCGCGCTCGCCTGCGTAGCCATGACGGACAGCCCGATCGTACCCCAGCCCGTGGACGCGTTGCCCTTCAGGTAGGTGTTGAGGTTGTCCGTGTGCCGGGTGTGCCATGCGCCGTAAGCGGCGATGCCGAGCATGGTCCCGAGCAGGATGAGCCAATCCAGCGTGTTCATCCGTAGACGTGCGAGAACACCGTGAGCAGCACGACCACCAGCACGAAGCAGCCGAGCACGAAGGCATATACCCCCCGCCACGTGCGAAAGCCCGGCACGCCGGGCGGTTCATCGGGTGGTAGTGGCGGAAGGTGGGAGGCGGACATTACAGGAAGCGCAAGACGCGCGCGGAGCGACCGAAGTCACGCCGGCGTAGCAGCAGATGAGAAAGTTATTTCCCGAGCGAGACGAGATTGGCGAACAACCGATACGCGCCCGGCACGCCGGCGGGCAGTTCGCGGAACCAGGACAAACTGCTGTAGACGACATGGCCCCGGCCGTGCCGCGCCACCAGCAACGTGCCGCGCAGTGGCGGCTCGCCCGGATCGCTCATCGAGACAAGCGGCGTGAACTCCGGGCCCCACGAGCGCGGGACAAACCGCGCGCGCTCCTGTACCCAGCCGGCGAAGTCGGCGGGCGTGATGCGATTGGGGGTGGCGAAGACCGGATGCTCCGGCTCGAGCAGCGTCACCGCGGCCTTGGCGTCGGTCACACGGTCACGCGATAGCTCGAGCGCGTAGGGCGCGAAGCGCGTGCTTTGCAGGCCGTAGGCGGTGTTGTATTGCACGATCAACGTGCCGCCCTGCTCAACGTAGTCGAAGAGCGCGGGCATGCGGCTGTCTAGGTCGCTCCGGGTGTTGAACGCGCGCACGCCGATCACGATCGCATCAAAGCGGCGCAGGTTCTCCGGCGCGAGGGCACCGTTGGACAACGTCGTGACCGCATAGCCCATCCGGCTGAGGCTTTCGCCCACGAGATCGCCGGCGCCGGGCAAATAGCCGATCTGGTGGCCGCGCGTGGCGAGTTCGAGGCTCACGGCCTTGAGCTCGGCTGGCGGCTGCAGCAGCTGCGCCGGAATGTGGTCGTAGCGAATTTCTATGCGGGCGTGATCGTAACGCTTCCCCGCGACCGTTGCCGCCGCGCGCAAAAATCCGGTCGCCGCATGATCTGGGGCGGTCACTTCAAACGTAAACCGCGCCTGATCGCCGGCCCGCGCGATCGAGAAGGACTGGCTTGCGGGCGTCGCGCGCCAGCCGTCGGGTGCGGACAGCTCCAGCGTGCCGCTCGCGTTCGGTCGCGCGGCGGTGATTTCGACGAGGACGGATTTGGTCGTACCGGGCGAGAAGAGTTCGAGCGATTGCGGCCAGCCGAGCGAGACCGGCGGAATCACATCCAGCCGCCGACGAATCTCGCCACGGACGGGATCGTTGATGACCTGCACGGGCTCGTCGGAGATCACCAAAGTCTGTCCACCGACCGTAAAGCGATGCTCGATGGGAAACACCGGCGGATTTTCCGCCCGGCCAATCAAGGCGTGGTCTTCGACCACAAACATGCCTTCCGGGCCAGGCGCACGCAGCCAGTAGGGCTGGCTCACGGGCGTGTCCGCAGGGAGCGTGGGCGCGCCGCTGCGGTTGATCGGCTGGTTTTCGCCGAGGGCGATTGACTCGCCGGACGCGTCGCTGCCGAGCGAGGGATAACGGACGCCGAGCCATTGCACAGGGACACTCGACCGTAGCACGGCCGTGTGCCGCAGCTTGAGCTCCTCGCCGGGCACGACCTGTGCGTCGGCCACGACGGTTTCCACAAACAGCCCGAGGCAGGTTTGGAGAATATGATCGAGCTGTGCACGCTTAAGCTCGACGAGCGGATCCGACGCGAGGTCGGCGAGCTGCCGCCGGATGTCGAGAATCGCGGGCACGCTTTTCGCCGGTTCGTAGGGATCGAAATGCGCGATCAACTCGTCGATCAAAGGTGCGAGGGCCGCGCCGCCCGGTATGCGGGCCCACGTCCCGTCCACGCCGTCGAGGATGTCGTGCGTGGCGGGCTCGCCGGCGAGCAGCGTGAAGTTTTCCGGCGCCGGACCGCGCGTGCCGGTGCGACCTTCGCCCTGGCTCTTGTGCATTGAGCGACCGCGCGCGCCGATCTCGCCGAAGGATTCGCCGAGCAACGGATCATAGCCGCCGCAGTCGAGCTGGAGCGTGTTCGCGGCGGTGGGCGCCGTTGAGCCGGGCGGAGTCCAGCTGTTCCAGAGCATGCGTTTGGGCTGCCACGGCGGCAGGCCGCCGAGTTCGTCGTGAAAGGCATTGGGATCGCCGGCGAGCTTGAACGCCTCGAGCGCGAGGATGGCCGACGCGGTGTGGTGGCCGTGCGTGCCGCCCGGAACGGGGGAGAAACGTGTCACCACGATATCCGGCCGAAATTCGCGGATGACGTGCACGATGTCGGCGACGACCTGCTGGCGGTCCCAACGTTGCAGCGTGTCGGCGGAATCCTTGGAGAACCCGAAATCGCGCGCGCGGGAGAAATATTGCTCGCCGCCATCGACCCGCCGCGCGGCGATCAGTTCGTGGGTGCGGATGACGCCGAGTTGTTCGCCCAGTTCGCTGCCGATCAGGTTTTGGCCGCCGTCGCCGCGGGTGAGCGAGAGATAGCCGGTGCGGAGCGCGCGGCCGCGCGCGAGGTAGGGGAGCAGCCGGTTGTTCTCGTCGTCCGGGTGGGCCGCGACGTACAGCACGCTGCGGAGTTCGCGGAACGAACGCAGCTCCTGCAGCAGCGTCGACGCGGTCACCGGCTCCGTGGCGCACAGCCGCGGAAGCGACGCCAGCGCTAGGAGCCCTGCGACGCCGGCGGTCCTGCGCCAACTGAAGGTATGGAAACTACGCGGCACGGACGCCAGGAGGGGAATCATCGCGAATCGGAAGGGAGTGTGGTTCGGCAGACGAACCAAGGCCGGAAGAGTTTCACCACGGGTGCGTCAATCCAGCCTGCGTCTGCAAAGAGGGCGGGCCGTGGTGACCCGCCCTGCAAGTTTTCTCAGTCCGCGGGGACTAGAACTGCAACTTCAGCTTGTTCAGCAGCGCTTCGTTGAGCCGGAGATACTCGTCCTTGGCCGGTCCGCCGACCTTTTGTGCGATCTCGATGGATTTTTGCGCACTGGCGATGGCCTCGTCCTTTTTGCCCAGTTTGGCGAGCAGGCGCGCTCGATGGTAGTAGATATAGAAGCCGTCGGGCTGCGCGGTGGCCGCGGCATCCATCCATTCGGCGGCTTTGGCGAGATCGTGGTCGCGGTCGAGGTAGAACATCGCCGCTTGGAAATACGGCTTCTTCTCCGCGCTCGACGCCATGACCGCTTCGATCTGCGGGAGCACCACGCTGGTGACATCCACCTCGACCTTGATCGGCACGCGGGTCTTTTCCCAGGCGAGGTAAAGGATCGCGCTCTCGTCGCGGATATCGGATACGCCAATGGCAAAGGTCTCGATCAGGTTTGGCAGCGCGATTGTCTTCGCGGCGAAGCGAACGACGTCGTTTTTCGGGTCATAACGATAGGCACCCCAGTCGGACGAGTCCTTGTGGACGATGATCGTCCACTCGTTGGGATTCGGAATGGAGAAGAGTTCGTAGGTGCCGGCGGCGACCGGCGTGCCGTTCAGCTTTACCGCCGTGCTGAACTTGATCTTCGTGGCGGCATTGGCACCCGTGCGCCACACTTGATTGTAAGGCACGAGCCCGCCGAAGATCTGGCGGTCCTTCACGCCCGGACGGGAGTAGTTGACCTCGATGTCGGTCAGGCCGACGCGCTGTTTCAGCGTCGCCGCCGGACTTGGAGCGGGGAAATCAATCTTGGGCGGTTGGGCGTCTTGCGCGCGGAGACCCGTGACGGCTACGAGGAGCAGGAGGAGTGAGGCGAGGGAACGAACCAGGGTGGAGGGCATGGATGTTGGGATGGATTGAGAACGGAGGGATGTAAGCACCCGACGGAAAAAGACAAACACGCCGCACAACACCGACTCTCCCGCCCGCCCTCCAGCACGGATCGACGAGCGGTCGTATCGTCGGGACGAACGGCGCGATCTGTCTCCTCCCGAGCGCCGGCGGCGCTACATCCGCGTGTGTCGCTCCATCGCGGTCCCGATTGCCGTGGCGGCCGCGAGCTGACTGCGAACTTCGTCATCGGTCAGCGGGCGATAGTCCTCGTACCAGAGCGAAACCGAATAGAACGGATCGGGGCGGAAGGGACAGATCACTGCGTCCACCTCGTGCGCGATGCGTTCGCAGGATTGCGCATCTCCGGCGGGCACGGCGACGAGCAGCCGGCGGGCGCCCCGTGCACGCACCGCGTGAATGGCCGCACGCATCGTGGCCCCGGTCGCCAGCCCGTCATCGGCCAGTACGACCGTTCGCCCGCGCAGGTCCAACGGCTCCGCCAGTTGATAAAGCTCCTCGCAGCGTCGCAGTTCAGCGAGCGCGCGGTCGGCGACGGCAGCGACATGAAAGCGCGAGAGCCCCATCTGGTCGATGAGCGGTTCGTCGAGAACCTCGGCTCCGTCGGACGCGATCGCGCCCAGTGCCCGGCCCGGCAGACTCGGCGCGCCGAGTTTGCGGACGATGACTACGTCGAGCGGCGCATCGAGCTGTCGCGCCAACTCGCACGCGACCGGCACGCCGCCGCGCACGAGCGCGAGCACGACGGCGGATTCCGTCCCCAAACGTTCGCGCACATGAGGCGCGAGCAGCTGTCCGGCCTCGGTGCGATCGCGATATCGCTGAGTTTCCTGGATGGTTTTCATCGTGCACATCTCCTTTCTTCGCCGACGGCACGGCGGGCCGAGCTGATCTCGGACTTCGTTCGCCGTCGCGCCGCGCGACTGCAGACCGCCGGCGTCCCGTGTTTCGCGCGGGGTGGAAATCGCTGAAGGCATACCGTCCTCCAGGGGTGCGAATTCACTGGCGCGCCTCCGACCGGGGGGCATCGGCTGACTCGATCCGGATCGGCGGCAGCGTAAAGCTAGCTCAATTCGCGCGGAGGCAAGTGATTTCGCCGCGATGCGCGCGGGAGTGGAGGCAGAGGGGCGGTCCGCGGAAAACCAGTCGCGGCACGGCACCCGCAGTTCCTCCTCGCTGAAGCGCTCTTCGACCAGCTCTTTAGCGGGGGCGACGCGCAAAAGGTCCTGCCCCGAAAGACGGGGCAGGACGTCGAGCGTTAGCCCGGAAATTTCATGAACAGGAGTGAATCTGAGTCCGAAATTTCCGTCCGCCTGCGGCGGAGCGACCTTGTCGCGGCTAGCTAGCTTTCCACCAACTCGGTTTTCCAGATCGCGAAGGCTTCCGGCCAGTCGCGTTCGGCGGCCAGGAATGCTTCCGGCCAGCCCTTCTTGATCAGATCGGCGGCCGTGTCGTCGTCCAGTTGGTTCAGGTATTCCGTGACCACGGCGCAGCGGTCGCGCCAGTTGGCAGGATACACACCGGAGGCCCAGCCATGCATGCGACGAAGATTATTATTACTGAGAACAGATTTGGGAGCTTGATTCATTTTGTTTCCAAGGTGGGGCGGTTTCGTCGACCCAAGAGAAGCGAGACGCCCGCGAGCCGCGGACGCGGTTTGGATAAAAGGCCCCGCCGGGGCGGTGGCCGGATCAGTGCGGTTGTCGACCGGTCGGCGCGTCCTTCATGCACCCGCCCGCGACCGAAACGAATCGCGAAGATCGGGGGAGGAGTACGACCGGCGTGCGCCAGGGCAGGCCGCGCGAAGCAGCGCGCCAAAGGCGACTGAAAGGGGAAGGTGATTGAACATCGTTGCTACAGGCCGCGGCGCGAGGGCCCCGGGGTGATGAGATCAGAGCGGACGTCGCTCGACCATGGGGCGCGTTTTTCGTGATGAACACGTCGTAGGAGGGCAGTCCGCTGCTCCGAGACTCGTTCAAGGTTTCGCGGAATATCGAATTTGTGAAAGGTGTACTCTGGCGCGTCGCGAGACGACGCGATCAGCGCTGGCTCGAACTCACGTGCGCGTGCCGAGGGGCCGCGCCGAGGTGAGTCCGCGCGGTCCCCGAGGCCGACGCTCAGGCGCACGAGCCCACGATCAGTTCACGGCAATGCAGCTTCGCATACTCGATGTGAAACTGGGCGTTCTGCTGTCGCCAGAACAGGAACCACTCGCGAGGAGTGAATCGCTCCTGAACCGCCGAGATGGGCAGAAAGACATGCAGCACGTGACGGTCGGCGTGGCGATCCGCGAGCTCGAGGAAAGCGTCGCCGCGCAGTTCGCGGGCGATCGGTTGCACGAATTCGCGTGCGGCCCGGGCCACCCGCGCTTCCCGCGCGAGCACGCTCGCGCGGGAGTGACCGAACGCGCCGAGGGCTTCGCGATCGTTGGCCCCGACGGGATAGAACACTTCGGGGCCCAGGCAGACGCCCAGTTTCGGCGTGAAAAACGTTCGCCCGGTCCGCCAGATGCCGCCGAACAGACCGCGATAGCCGTGATGCGTGTACCAGAGCGCCTCGCCCTGCAGTCGCAGTTCGCGGTGCACGGATTCGACATTGTCGTTCGTGAGGAGCACGAACGGCGGAATCTGCGCGGCGGGCTTGGCCGCACGCGGGAAGGAGTAGTCGTTTTTCTTCGCGGGGCGCGCGGTGTGCGCGCGCGCATTGGGAACCGGCGTCGTGCTCATGCGAGGTCCTCCGCGTGGACGATGGCGGGATGGCGGCAGACGTCCCCGGCCGGTTCCGGCCGGCGGACGCTGATACCGCGGTCGGAGACCGAGGCCTGCCACTGGACGTCACTGGCCGTGCTGCAGCCGATCACGACGGCGCCGGACCAGGAGGCGCGCGCGGGGCGGCTACGGCGCCGTCGGGTGCGCGCGGCGGCGGTTTCGAATTGGTTCACGACGAGAACGCGGGTGCGATCGCCGTGACGGTGATGAGTGATGGCAAGTGTTTCCATGGCAGAAGGAGGTTGGAGGTTGGTACTGGAGGCACGGGCGGTCGGACGACGGGCGGCGGCGCCGCATCTCCCGCGGCGTCTCAGGAAGCGACCAGGCGCGGCGACACCGTCGTGCGATCGCGATACGCGCGGATATCATCCATGGCGCGCTGCCGCATCCGAACCGTGGCCCGTCGGCGGAGCATCCGGTCGAGGCGGTCGATCAGCCAGTCGATGGATTTGTAGGCGTCGTTCGAGACCACGGACGCCAGCAGATCCGGCCCGTGCAGTTCGATCCGTCCCTTGGCGACGAACAAAGCAACGCCGTTGCGGTGCTCGCGGTCCAGGTCGACACGCACGCGAATGATGCGCGGTTCATGGCGGAAGAGCCGCTCGGCCTTGGTTTCGATGGTGGATCTCAACGCATCGGTGAGCCACAGGCGGATGCCGCGGATAACGAGCTTGGTCTCGAGTTCACGAGCTGTGGTGTGTTTCATTTTTTGGGGGCCTTTCGTTAGGGGGCTAGACGGTCAGGAGTTCGTTTTCGCGAGCGACTTCCGTCGTCGCGGTGGGGGAGGTGGAGCTCGGGTCGACGGTTGCGTCGCGCAGTGGCAGATGCGTGCGCTGCACGGTGGAGGCGCGATCGAGCCGTTCGAGGTCCGAGGCGCTGAGCGACAACTCGCCCGCAGCGACGATTTCGCGCAGCAGCGCAACCGAATTGGCGCCAATCAGCGCCGAGGTGACGTGCGGGTGGTGGAGCACCCACGCCAGCGCGATTTGCGCGGGCGTGCGGTCGTGTTCGTGGGCGAGCTGGTTCACCGTCCGCACGACCTTTGCGCCGCAGTCGAACCCGTAACGCTCGACGAGCCAACGGAGCCGGGACGTGCCCAACGCGAGCGAACTGCCCTCGCGCTTCGCCAGCAGGCCTCCGGCCAGCGGGGAGCGGGCGATCAGCCCCAGCCGGTACGTCTCGCACGCCCCGCCGAGTTCGGTTTCGACGCGGGCTCGGGCGAGCAGCGAATAGTCGGCCTGGAGGGCGTCGATCCGGCAGTGGTTGGCGCGATAGCCAGCGTGGATTTCGTTGACGAGCCGCCACGCCGGAAGTTCGGCGAACGCGAGGTAGCGCAGGCGGCCCGTGCGCACCGACTGGTCCAGCACGGCGCGAATCGCAGGCGCGATCCGCTGTGGCCCGGCCCACTCGCAGACGAGCAAATCCAGATAGTCCGTCTGGAAGCGCGCGAGCGAGTCGTCGATGCTACGCTGCAGCTGCTTCGCGAGGTCCTCCTCGGTGAGGTCCCGCGCTTCGCGCAGGCTGATGCGCGTGGCCAGAACCAGCGCCGAGCGCGCGTGACCGCGCGCGCGCCACCAGCGGCCGACCACGGCTTCGGAGGCGGCGACCGAGGCGGGACCGTCGTCGACGCCGGGATTGGGCGCGAGCGCCTGGATGAAGTTGCCGCCCGCGGCATGGTAGGCGTCGAGGACGGCGAGTGAAGTGGATTCACCAATACGCCAGCCGAAGTTCATGGTGCCGAGGCAGAACTCGGGCAGCTGGGCGCCGGTGCAACCGAAGGAGCGTTGCTTCATAGTAAGTCACGAGCTAAGGGTTGGGACATGACGGACCAAAGCCCGTCAGGAGGGTAGGTGACCAACAGCGTCGACGGCGCCCGAAGGGCTCGTCCGCTGGTGCGGAAACCGTATCCGCGGCGCGCCGGCGCTGGTGAGCGGCGAGCCGGATCTACATCCCTAGCTCGTCTGACTCACCGCGCCGGCAAGGCCGGGAAGATGACAACTACATGGAGTAATTGTCGGGAGGCTGTGGGGAAAAACTTCATTGGGTTCAGCAGCCGCGGGGACCAATGCGTGACGATTTTGTTCTGTCAAGTTTTTTTGCAGAAAAAATTTGACATCGGTGCGAAAGACACGGATCTAAAGATCCATGATCCGCCGCACCCTCCAATTTGCTTGCTGCATCCGACCGCTCCACGCGGTACGGACGGGAGTCGCGTGGATCTTCCTTGGCTAACCCGGGCCTGAGCTGAAGCGACGCGGGCCTTGTCCGCGATAGAGCCAGCTCCGGATCCCGGTTTTTCGAATACGTCACGCTAACGCGTGCGCTGCGCCTGGGCGCAACCGTCGGTTTACCCCGTCTTTCCCCTGATCGTCCAGACCGCCACGACGCGGTCGGCATCCACCCGGCACCCGCCTGTCCGGCCTCGAACCCCATCAACCCCCATGGATACCATTTACATCACCACTGAGGACAACGCCCGGCTGCGCCTGCTCCTTTTGCTCAGTCCCTACACCGATACGCGTCAACGCGAGCGCGAACTGTTGCGCCGCGGACTGGACCGCGCGGCCATTCTGCCGCTCTCGGCCGACTGGCCGGAAGCGATCCGGCTGGGCGTCGCTTTCGAATATGAGGATCTCGACAACGGCGTGATCCACACCGGCTGCCTGTGCCTGCCGGACGAGGAGGCGACGACGGCGCACGGAATCCCGGTGCTCTCTCGTTTTGGTGCCGCGGTGATCGGCTGCTGCGTGGGCAACGAAGTCTGGTGGGCGGAGATGGACCGTTCCCGGCGCATCCTGGTTCGCCGCGTCGGCACGGCCGTGGCGCACGAGCCTGGCCCGGAGGCTCTCGCCGCGGATGCCGCTCTGGCCGAACCAGCGGCGCTCGAACCGCAATTTGGGCCCGGCCGCGCCGAATTGCAGACCGCCTAGCGCGCCGGCGCACGCCCCTCTGTCGCCATGCTCAGACGCATTTACGTCTTCAGCTTTTCGTCCTGTGCGTGCCGCGCCCGCGGCGGGCGGCACGTCGGGGACGGAGCGGCACGGGCCAAGCGGTCGGTCATTCACGACTGTCCCGGATAGCCCGCCCGCGAGTCCGCGCGGGAGCCCAGTGACTCAGCTACGCTGAGCCGCGGCTCGCGGCCGAGTGCGGGCAGCGAAGAGCTGCCCGGCGCTGGCCTGCAGCCGATCTCGGCCCCCGGCGCACCGCCGCTGTCGGCGCCCGTTCTCGACGAACCTCGATCCCATTGCGCCGCCCGGGCGAAGCCGCGAGCGCGAATCCTCCCACTCCTTCCACTTTCCACTCCTTCGTCCACTCCCTTCGTCATGATCATCCTTCACGTCACCGATCTTCACTTCAACCAGCGCTGGTATGACTGGCTATCGGACCGCGCGCCGGCGCACGACGTGCTGGTACTTTCCGGCGACTTGCTTGATCTGGCAAACGCAACGCCGGCAGCCCGGCAGGCCGCCTGGGTCAGCGATTGGGCGCAGAGCATCGGCACGCCGATGTGCGTGTGCAGCGGGAATCACGATCTGGAATGGGACAGCGCCCTCGAGCGCTGGCGGCCGGCATTGTGGCTGCGCGATCTGGCCGGTCCCACGCGCTGGATTGATGGCCAGGCCGGTACGATCGGCGGGCTCCGCTTCCTCAGCATCGGCTGCGCCACGCGGCCGAAGGGCGGCGAAGCCGACGTCTGGGTCGTGCACGCTCCACCCATCGGCGTGCTGACCGGCCGGCGGATCGGTGGCCGCGACGGCGGCGACCCGGAACTCGCCGCGCGCGTTGCGCGTTTCGCTCCGCAGATCGTCTGCTCGGGCCACGTCCACGATCCGACGCATTGGTGCGCCCGCTCCGGCGGGACGCTGTATCTGAATCCTGGGCATACCGCCGATGCGCTGGTTCCGAACCACATCCTGATCGATACGGAACAAATGCATGCCCGCGGCGTGATGGGCTGCCGCGTGGCGGAAACCGTCGCCGGGCCAACCGCCCGGGAGCTCGCGACGCCCGCGGCGGCCGTCCCCGGGTGAGCCGCTCAACCCCTCCATCGACCCTCCAACCACTAACCTCCCTCTCGAAACCCAAACATAACAAAAGCATGAATACCAGTCCCCTCTACTTCTCCATCGAAGATTACACCAAGCTCAGCCTCCTGGCCACGGCCACCAGCCGGCCCGGTACGCCGAGCCAGCTCCGGAGCGAATTGAGCCGCGGCGTCGTGGTCGACGCGACCGCGCTGCCGCCGACCGCGATCCGGCTCGGCTCGACCGTCGAAATCGAGGATCTTGAATCCGGCGAGATCGAAACCTACACGCTGGTGCTGCCCGAGCAGGCCAACGTCGACGCGCGCAAGCTCTCGGTGCTCGCCCCGATCGGAACGGCGGTCATCGGCTGCCTGCAGGGCGCGGAGGTGGCGTGGTCCACGCCGGGCGGAACCCGGCGACTCCGCATCGGCCGGGTGAGTCCGCCCGCCGAACCGGCCACGCCGGTCGGACTGACGCTGCCGTTGGCGCTACCCAGCGCCTCGTAGACCCCGCCGCAGGGCGATCGCGCCCTGCGGCTTGCCCCCACGAACCCATCCCTCC
The DNA here is from genome assembly GCF_000019965.1 of Opitutus terrae PB90-1. Taxonomy (GTDB): domain Bacteria; phylum Verrucomicrobiota; class Verrucomicrobiia; order Opitutales; family Opitutaceae; genus Opitutus; species Opitutus terrae. The sequence continues at coordinate 3,364,046 of NC_010571.1, forward strand.
AGCCATGGAATTCAAGAATCGCATTGTCCTCATTGGTTTTGGCGTCGTCGCGCGCGCGCTGCTTCCGCTCTTGATCAAGCATCTGCGCGTCGCGCCGGCTCGTATCGTCGTCATCGACTTCGCGAATCGGGAAGCCGCGCTCCAGCCGTGGATCGCGAAAGGCCTGAAGTTTATCCATGAACGGGTCACCCCGTTCAGCTTGGCGCGGCTGTTGTCATCGCATGCCGGCCGCGGCGATCTGATCGTCGATCTGGCCTGGAGCATCGACTTCTTCGACATCGCGCGCTGGGCGCACGAGAACGAGGTCGTCTACGTCAACGCCTCGCTCGAGTCGTGGGATCCCGGTGAGGAGATGCAGCGCAAGACGCCATTCGAGAAGTCGCTCTACGCCCGTTACGCGAAACTGCTGCCGTTGCGCGAAGCGTGGCGCGGTGCGACGACGGCGCTCGTCGATCAGGGGGCGAATCCCGGATTGATCTCGCCGTTCGTCAAAGCCGGGCTGCTCGACATCGCGGCGGCCGTGGTCGAGGAAAAGAAAGTTCCCGGCCCGATCGTGCGACGATTGCGGCAGGCGAGCCAGGCGGGGAATTTCGCCGAGTTGGCCCGCACGCTCGGCGTCAAAACGATTCACTGCAGCGAGTGGGACACCCAGCGCTCGAACGTGGCGAAGTCGCCGGACGAGTTCGTGTCGACATGGAGCCCCGACGCGATGTGGGAGGAATCCATCTCGCCTTCGGAGCTCGGCTGGGGGACGCACGAAAAGCAGCTGCCGCCCGCGGCGCTGCAGCCGGAAGTCGGACCACGCAATCAGATCATCCTGCCGCACATGGGCCTCAACACCTGGGTGCGCTCGTGGGTGCCGAACCAGGAGATCGTCGGAATGCTGATGGCGCACGGCGAATCGTTCGGATTGTCGCACGCGCTGACGGTGTACAAGAACGGCCGGCCGGTTTATCGGCCGACAGTCAACTACTCGTACATGCCCTGTGCGGACAGCCTCGTCTCATTGCACGAGCTGCGCGCCCGCAACTACGAGCTGCACCCCAAGACGCGGATTCCGACCGACGAGATCGTGGCGGGGACGGACGTCGTGGGCGCATTGATCATGGGGCACCCATTCGGCGCCTGGTGGATCGGGAGCATTCTCTCGATCGACGAGGCCCGGAAGAAAGTGCCCGGCTGCAATGCGACGGCGTTGCAGGTCGCGAGCGGCGTGCTCGCGGGTACGTTGTGGGCGCTGCGCAATCCCCGCGCGGGCCTCCGGCTGCCCGAGGACCTCCCGCATCGCGAGATTCTCGATACCGCCCGCCCGTATCTGGGGCAGTTCGTGTCGGTTCGGTCCGATTGGACGCCGCTCAGCCGGCACCGCGAATATTTCACCGACGGTCCCGCCAGCACGGTCGACCGATCGGATCCCTGGCAGTTTCAAAACTTCATCTTCAAACCCTAGCCGGCGCCGCCGGCCTGAGCTGATCCCCATGCGAACTTCCCAATTCGGAGAAACCTCCCTCACTGTTTCCGAACTTTGTCTCGGCACGTCGACCTTCGCGCGTTACGCGAACCAGCAGGAAAGCTTTGCGATCCTGGACGCGTTTCGCGCGGCGGGCGGCAACCTGATTCAGACCAGCGGACAGTGCCCCGGCGCGAGCCTCGGCGACGGGCTGCTCGGCTGGCCCGAGGAGTTCCTGGGTCGCTGGATGAGAGCGCGGAGCGTGCCGCGGAGCGAGCTGATCATCGGCACGCGGATCGCGGTGGCGAAGCCGGTCGTGGGCGGAGTGAAAGCGTATCAGCAGGCGATGCTGGACTGCGTGCATGATTCGCTGCGCCGGATGGGCCTCGCCCATCTCGACCTTCTGCTCGTCGAGTGGACGAGTGATCTGTTGCCGCTGGAAGAGAGCATGGCCTGCTTGGACGCGCTCGTCCGGCGCGGCGTGGTACGTCACGTGGTGGCAGCGCATTTCCCGGTCGAGCATCTGGCGCAAGCCTGCGGCGCGCGGCCGACCGCACTCGATGGCGTGCAACTCGACTACTCGCTCGTCTATCGTGCGCGCTACGAAATGGACGCCGCGCCGCTGTGCCGCGAGCACGGGCTCGGCTTCATCGCGCGTTCGCCGCTCGCCGGCGGCTATCTGGTCTCGACGCCGCCGCCGCGGATCGGCTCGTTCCGCTGTCGCACCTACGATGATCCGGCGGCGGCGCAAGCGGCTGGTCGCGGTTGGTCAACCCTGTCCGCGGTCGCAACGGCCCACTGCGGTTCGCCGGCGCAGATCGCGCTGGCCTGGGTCCTGGGTCAGCCGCGCGTCGACGCTGTGCTAATCAGCGCGCGCGATGTGCTACAACTGCGCGAGCTGATCGGGGCGACCGGCTTGACGCTCTCGTCTGAGGACCGGCACCGATTGGAGGCTGCGACGGAACCTTCAGGCGACGGCGCGGGACGATCGAGAGATGAAATATCCGAGCGCGTCCGCTTCGGTGAGACTGGCCGCCTCGGGCACGGGGCGCTGGTGAAAGGACAGGTGTGATGATTTCGATTCCATCTCCAGGTCGTCGCGGCGGCGCGGCGATGCGTTGCGGTCCGGAATGCCGGCATGCGGAGCGGTTGCGCTCGCCCTATGCCGAGTGGGTCTGGTGTCACCGTCACGACGCCACGCAGCGGCTCCATCACGAACGTTCCTGGTGCCAGCATTACAGCGCCGGTTCGCGCGACGCTCGCGGGTCCGGACGAGCGGCGGCGGCATTCCAGCGCGCGAGGGAGGAAGCAGCATCATGAACACGAGATCGTTCCAGAATCCCTTCAGCGGAGAAGCCCCGGCTGGAGCCGTGATGGCGGCTCTGGCGCGGTTGCTGGCGAACCTGCCGGGCTTTGTTTACCGGAGCCGGCCGGACGCGCAGCGCACGATGGAATTTGTGAGCGATCGTTGCCGCGATCTCACGGGTTACGATCCCCATCGTTTCATCGAAAACCAGAGTCTTACCTACGGGGCCCTGATTCATCCGGCTGACCGGGCTCGGGTGGACGGCATCATCTTTAATGCGGCGGCGCGGGGCCGGCGGTTCACCTGCGGGTATCGGCTGCAGACCGCGTACGGCGGTTGCGTGGAAGTCGTGGACCGGGGCGTGGGTGTGCTGGACGAAACCGGTGCGCTGTGCGCGATCGAAGGTTATATCTACCGTGCGGACGGAGCGCGAGAGCCGGGCGAGCTCGACGTGCCTGGCGTGCTGGACGTTGACGACGCCACCTCCGAGTTAGTCGACCGGATGCTCCGCACGCGCACTCCCGACGTGCCTGCGCCGATTCCCACGGCGATCGAGTGACGCTACCGCGGGCGAGGAGTCTTCCCTCGCGGCGCAACGGCAGCTGACGGCTCGCCGCGTCACGCGGGGCGACAGCGCGGCGGGGGTGGAATTTAGCCTCGGGCCCTCCGATTCGGGAGTCGGCTGATCCCTGAACCGCCGGATTGTGAATAACAAATCGCGGATTCCGCCCCGTCTTTGCTTGACGTTGGTGGGTTGAATTGGGTTGAAATGGGGCACTTTGGGGCACTTGGCGGTTCCCCACCCATGGCGCAACCCGGCAAAGCTTTCTACACGGGCCTTTTCAGGCACACCCTCGACGACAAGTTTCGGCTCACGATTCCGTCGGCGTGGCGCACTGCGCACGGGGAAGGCGACATGTTTCTCGCGACGCCGCATCCGGACGGCTACATCGCGGTGTTGCCGCCGGCTGAGGTGGAGAAACTCCACGCGAAAATCGCGCAAATCGCGTTGAGCGACGGCGGCGGTCAGGATTTCGCCGCGCGGTTTTTTGCGCAGACGCAGTCGTTCTCCTTCGACAAGGCCGGTCGCATCGGTCTCGAAGACGCGTTGCTGTCCCACGCGGGGATCGAGCGCGATGCCGTGCTCGTGGGCTCGCTGACCAAGTTTAACATCTACGCTCCGGCGCGCTGGGAGAAAGTCGAGGCGCGCACCGCGGGCGAGAACTTCGGCGACCTCATGCGCCGCCTGGGGGTTTGAGCATGTCGCACCACGCTCGCTCCGTCCTCAAGCGCTCCCGCCGGCAAACCGCCAAAGCCGCCGCTCGGCGCGCCGCGAACGCCGCGCGCGAGACTCCAGGCGTTGTGACCGACGCGACGCCGATCGCGCGGGTGCGCGACGGCCTCGTGCTGCGTGCCGTCCGCCAACCTTCCAGTTCGAGGAACCAGCCCGATGAGCGCGGCGCTTGCTGAAACTCCGCTCGCGACCATGACGCCGGGTCACCAGCCTGTCCTGCTCCGCGAAGTGCTGGGTTTTCTCGCCCCGCGCGCCCGCGGACGCTACCTGGATTGCACCTTCGGCGGCGGTGGACACACCCGCGCGCTGCTGGAAGCGGCGGCGGAGGTTCGCGTCGTGGCGCTCGATCGCGATCCGGCAGCGCAGCCCCGCGCGGCTGCATTGCGCGAGACGTTCGGCGAGCGGTTTGAATTTATCGATCGCGACTTCGGCCGGCTCGCGGAGCTTCCGCACGAAGGTTTCGACGGCGTGCTGTTTGATTTCGGCGTCTCGTCGTTTCAACTCGACGAGACGGAGCGCGGCTTCTCGTTCCGGCACGACGCGCCGGCGGACATGCGCATGGATCCGCGGAGTGGGGTGCCGGCAAGCCAGTGGCTCGAGACCGCCACGGAGGAAATGCTGGTCCGAGCGATACGCGATTTTGGAGAGGAACAACACTGGCGGCGGATCGTGCGAGCGATTCGCGACGCGCGGGGCACGGGCGCGCTGGCGCGGACGGCTTCGCTCGCTGAGTTGATTGCGGCGGCGATTCCCGCGTGCGACCGGCATGCGGCGAAGATCCATCCGGCGACGCGCGCGTTTCAAGGCGTTCGGATCGCGGTGAACGACGAGATCGGCGCGATCGAGCGCGCACTGCCGGCGGCGTTCGCCAAACTCGCGCCCGGCGGCGTGCTGTGCGTCATCAGTTTCCATTCGCTCGAGGATCGTCCGGCCAAGCAATTCTTCCGCCGGATGTGCGGCCAACCCGAAAGCGCCGCTGATGCTACGCCGCAGGATCTGCGCGTGAAGCTCGCCGATCCGTTGACCCGTCGGCCCGTCACGCCCGCCGACGACGAACTCGCCGCCAACCCCCGCAGCCGCTCGGCCAAGCTCCGCGCGCTGCGCCGACTCTGATCTTCCCGCCCCCATCCGACCCCGGCAGATGAACACGTTTTCAACCCACGGCTTCGTCAACCAGCTCATGGTGTATACGCTCGTGATGATCGGCTTCAGCGGCTCGATCGGCTTGGGCACGGTCTGGATGCGGCATCAAATCTCGGTGACGGCCAACTCCACGCGCCAGCTGGCGGCGCGCATCACCGAAGTCGAGCGGCACCTGGCCGAGACGACCGCGGCGGCGGAAAGCGAGCGCGATCCCGACGTGTTGCTGCGACGCAACGTCGAATGGCGGCTCGGCCTCGTTCCGCCCAGCCAAAACCAGATTGTCCATGTGACGCAGGATCCGGTCCTCAATCTTGCCGCCAAACGCAACCGCGGCCTCTTCGGTGATCGTCCGGCAACGGTCTCCTTCCCGCTGGCGCTGCAGCGCTGACCGCCATGTCGAAGGGCTTCGCCTCCAGTTACCGCCTCGTCCTGCTCGCGGTGGCGATTGTCGGCGGTTTCTGCGCGCTCGGCGTGCGGCTGGTTTTCCTGCACGTGATCGATCGCGAGGAGTTGGTGCGCGTCGTCGAGAAGGCGCGTCGCCAGATCATCGCCGAGCCGGCGCGCCGCGGCGACATCGTTTCCTCGCGCGCGACCGCCCGCGGCAACCTGCAGGAGCGCGCGTTGGATCGGCGCGAGAGCATCCTGGCCACGAGCCGGTCGATGATCATCCTCGGTGTCGATCCGCAATCGCTGCGGCCCGAGGACGAGAAAAAGTGGCCGCAGCTGGCGGAGTTGATCGGTCTGCCGCTGCGCGACCTCGAACGGGTGTTTCGCACCAAAACGCGGCCGGTGACCGCGAAAGGCGAAGCGGCCGAGGCAAATCCGTTCCTCAGCGCCCTGGCCGGGAAAACCGAGGAGGAGGCGGAGGAACCCGATTTCGTTGCCGAGTCGCAGGCGAACGATGCGGTGGACGCGAACGGCGAACGGCCGATTCGCTGGGCCAAGCTGAGTGAGAACGTCAGCGAAGGGACCTACACGCTGATCCGGCAGCTGAATATCCGCGGGGTTTATGGCAACCGCGTCTATCGCCGCACTTATCCGCACAACAGTCTGGCGGCGCACCTCATCGGTTACGTGAACAAGGCCGGTGAAGCCGCGGATGGCGTGGAACGCTACGCGGACTTCTACCTGCGCGGTCGTGATGGCTGGCGGGAAGGTGAGCGCGACGGCAAGGGCCGCGAAGTCGCGCAGTTCCGCACGCGCGAGGTGGCGCCGTCCGACGGCTACTCCGTGGTGCTCTCGATCGATACCGCGGTGCAGCACATGGCCGAGGAGGAACTGGCGAACATCGCCGCGACCCTCAATCCGCAGAAGGCCACGATCATCATCAGCGATCCGAACACCGGGTTCATCTGGGCGATGGCCAACTACCCGACCTTCGATCTCAACACCTACAGCAAGATTCCCAAAAGCCAGCAGCGTGTGATGCGCAACGTCGCTGTCGCCGACATCTACGAGCCGGGCTCGACGTTCAAGATCGTGGCGCTGTCCGGCGCGTTGAACGAGGGCGTGGTCACGCCCGAGACCCGGTTCGACTGCAGCATCACGAGCGTGATGGACGATCTCGGCAAGATGCGCAGCCTGCCGGGCGAGGATCACCGTTTCACCGAGCCATTGTCCGTGGCTCAGATCGCCTCGAAATCGAGCAATCGCGGCGCCGCGCAGCTCGCGATCCAGCTTGGCCGGCAGCGCTTCTACGACTACGCGCACGCCTTCGGCTTCGGCGAACGCACGGGATTCCCCGTCGGCGCCGAGGAGAACGGCGTGTTGACCTCGCCGAAATCGCCGAACTGGGACGGGCTCACCATCACCCGCATGCCGATGGGCCACTCCGTCGACGCGACGGCGCTGCAGATGCACATGGCGATGGGCGTGATCGCGAGCGGCGGCGAACTGCTGCGGCCGCAAATCATCAGGGAGATCCGCGATGCCTCCGGCGAAGTGGTTTATCGTTACGGCCCGGTCGTGAAACACCGCGCGATCTCGACGCAAACCGCGCGAACGATGCGCCGGCTGCTGCAAGGCGTCGTGATCGAGGGCACGGGCCGGCAGGCCGCGATTCCGAATTTCGAAGTCGCGGGCAAGACCGGCTCGACGCAGAAGCTGATCGACGGCGTCTACTCCAGCCAGCACCACGTCGCTTCGTTCGTCGGGTTTTTTCCGGCCAGCCAGCCGCAGGTTGCGATCTCCGTCATTGTGGACGACGCTAACCCGTTGAAAGGCCCGTACGCGTCCGGCGGGACGGTCGCGGCGCCTTCCTTCAAGCGGCTTGGTGAACAGCTTATCCAGTATCTTGATATCAGGCCCGTCTATTCCGAGGCGGGCACCAGCAACCTTGCCATGGGGGGACTCCGCCGGTGATCGGCTATCTTTCACAAAACTATCCGTTGATTCACGCCTTCGCGCCGCAGGCCAGCCCGCGCGGCCGCACGCGTGAGGAGACTCAAATCCGCAACCGCGTTTTCAAAATGGCTCCCAAACTCTCCGACTATTTCGGTGAAGCCGAAATCGTGGCCGTCAAAGGCAGCCTCGACCGCCCGATCTCCGGGCTCGTGCTCGACAGCCGCCGCGTGGTGCCGGGCAACCTCTTCTTTGCGCTGCCGGGTCTGCGCGCGGACGGCGCGTCGTTCATCGACGAGGCCGTGAACCGCGGCGCGGTGGCGATCGTGACGCAGAAGATGCCGGCGCACCCGCCGGGCAAGGTCACGGTGATCCAGGTCGCCGATGCCCGCGCGACGCTCGCGCGCGTGGCGCAGCGTTACTACAAGTTCCCCGATCGCGACATGACCGTGATCGGCGTCACGGGCACCAACGGCAAGACGACCGTCACGCACCTGCTGAAGCATTTCCTCAACGGCGACCAGCGCGTGGGCCTGCTGGGCACGATCAACTACGATCTGGGCGCCCGCACGGTGCCGGCGTATCGCACGACGCCCGAATCGCTCGACATCTACGGCATGATGGCGCAAATGCGCGACGCCGGCTGCCGCCAGGCGGTGATGGAAGTCAGCTCGCACGGCATCGACCAGCAGCGCGTGGCCGGGCTGCAGTTCGGCGCGGCGGTGTTCACCAATCTCACCCGCGATCATCTCGACTACCACAAGACGCTCGACGCGTACTTCGAGGTGAAGAAGCGGCTGTTCACCGGCGGCACCGGTGCGGCTCCCAAGGTGGCGGTGGTCAATTTCGACGATCCCTACGGCGTTACGCTCGCCGCCAGCCTGAAACGCGAACACCAGTCAGCCAAGCTGGTGACGTTCGGGGAAAACCTGCAGGCCGACGTGCGCGCCGAGAACGTACACCTGAACTTCACCAACAGCACGTTCCGGCTGGTCTGGCCCGGCGGCACGATGGAAATCGAGTCGCCGCTGATCGGTCGCTATAACGTGAGCAACCTCCTGGCGGCGATTGCGGCCGCGTGGGGCCTGGGTCGCGATCCGTTCGTGTTCCTGGCGCGGCTGCGCGCGTTCAAGGGCGTGCCCGGCCGCATGGAGCGGATCGACGAGGGCCAGCCGTACAACGTGCTGGTCGACTACGCGCACACCGATGACGCGTTGCGCAACGCGCTCGGCATGCTGCGCGCGATCACGCCGGGCCGGCTGTTCGTGGTGTTCGGTTGCGGCGGCAACCGCGATCGCACGAAACGACCGTTGATGGTGAAGGCCGTGCAGGAGTTCGCCGATTTCGCCTTCGCCACCGCCGACAATCCGCGCGCCGAGCCGCTGCCGCAGATCTTCGACGACATGAAAGCCGGCGTCCTGGCACCGGAAAAAATCACCTGGATCGAGGACCGCCGCCGGGCGATCAGCCTCGCGCTCGATGCCGCGAAAGCCGGCGATTGCCTGCTGATCGCGGGCAAGGGGCACGAGAGTTATCAGGAATTTGCCGACACTGTGATCCCCTTCGACGACCGCCAGGTCGTGCGCGAGCTGATCGGGATCAAGAACCTGAAGGAGGCCAGAGGGTGAGCGCGCAGTCCGGACTGCCGCCTTCCACCGGCTGAACTCTCCCCGCGAACCACGACCGACGGCCGTGGCGCGAAAAATGCCCAGCTTTTCTCCAGCTCAACTTGCTTCGTGGACCGGCGGTCGATGGACGGCGCAGCCGGTCTCGTCGCTTCTGGCCTTCGCCATCGACAGCCGGCAACTGCGGCGCGGCGACGTTTTTGTTGCCATCAAGTCGGAGCAGCGTGACGGACATGCGTTCCTCGGTGCGGCCGAGGCAGCGGGGGCGAGTGCCGCGTTGGTGAGCACGCCCGATCCGGCGCTGGCGCTGCCGCAACTGGTGGTGGCCGATCCGCTCCGCGCCTTTCAGGCGATCGCGCGCGAGCACCGCCGGCTGTTTCGCGGTCCCGTGGTCGGCATTTCCGGCAGCGCGGGTAAGACCTCGACGAAGAACCTGCTCGCGTTGCTGCTGGAAACTGCTGCGGCGAGTTCCGACGCGCACGCGGGACAGGTGCTCGCGACGGAGGGCAATCTGAACAATCACCTCGGCGTGCCACTCACGTTGACGCTGCTCGATCCGGCGGTGCACCGGTTCGCCGTGGTGGAGGCGGGAATCAGTGCGCCGGGTGAAATGGCGCCCCTGGCGGAAATGATCCAGCCGGACGTGGCGTTGATCACGCTCGTGGCGGCGGCGCACACTGAGGAACTCGGCGGACTCGCAGGCGTGGCCAAAGAGAAGGCAGTGCTACCGGCCGCGGTGCCGCCGACGGGTATCGCGATTTTCCCGAAACACTGCACCGAGTTCGCCGCGTTTCGCGAACTCGACGTGCAGCAGATGGTCGTGGAACGCGCCGATGTCATCCGGCCGGCGCAGCCGCCGCGCGACAAGGTGTTCTTTACCGTCTCGCATCGCGACGAGCACACGGTGGTGGCGCTGGCCTACGGTCCGCCGCCGCCGCTCACGTTTACGCTCCGCCGGGTCAGTGATGGCATGGCGCAGAACGCCGCGCTCGCGATCTGCGCGGCGCTGTGGCTCGGCGTGCCCGCCGAGAGCATCCAACAGCGGCTCGCGCAATGGCAGCCGGCGAAGCTGCGCGGCGAGTTGCGCCGGGAGAACGGTCGCTGGCTGTACCTTGACTGCTACAATGCCAATCCCGCCTCGATGACGGATGCGCTCGAAGCCTTCTATGGCATGGCGCCGACGGCGGAGCCGCGGCTGTTCGTCTTGGGCGGCATGGAAGAACTCGGCCGCGAGGCGGCCGGTTATCATCACGAACTGGGTCGCGCGTTGCGGCTGCGCGCCGGGGACCAGGCGGTGGTGATCGGCGAACACGCGCCGGCGGTGCGGGCGGGCGCGCTCGCAGCGGGCACGGCTCCCGACCAGGTCCGCGTGGCGGAATCGCTCGAGCCGATCGCGGTGCAGGTCGCCGCGTGGCGCGGCGCGGTATTCGTGAAAGGCAGCCGGCGCTACGCGCTCGAAAAAGTTTTGGCGACGAAACCTGAGGAGACCCAGCGATGACAACGATGCCTGATATCGTGACGATTCCCGCCTTCGCACCGGAGAGTGAGGCGCGCCAGCCCAAGCGCACCCTGCGCCGCGCGCCATTGCCGCGCGTGCGCTTCGCCGGCAACCCGCGGGACGTGACGCTGGATCGCAACGGGGCGACCGACGACGTGCAGCCGCGGGGCATGATCATCCTCATCGTGAAATGAGATGCTGAGCCACCTCGCAGACCTGCAGGACTATTTCGGACCGCTTCGGCTGCTGCGGTATATCACCGTGCGCACGCTGCTGGCGGCGGTCACGAGCCTGACGATCGGATTCGTGATCGCGCCGTGGCTGATCGCGAAGTTTCGCGAGCTGAAGCTGGGCCACGGCTACATCGACGATCGCACGGGTGCGCTCGGCGCCACTTATTTTGACAAGAAGAACACGCCCACCATGGGCGGGCTGATCATTTTCCTCTCGGTGTTCACGAGCGCGGCGCTCTGGGCGGCACCGAACATCTGGGTGTTCGTGAGCCTGTTCGTCTACGCCGCGCTCACGATTCCGGGCTGGCGCGACGACTACCTGAAGGTCGTCCACAAGAACCGCAACGGCATCTCGTCGTGGGAGAAGATCGGCTGGCAGTCGCTGGCGACGGTGGTCGCGCTGGGCCTGCTGCTGTGGCATCCGGCGAGCGCACAGAAGATTCGTGAGTTCTGGGTGCCGTTCGTGAAATACCCGCTGATCCCGCACATGCACTGGGCGGTGCTGCTGGTGCTGATTTACCTTTGGATCGTCGGCTTTAGCAACGCGATCAATTTGACCGACGGGCTCGATGGACTCGCGATCGGCTGCACCATTCCGGTGGCGCTGGTCTTCGGCATCATGGCCTATGTCGCCGACCATGTGTTTCTCTCGCAGTACCTGCTGACCAGCCACGTCCCGGGCACCGGCGAACTGGCGGTGATCTGCGGCGCGCTGATCGGCGGCTGCATGGCGTTTCTCTGGTATAACTGCCACCCGGCCGAGGTGTTCATGGGCGACACGGGTTCGCTCGCGCTCGGCGGACTCATCGGCGTGATGGCATTCATGATCCACCAGCCGCTGACGCTGGTGATCGTGGGCGGCGTCTTCGTGGCCGAGATGCTCTCGGTCGTGGTGCAGGTGGGGGTGTTCAAAATCACCAAGCGGCGAAGCGGGGTCGGGCGGCGGTTCTTCCTCATGGCGCCGGTTCATCACCATTTTCAAAAAAAGGGCTGGCCCGAGACGAAGGTCGTGCTGCGGTTCTGGGTGCTGTCGCTCGGCTGCGCGCTGGCGGGTCTGGCGACGTTGAAACTGCGCTGACAATGAAACCATTTCGATCCCATTGCCATTCGCAGGACGCCATCGCGGCGCAAATTGCCGCGCTCCGCGCCGACTGGCGTCGCGCGCTCGAGAGTGCGACCATCGTGGTGCATCGCGCGCGGACGCGCAGCCGGACCGTGACGCCGCTGGCGACCGCGGTGCCTCCGCCTCTACTGGAACTGACATGCCGTTGACCGCTCCAGACTCTCTCGCGCCCAGCCTCGCGCACCCGGTCGCCATCTTCGGCGGCGGCGTGAGTGGGGTGGGGGCGTGCGCGCTGCTCGCGGAACTGGGCGCGGCCGGAGTGATCTACGACGCGAAGGGGACCGAGTTCACCGCGAAAGCGGCGAGCCTGCACCGGCTCGTGATTTTCTCGCCGGGTTTTCCGCCCGAACATCCGTGGCTGGTGCTGGCGCGCCAGGCTGGGTGCGAATGTCTCGCCGAGCTCGATCTCGCCTCGGTGTTCTGGCGCGGCACAGTCATCGCCGTCACCGGCACCAACGGCAAAACCACGCTGACGGAATTTCTTACTCACGCGCTGCGTTCGATCGGCCGCGACGCCCGTTCCGTCGGGAACGTCGGTCATTCGTTCGCGCAGGCGGTGGCGGAATCGAATGGCGGCACCTCCGAGCAGATCGCCGTCTGCGAGGTAAGCTCGTTCCAAGCGGAGACGCTCAAGCACTTCCGCGCGAGCGCGACGCTCTGGACGAACATTGCCGAAGATCACCTGGAACGGCACCCGGGCCTGGAGAGCTATTTCAACGCGAAGTGGAACCTGGTGTTGCACACGCGCGTGCCGGCGACCGGCACGGCGCATCCGCTGCCGTTCGTCGGTGCGCGCGGCGGCGGCGTGTTCGCGGGGTCCTCGGTGCGGCGGTTCGCCGAACGGTATGGACGGCCGCTCACCGGCATCGAGTGGGTGGCGACGGAGCATCAGCCGACCAACCCGCGGCTCGCGGGCACCGTGTTCGCCGACTATCCGCAGCGCGAAAACTATTTGCTCGCCGAAGCGTGGTGGCGCGCCGCGGGACTGCCGGTGGAACAACTCGAACTCGCCGCGAAACGCTTCGATCTCGGGCGGCACCGGCTCGCCCTCGTCGTGGAACGCGATGGCGCCACCTACTGGAATGACTCGAAGGCCACCAACTTCCACGCGGTCGAGGCCGCGCTCGAGCGGTTCACGACGCCGGTGGTTCTCATCGCGGGCGGCAAGGCGAAGGGCGGCGATCTCGCGGGCTTCGTGCATCGGATCGCGCCGCGGGTCGCGCACGTCGTGCTCATCGGCGAAACGAGCGAGGAGCTGGCGTTTCACTGCGCGGCGTTTCGCGTCGCGCACACACGCTGCAGCACGCTCGAGGACGCGGTCCGCCGCGCGGCCGAACTCGCCGAACCCGGCGATCACGTGCTGCTCAGCCCGGGGTTCGCGAGCTTCGACATGTTCCGCAGCTACGCGGATCGCGGCGAGCAGTTCGAACAACTTGCGCGCAACCTCGGCGACGCACCCAAATTTTGATAGCATTCGCTCCCGCAACCAACCAACACTCCTGCCATGAAAATTCTGAAGATCTTCGGCGTCGTCGTGGGCGTCCACGTCTTTGCCTTGATTCTGATTTTCGCCAATCCGGGTTGCAGTTCCGCCAAGCGGCCGACGCGTGACGCCTCTGAGACCGTGATCGCCAGCGGTGGCGATACCAGCGCGATGGTCGCGCCGGTGGCCGCGACCAGCGAGTCGCCGGTCAGCCTCGCGCCGCCGCCCTCGTTCGATCCGAATGCGCCCGCGACTGCGGTGGTGCGTTTCACGCCGACGCGTCCCGGCACGCCGACCGCCGCCGCGCTCGAAGCCGCGCCGGTTGCGGACGTCACGCCGGCGACGACGTACACCGTCGTGCGCGGCGATAGCCTCTGGACGATCGCCAAGAAGCACCACAGCTCGGTCGGTGAAATCGCGGCGGCCAACAATCTCCGCACCAGCGCGACGGTGCGCGTGGGACAGAAGCTGATCATCCCGGCCAAGTCGGTCGCGGGGAGCGCGCAGTTCCAGCCAGCGGAAAGCACGCCGGTCGTCGCCGCGACACCGACGGCGCCGCGGGCTTCGGGCGAAGCAGTCAAGCACATCGTGCGGCCGGGCGAAACGCTCGGCGCCATCGCGCGGAAATATCAGGTGAAGGTCGGCGACATCGCCACCGCGAACGCCATTTCGGATCCGGCGCGGATCCGGCCCGGCATGGAGTTGACCATCCCGGGCTGGCAGGCGCCGACGAGCCGCGCGACGCGCGCGACGCCGAGCACTGCCACATCGCGCCCGGCGGCCCAGGAACCCACGGCGACGCCCGCGACCCAACCCGCGACCACGGAGTCGGTGCCGACGATCGTCATCCCCGCCCCGGAACAGGATCTCGATGCTGGGTTGCGCGACAAGCAAGGCGATGCGCCGGTGATTCCGGTGGAGGAAAAGTGAGCCCCTCCCGCGTCCGCGCGAATACTTCTCGCAACCCTTGGCCCGGCGTGTCGTCGCTTCGCGGCGCGTGCGATCGATGCGGCCGGTCCGGCAGCGGGTCGCGCGCGGCCGCTGTTGAAGCTGTCTGACGAAATGACGTCGAGCGCCTCTCCCTCTCGTGGTCAACGCGGCCGGTTCGCCTTGAATCCGGTGGCGGTGATCTTCATCTGTGCGCTCGGTCTGACGTTTCTCGGGCTGACGATCCTGTTCAGCGCGAGCGTGGCGTTCAAGCAGGGGCCGTATTTCTATCTGACGAAGCAGTTGGTGGGCGTGGGCACGGCGGCGGTCTTTTGCCTCGTGGTCAGCCGGCTCGATCTCGACTACCTGCGACGCTACGCGTGGATCATCGCTGGAGTTTTTCTCGTCCTGCTCGTGCTGGTGTTGATTCCGCACGTCGGCGTCTGGCGCGGGGGCGCGCGTCGCTGGCTCGGTATCGGCTCGGCCGTCGTGCAGGTGTCGGAGTTCGCGAAACTCGCGATGGTGTTTGCACTGTCGCACTACCTGGCGCTGCACCAGACGCGCATCGGCGAGTTCAAGCTCGGGTTTGTGTACCCGGTCGCGTTGATCGGCGTGTTCGCGCTGCTCGTGCAACAGGAGCCGGATTTCGGCACGGCGGCACTGATCATGGCGGTTGGGCTCGTGTTGCTTTTCCTCGCAGGTGCTCGTTGGCGCTACATCATGCCGGCGATCCTCGCGGTGGCAGGTTTGTTCACCGTGGCGGTGATGCTGAATCCAAACCGGCTGCGGCGGTTCCTGGCGTTTCTCGACGTGGAAGGAAACAAGCAGGGCGGAACCTATCAGCTCTACCAATCGCTCGCGGCGTTCGCGGCGGGCGGCGTCGACGGCGCGGGGCTCGGCCAGGGGCGGCAGCAGCTCAACTTCCTGCCGGAGGCGCACACGGACATGATCTTCGCGGTCGTCGGCGAGGAACTCGGGCTCTGGTTTACGCTCGGTGTCGTCGCGCTGTTCCTGATCATTTTTGTCGCCGGGTTGCTGCACCTCCGCCGCGCGCCGAATCTTTTCCAGTATCTGCTGGTCACCGGTTGTCTGCTGCTGATCTGCCTGCAGGCGATCATCAACGTGGGTGTCGTCACCGGGGTGCTGCCGACCAAGGGCATGTCGCTGCCGTTCATCAGCGCGGGACTTTCCAACCTGCTCTTGATGGGGCTGATCCTCGGGATCTTTCTGAACACCCAGCGCACCTGGGGCCGCGCGGCGCTGAACAGCCGGGCACGCACGATGCAGGAGGTGCTGGCATGAGGGGAAAAGTGCAAAGTAACAAGTGGGTAAGTAACAAGAGGCACGGGATGGCGCGTCTTGGCACTTGGAACTTGGCACTTAGGACTTTTCGGCGATGAGCACGTTCCTGATCTCCTGTGGCGGCACCGGTGGACATCTTTCGCCGGGCATCGCGCTGGCCGAGGGGTTGCAGGCACGCGGGCATTCGGTCCGGCTGCTGATCAGCCACAAGAAAGTCGACGCACGGCTGATCGCCAAGTATCCGCGGCTCGACTTCACGCGCGTGCCGGGGACCGGCTTCTCGCTGCATCCAGTCCGATTGGCGCGGTTCATCGGCACGCAGTCGCGTGGATTGTGGTTTTGCCGGGGGCTGGTGCGTGCAGCGCGACCGGCGGGCGTGGTGGCCTTCGGCGGTTTTACATCGGCGGGCGTGGTGCTCGCGGCGCGGTGGCGCGGCGTGCCCGTGGCGCTGCACGAGGCGAATCGCGTGCCGGGCCGGGCCATTCGCGTGCTGAGCCGGTTCGCCAACCGCGTCTATCTGCCGCCGGGCGTCCGGCTGGCGTCCGCGCCGCCCGGCGCCGTGCGACCGATGGGACTGCCCGTCCGGCAGGAAATTCGGCGCGTGTCACAAACCGACGCGCGGGCGCGATTCGGTTTTGCCGTCGGACAAAAGCTGCTGGTCGTGTTCGGCGGCAGCCAGGGTGCCACGGTGCTGAACGACTGGGTCCGGCGCGAAATGCCGGCACTGGCAGCCGAAGGCGTGCAGGTGTGCTGCGTGACGGGGCTGGGCAAGGGCAGCGATGAAACCGTCGAACTCCGGACGCATGCGGGGCAGCCGGTCCGCATTCAATTCCTGACGTTCTGCGATTGCGTGCCGGAACTGCTCTCGGCGGCGGACCTGGTTTTGTCGCGCGCCGGAGCCGGCACGATCGCCGAACTGGTGCGCTGCGAAACGCCCGCAATCCTGGTGCCCTTCCCGCAGGCCGCGGACGATCACCAGCGGGCGAACGCGGCGTTCTTCGAGCGGCAAGGCGGCGGAGTGGTCGTCGAGCAGACGATGATGCACAGCGTGCGCGCCGAGGTGCTGGACGTGATTTTCGACGAGGAACTATTGCGGAAATTCCGCGGCAACCTGCAACGGATGGATCGTGCCAACTCGCTCGAGTTGATGCTGAACGATCTGGAAGAGATGACGCGCACGCATGGGGCGTCGGGGTCGCCGGGTACGGCGACGGCGGTGGTGACATGAGCGACGCTGCGCTGCCTTCCGTCTTCGGCCGCAGCGTGCGGAGAATCCACTGCGTTGGCGCGGGCGGCATGGGCGTGGCACCGCTGGCGATTTATCTGCGCCGGCTCGGCTTCACCGTCAGCGGTGAGGACGACGCGATGATGCCCGAGGTGCGCGAGTTGCTGGAGCGCGCCGGAGTGCGGGTGGGTCCGATGGACGCGGATTGCGAACTGATGGTGCATTCGTCGGCGATCGCGCCGGCGCATCCGGCGTTCGCGGCGGCCCGGGCGCGCGGACTGCGCTGCGTGCGCCGCGGCGAGATGCTGGCAGAGGTGGTGAGCGGGAAGAAGTTCGTGGCGGTGTGCGGGTCGCACGGCAAAACCACGACGACCGCGATGTTGATCACGGCGCTGCGCAGCGCGGGCTTTCCCGCGGGCTACGTGTTGGGCGGACTTTTCACCGACGGCAGCTCACCGGCGGACGTCGGCACGAACGAATGGGTCGTGGCCGAAGTGGACGAAAGCGACGGGACGATCGAGCGCTTCGTGCCAGAAATCACGGTCGCCGTGAATCTCGACTGGGACCATCCGGATCACTATCGCGATCGGGCCGAGCTGGAGCAGACTTTCCATCATTTGTTCGCGCGGACCCGCGGGCTGGTTTTGTTCAGCGCGGAGTGCGCGGTCAGTCGGCGGAGCGCGACGGAACTGGCGGCGATGGAGGAACACCGGATCGAGGCGGAGATCACCGGGCCGAATTTTCTGAGTTTCGGGACCGCGGGAGATTTTTCCGGACGGATCGTGCGCGAAGACGGCGCGCGGATGACGCTGCAGCTGGACGGTCGCTTCGCCAGTCGCGAGACCGCCGTGCAGGCACGCGGGGCGTTCAACGCGGCGAACGCGACGGCGGCGCTGGCGGCTGCGCAGGTGATGGGTGCGCGCCCCGGCGGCGACGCGCTGGCCAATTATCCGGGCGTGCGTCGGCGGCAGACCGTGTTGCACGACGACGCGTTTACGGTGATTGAGGATTACGCGCATCATCCGGGGGAGATTCGCGCGTTGCTCGGCAGCCTGCGCGAACGGTTGCGGCGTAAGCAGCCCGCGGCGGACAAGCGCGGCGCGGTCGGCCGGTTGATCGTGGTCTTTCAACCGCATCGGTTCAGTCGCACGGCGCAGTTCAAGGTGGATTTCGCGCAGGCGCTCGGCGCCGCGGACTGGCTCTACCTGCTCGACGTTTACGGCGCGGGCGAGGCACCGAGGACCGGTGGCATGACGGCGGACGTGGCGGCGGCGGCGGGACGGCAGAACCCAATGCTGCCGATCGACTATCAGCCCGGCGCCGATCGCCGGTGGTTCGATGCGCTCGATCGCCAAGTGCGGCCGGGCGACCTGGTGGCCTTCGTCGGCGCGGGAGACATCGATCGCAAAGCGCGGGCCTGGATCGAGCGCCGGACCCGCAAACCGCGCAGGGCGGGCGATTGGGACGCCGTGCTGACGAAACTGCAGCGCGTGGTGTCGGCCGAAACGAGCCTGCGACGCGACGAGTTGCTCGGCCCGAAGACGACGATGCGCGTCGGCGGACCGGCGCGGATTTATGCCGAGCCGGCGAGCGTCGCGGATCTGCAGGCGTTGTTGCGCACGGCAACTGCCGTGCCGGTCGAGGTGTTCATCCTCGGTCGCGGATCCAATCTGCTGGTCCCGGACGAGGGCGTGGAAGGGCTGGTGATCTCGCTCGCGCACGAGGCTTGGGCGCAGTTCGAGGTGCGGCCAGACGGAAGGATCTGGGTCGGCGCGGGACTTCGACTGAAAAATCTGTGCGGACTCGCAGCCAAGGCGGGGTTGAGCGGATTCGAATTTCTCGAGGGCATTCCCGGCAATGTGGGCGGCGCGCTGCGAATGAACGCGGGCGCGATGGGCGGCTGGATGTTCGACGTCGTCGACGAGCTGCAACTGATGACGATGGCAGGCGAGGTACAGTCGCTGCCGCGTACCGCGCTGAAGGTGACGTATCGTCATTGCCCGGAGCTGGAGCGGGCGATCGGGTTGGGGGCGTTGTTGCGCCGGCCGGCTTACGCGAACGCGGAAGTGGTGAATCAGCAGATCGCGGCTTACCGCACGAAGCGGCAGGCGACGCAGCCGCGCGAACCGAGCGCGGGATGCATTTTCAAAAACCCCCCGGGGACGTCCGCTGGCCGGTTGATCGACGAAAGCGGGTTGAAGGGTACGCGCGTCGGCGACGCCGAAGTGTCGCCGGTCCACGCGAACTTCATCATCAACCGCGGCCACGCGACGGCGGCCGAAGTGCTCGAGCTGGTCCGGCGGGTGCGCGCTCGGGTGAAGGAGGTCAAGGGCATCAACCTCGAGCCCGAGGTGCTGCTTTACGGCAAATTGTGGGAGGATGTGCTGTGAGGGATGAGCTGAGAGCCAAGAGTCCAGAGCTGAGAGCACGGACTCTGGGTTGTGATCTGCTCTTCGCTCTCAGCTCTGAGCTCTAGACTTTTTATGGATTCACCTGTCATCGCCGTTTTCAGTGGCGGCACTTCCTCCGAACGCGAAGTCTCGCTCGGCTCCGGTCAGGCGTGTGCGGCGGCGCTCGAGAAATCGTTCCGCGTTGAACGATTCCAAATCGACGCGGACGCACTGCCGGCGGGACTCGATCCGCAGCGGCATGTGGTTTTTTCGACGCTGCACGGCACGTTCGGTGAGGATGGCGGGATGCAGCGGCTGCTCGACGCGGCGGGCATGCACTATGCGGGCTGCGATGCGGTCAGCAGCGCGCTGACGATGGACAAGACGCTGACGAAAGAGACGGCGGCGGCGAAGGGGATTAAGGTCATTCCCGGCGTGACGTTTCCGGCGGCGAAGAAACCCCGGCCTGAGCAGGTGATCGAACAGTTTGGCGAGCGGGTGGTGGTGAAGCCAAACGCGGAAGGCAGCAGCGTCGGTTTGAACCTGGTGGGCTCGCGCGAGGAGCTCACGCGCGTGCTCGACGTAATCCAGAACGGTCGCTGGATCATCGAGCGGCGGATCTTCGGACGCGAACTCGCAGTGGGCGTGCTGAACGGTCGGGCGATGGGCGTGGTGGAGATCCGACCGAAATCCGGCGTCTATGACTACGCCAGCAAGTACACGAAGGGGATGACGAACTATCTCGCGCCGGCACCGCTGGACGCGGCGCTGACGCAGAAAATTCAGGCGGCGGCGCAAACGGCGTTCGCGGCGTGCGGTTGCCGCGATTATGCGCGTGTGGATTTCATCCTCGGCGATGATCACGAGCTTTATTTGCTGGAAATAAACACCCTCCCCGGCATGAAGGAAACGAGCCTGCTGCCGATGAGCGCTCGCTGCGAGGGGATCGATTTTACGGCCTTGGTGAAGGCAATGGTCACGCCCGCGGTGCAGCGTTTTCACGCGGCGCGGGCGTCGCGAAATCCGTGAGTCGCACCGAGCTCAATCCTCCGCAAGCGCGCAGCTGGCGAGACATTCCCCAGCAGGTGAAACCGCGCGCGATGTCGGCGGAGGGGCGGCGGCGGTGGTGGTGGAGTGGCATGAAGACCGTGCTGGCGCTCGCTGCGGTGGGCGGACTCGGCTGGGGCGCGGTGGAAATCGCGGCGGCCTTGCGCGGCCGGCCGCAGCCGCTGACCAGCGCCGAAGCGGTGCCGGTGAAGGAGATCGATTTCGCCACCGATGGGGTGCTGCCGCGCGAATGGGTGGTGCAGACACTCGCGCTGCCGCCACGAGCAACGCTGATGCAGCTCGACCTGTATCGGCTGCGGGAGCGGCTGACGGCGGCGGGGCAGGTTCGCACGGCGACATTGACGCGCACCTTTCCCGCGACGCTGACGGTGAGCATTTCGGAGCAATCGCCGGTGGCGCGCGTGATGGCGCAGACGGCCGGCGCGGAACCCGAGATGCTGCTGGTGGCGCGCGACGGCACCGTGTTTGCCGGGCTGGGGTTCGATCCGGAGCTGTTGAAAACATTGCCCTGGCTCGATGGCGTGAAGTTGAAGCGGGACGGCGGGAGATTTGAACCCATCGCCGACATGCCGACGGTCGCGGATCTACTGGGCAAGGCGAAGCTGGAGGCGGAGCATCTCTATCGCGAATGGCAGGTCGTGTCGCTCGCGCGGCTGGAGTCGGACGGCGAAATCGAGGTGCGCGCGACGAATGTGGCGTGCATCCGGTTCGGCACGAGCGAGGATTTTTTCCGGCAGCTGGCGCGGCTCGATTCGCTGCTCGATGCGGCGCGGGCCAAGTCCGACCGGCCGGTGCGCGAGATCAACCTCGCGATTGGCGCGCATGTGCCGGTGGCGTTCGAGGAGGTGGATCCGACGGCGCCGCTGAAACAGCCGGGCGATGCGCGGCCGGCCACGACGACGACCACGCGACGCAATCCGGTGGTGCCTGCTTTCCCAGATCTGCAACGCAAAACCACGCTGTGAGCTCCCGTCCCACCTTCATTGGCGCCGTCGAAATCGGCACCTCAAAAATCACCGTCCTCGTCGGCGAATATACCGGCCGCGAACTCGCCATCATTGGCCACGGCGAGTGCTCGTCGCGCGGCATCATCAAAGGCACGGTGGTCGACTACAAGGCGGCGAGCGAGTCGACGCACAGCGCGCTCGAGCAGGCGGAGCGGGATGCCGGCGAGCGGATCGAGCTGGTGTTTCTCGCCCAGACGGGCGGGCACTTGGAAGGCTTCTACAACGAAGCCGCGGTCAACGTGAAGGCGGCGGACAACATGATCGATCGCGACGACATCCGCACGGTGTGCGAGCTCGCGCGCTCGAAGGAGCTGCCCGAGGGCCGGATGGTGGTGCATCACATTCGGCGGCCGTTCCGCGTCGATGGCCGGCTGGTGCCGACCTCGCCGGAAAATCTCGTCGGCCAGCGGCTGGAGGTGGGCTACTGGACGGTCCACGGTCAGGAGCAGCGACTCGCGGACAACATTCACGTGATCCGCGGTTTCAATCTCGAGGTGCGTGAGCTGGTGCTGTCGAGTCTGGCTTCCGGTCACATGGTGACGACGCCCGAGGAGCGGCAGAACGGCGTGCTGGCGGTCGACATCGGCGCGGGCACGACCGACTACGTGCTCTATCGCGACGGCGTGCCGCACACCACCGGCGTGGTCCCCGTGGGCGGAACGCATTTGACGAACGATCTCAGCATCGGACTGCGTTTGACGGAAGGTCAGGCGGAGAAGCTGAAGCTGCGGTTTGGACGGGCGTTCGTGAACCCGAAGGACAAGGGCGAGAAAGTCTGGCTCGACGGCAATTTCGCGATCGGCGACCGGCAGTTTCCGCGGCACGCGATCGAGCAGATCACGGCGGCCCGCACGTGGGAGCTGCTCGAGGTGGTGCGCAAGAAGCTGGGCAACGCGTTCTCGCCCGAAACCTGCGCCGCGGGCGTGGTGTTGACCGGCGGCACGGCCAAGCTGAGCGGGATCGCGGAGGTTGCCGCAAAGGTTTTCGGTGTGCCTGCGCATCTGGGCGAGACCCCGACCTGGGTGGCGGAAAATCTGCGCGACCCTGGTTATCACACCGCGCTCGGATTGCTCTACTACGGCGTGAACGCGCAGAGCGACCGCGTAATAGCGAACCGGCGCAACGCCGGCTGGCTCGGCAACATCAAGCGACTTTTCGCCAATACCTGAACCTGAACCGATGCGGCCGAGGGCGGCCGCGCTCCCAGGACCAGAATGAATCTCAACGAACTCCCCCTCGAACACGCGCTGCTCACCGATCGCGCCATCGCGATCAAGATGGTAGGCGTGGGCGGCGCCGGCTCGAACGCGGTCGACCGCCTCAAGATGGAAAACCTCGAGCGGCTGCAACTCGGCGTGATCAACACCGACTATCAGGCGCTCGCCAGCTCGCCCGTGCAGGACAAGGTCCTCATCGGCATGAGCATCACCCGCGGGCTGGGCGCCGGCGGTGATCCCGAGCTGGGACGTGAGGCGGCCGAGGCCGATCGCGAAAAGATCACGAACGTGGTGAAGGATTGCGACCTCGTGTTCCTCATCGGCGGGATGGGCGGGGGCACGGGGAGCGGCGCGCTCCCGGTGGTGGCGGAGATCGCAAGCGAGCAGGGCGCGCTGGTGATCGCATTCGTGACGATGCCCTTCAGCTTTGAGGGTGGTCGGCGGTTGAAGCAGGCCGAGGAGGGGCTCTCCGCGTTGCGTCGCGTCTGCGACGCGGTCATCCCGCTGCCGAACGACGTGCTGCTGCAGGAATCAGCCGAGAACGAGACCGTGCTGGACTCGTTCGCGCGGGCCGACGAGTGGATCGGCCGTGGCGTGAAGTCCATCTGGGCGATGCTGTTCAAGACCGGGTTGATCAATCTGGATTTCGCCGGCTTGCAGCAGGTGTTTGCGCAACGCGGCGGGAAAACGCTGTTCGGGCTTGGCGAGGGGACGGGCCCGAACGCCGTCGCCGACGCCGTGGGAAGTTTGAAGCTCTGTCCGCTGCTCCATACGCCGGAGTTTTCGCGGAAAGCCGACCGGCTGCTCGTGAACATCATCGGCGGCACGGATCTCACGCTGCCGAAGGTCAACGAACTGATGACGGCGATCACCGAGCAGTTCGGACGTGAGTCGCACATCATCATGGGCGCGGTGATCGACGAGGAGATGCAGAACCGCGTCGACGTTTGCGTGATCGGCACCACCGACATGGGCAACCGCGGCGTGCCGGCGCGGCGGCATACGTCGATGCCGGGCCGCGGGCGCCTGACGAATCGGCCGGAGCCGACGACGACGGTGACGTCCGACGGCGCCGCGACGACCCCAGTGGTTGGTACGGGCGCAGAGAAGCCGGCGCAGACAACGTTGGAGAAAGAGGCCGCCGCAGCCGCCGCGAAACTGGCGCAACACGAATTCGGGTTCGGCGAACTCGAGAGCCGGGGACATTTCGAAAAGACCGATCGCAACCTGTTCGACGGGCAGGATCTGGACGTCCCGACCTATCTGCGGAAAGGAATCAAGGTTTCGATTTGAATCTGAGATGGCGCCGGACGGCGCGTTAGGGATAACGCGCGCTACCGATGATGGCACGGGCGTTTGCGAGCGAGAGTTTGCGCCGATGGGCGCTTGGTCGCTTCTGACCTGTCTCCACGGGCAAGATGCTCGTGCCACGATCACAAAAAAGCCCGCCGGCGGGGGCCGGCGGGCATCAAAGAAAAAGGTCCTTCGCGGGCGATCAGACGGCTTTAGGGAGAGCCACTTGTTGATCGATCTGCTCCACGGCGGGAAGATTGTGTCGGCGCACCTTGTACATGTGGTGGCGCTTGCTCAGCATGCGATCGAGCTTGTCGATGAGCAGCGAGATCGCCTTGTGGCATTCGTCCGCTTGGACGACGGCGTTGAGGTCCGGACCATGGATTTCGACATGGCCCTTGGCCTTGAACCGGGTGGCGACCGCCTCCTTGGAGTCGCACTCGAGTTCGACGCGGACCCGAATGATCCGCTCCTCATGACGAAACAGACGTTCGGCCTTTTCTCGAACGAAGTACTTCAAGGACGGAGTGAGTTCGAGATGAATGCCCGATACGATGACTTCGTGGTTGTTTTGTCTGTTCATGATACTGCGTTTGTTTTGGGTTTTACCGAGTCAGGGCAGATCCTGACGCGGCCCGTAAAAATTCTCCTGAGCCCATGATTGCCCTTCGCGAAGTATGCCAATCGTTCACCGCCGTCGTGCTGACGGGGGGATCTTCCGGTATAGGAAAATCGTTCATCGAGCTCGCCGGGAACCTGTATCCGGCACTCCGCTTTTGCAACCTCTCGAGGACGGCTCCGGTCATAAAAAGCGAAGAGCTTATCCTCTGCCATGTCCCCTGTGACCTCGCGTCGGTCGTGGAGACGGAGCGGGCAGCGACGGAAGTAGAAGCCTTCCTTAACCGAGACGTGCCAGCGGGACGAGTGCTGCTCATCAACAACAGTGGTTTCGGCTCATACGGGGCCTTTCCTGAGCCCAATCTTTCTCAACAGCTCGAAATGCTGCAGGTTAACACCGTCGCGATGGTCCGGCTCACCGGTCGACTGCTGCCGGTGCTCAAGGCTCGCGGCGGCGTAGTGATGAACATCGCCTCCACCGCGGCGTTCCAGCCGACGCCGCACCTCGCGGTCTATGGCGCAACCAAGTCGTTCGTGCTGAATTGGACCCTCGCGCTGAACGAGGAATGGCGTGGCACCAACCTGCGGGCCATGGCGGTGTGTCCGGGACCGACGAGCACGCCGTTTTTCCAGCGCGCCGGGCTGGCCCCCGGTAACGCGGCGGAGCGGACCGGCATGAGCACCGAGGCCGTAGTGCTGGCGGCGTTGCGCGGGCTGGCCAAAGGCAAAAGCCTCGTGGTGCCCGGTTGGAAAAACAAGTTGCTGGCAGCGGCGAGCGGGATGGGACCCAGGACGTGGGTGGCGCGGATTTCCGGCCAAGTCATCGCCGCGCAGCGGCTGCAGCACGTCCGCGCATGATCCCTGATCCTAGCCCGGGCGGGCCGCTGCCGGAGATCATGTCGCGCCGCGCCTGCGCGTGGCCGCGCCGGATGCAGCAGGGCCCGGCGCGGCTGATCACGGCGGAAGAGCTGCGCACGTGGATCGTGCATGAGGACGAGCGACTGCTCGTGGTCGCCAAGCCGGGGGACGTGGTTTGCCACCCCTCGAAGGCCGGGCCGTGGTCGAGTCTGGTCGGCGCGGTGCGGGAGTTCACCGGACTCGCGACGGTGCATTTGGTCTTTCGACTCGACCGCGAGACCAGCGGAATCGTCGTGCTCGCCAAGGACCCGAAGACCGCCAGCCGGCTGCAGGTCGCGATGCAGGAGCGCAAGATCGGCAAGGCTTACGTCGCGATCCTGACCGGGGCGATGCGCGAACCGGTGACCGTCGATCAGCCGCTGGGCGACGACGTGGCCAGTCCGGTTTTCGTCAAGTCGGCCGTGCGCGCCGACGGCCAGCGCTCCGTCACGCATTTTTCCCCGATCACGGTGGCGGCGGATGATGCTTTTTCGCTGGTCCGCGTGGTGACCGAGACCGGACGCAAGCACCAGATCCGCGCCCATGCGCAGTGGCTCGGTCACAGCCTTGTCGGCGACAAAATCTACGGTCCGGACGCGCGCTGCTATCTCGATTTCATCGACACGGGCTGGACGCCGGCGCTGGCGGACAAGCTCCTGTTGCCGCGGCAGGCACTGCATTGCGCCGAGATCGATCTCACGCGCACAGGTCTCGCCCATGTGTTTCGCGCGCCGATGGCCGAGGACATGCGACGGTTCTGCGCCGAGCGTGGCATCGTCGCGCCGGCGGAGCTATAGCGGACTCGCGTGAAGTCCGCGCGGCTTTCGCTGCGGCGCATTCAGAAATGGCCAGGCTGCGCCTGTGGTAGCGGCACGCCTCCGTTCTGCCGGGGTTGAGCAGACAAGCCGGCAGGCGGGACGGCTGCCGTTACACGAAAATCGCTACGACCTGGCTTAAGTGCGGGCGTCAGCGTTGAGCGGGCGCGAAACTGGCCAACGCGACCTCCAGTGCGGCGCGCTGCGCGGCGATGCGCTGCGGCAGCGGAAGCGCCGAGGGGCTTTCGAGCGTGTAGGTGAGCGTCGTGTGGTGCTGCAACAGGTAGATGGCTTCGGGCCACTGATCACGCAGCAGCGGATCGCCGAGGGGGCGGATGATGCCGGGCGCGGCGGATTCGCGGCCATCGATGATCGCCGCGGACTCGATTGCGCAGACGCGCGCGACGGCGGCGATCATCGGCTCGGCGAGCGAGGGGCGGTTTTGCGGGTTGAGTTCGTAGACGTAGAAGCCGGTGGACTCCCAATCCTCGTGCAGGCAGATCGCGAGATCGAAGTTCGGCTGACGGCGCAACCAGCTCACGTGCGCGCGGATCTCGGCCGAAAGGAGGTGCCGGTAGTCGCGGTTGAGATCGACGCCGTCCGCGTTTTCGCGGCAGCTGCCGGGAAATCCCGCGGGATTCAGCAGCGGGCACAGGAACCACGTGGCGCGTGTGTCGAACCAGCCGGCCTCGAGCATTTCGAGGAGGGCGAGCGGCGGCGCGGGCTCATCCCCGTGGATGCCCGCGGAGAGGTAAACGCGTGGCCGTGGGCCGGGCGTGCGTTTGGTCAGCGCGATGAGCGGGCAGCCGGCGATCTCGCCAAAGCGCTCGACCCGAAACCCCTGACGCGCACCGGCGGATTCGAAGCGCCCGATCAGCTCGATCGGCACGAAGGCGGCGGGCTGCGGAGGCGGGCGTGAGAGCTGGCTCATGACGGTGGGCTACGCAAACTGCGATGGCCGCCGTCCGCAAGCGTGGGACGGCCCGGGGGCGGCTGCGCGGGCCGCTCGCGGCGGCGGCCAAGCCGTTGCGATCCGCACGCGCGCGAACACGCCGGAACGCGGCCTCCCCTGGCGATTCTGCGCTCGACCGCCCGAAACCGCAGAAGCCACGAACGTGGTCCGATCGGACCACGTTCGTGGCCTCGGCCAAGACCAGGCGGTTGCGGCACGTGACGTGGGCTTTGACAGCGGGGACATGGCTCCCCTTGCTGGTGCGTTGCTCGGCTGTCGCGGATCAATTCGGTCCGCGAGCCGACTCCTTCACTCGCATCATGGCTCACGTTCGCGTTCGTTTCGCTCCCAGCCCGACGGGGTTTTTCCATATCGGCAGCGCCCGCACAGCGCTGTTCAACTGGCTCTACGCCCGTCACACCGGCGGCACGTTCGTGCTGCGAATCGAGGACACCGACAAGGAGCGGAACAGCGAGGCGTTCCTCAACGTAATCTACGATAGCCTCCGCTGGCTGGGCATGGAATGGGACGAAGGTCCCGGCAAAGGCGGCGAATTTGGTCCGTACCGGCAGAGCGAGCGCGACGCGGTTTACCGCGAGTATCTCGCGAAGCTCACGGCGGCAGGCCGCACGTATGAGAAGGACGGTGCCATCTGGTTCAAGCTGTTGGGCGAGCGCTACGAAGTCTTCGACGAGCACCGCAAGAAAACCGTCACGAAGGTGAAGACCGCGCCGACCGTGATCGAGGACCGGATTCGCGGCCGGGTCGAGCGCGTGGAGGACGAGGACTTCGTGATCTTCCGCTCCGACGGCAACCCGGTGTTCCATTTTGTGAACGTCGTTGACGACATCGCCATGCAGATCACGCACGTGATCCGCGGCGAGGATCACCTCTCCAACACCAGCAAACACGTCGAGCTGTTCAAAGCCTTCGGCGCGCCGGTGCCGCAGTTCGCGCATATTCCGCTCATCCTGAAACAGAATGGTCCGGGCAAGATGTCGAAGCGCGACCAGGGCGCCTTGATCGAGGAATATCAGCGGCGCGGCTATCTGTCGGAGGCGCTCGTGAATTTCCTCAGCCTGCTCGGCTGGAACCCGGGCGACGATCGCGAGAAGATGCCGATTGCGGAGATCATCCGGCTCTTCGATCTGCCCGGCGTCAACCAGAGCAACGCGCGGTTCGACGACAAGAAACTCGCGCACATGAACATGGCCTATCTGCTGGAATTGCCTGCGGACACGTTCGTGCAGAAGGCGCGCGCGTTTTTCGAATCACTCGGCGACAACGCGACGGCGAAAGCGGCGCTCGCCGCCGAGCCGGCGTTCTTCCGCGAGGTGATGTTGCTGAGTCAGCCCAAGATCAAGGGCTTCGAGGAGCTGCCGGCTTACACCGCGTACTTCTTCACCGACGAGTTCGCGACGGATGCGAAGGTGCGCGACAAGGTGATGGGGAAGGGCGATCCGAAAGCGCGGTTGCGCGAATTGATCGAGGCGCTGCCCGGGTTCGATTTTTCCAACGATGCGGCGGTTGAGGAAGGCATCAAAGTTCTCGCCACAAAAAACGCGCTCGGGTTCGGCGACTATCAGTCGGTCGCGCGGCTTGGGGTCTCGGGAACGAATGTCGGGCCCAGCATCACGGGGATGTTTCGCGTGCTCGGACGCGAACGCGTGCGCGCGCGGCTCGAGCGGCTGCTGAACGCTTGAGTCCCACGTGGCGCACGGTGGACGGCCTGCAGAGGGACGTCCGGCTATACTGTTGCGTGTGACCGGAATTCGACAGTGGGCGCCGGGCGACTAGTCTCGGAGCATGAGACCGCACAAGCTCGGTCGCGGGGTGTTCGCATTGCTGCTGGCGCTCGGAGTGGCGCCGCTGGGGTGGGGAGCGGTGAGCTCGCCCGATTTCCCCGCTCTGAACGAACGCGAGTTCAAGCCCGCCGCGCTCGGCCCGCGCGAGCCGCGGCTCGAAATCGACTATCCTGGTGGCGCGCGCATGCGCGGTGTCACCCACGGCCGGGCCGTGGTGTCGGTGCTCGTCGGAGCGGACGGGCAGCCGCAGGATTTCTTTGTTTCAAGTGCCGCGGATCCGGCGTTTGGCGCGGCCTTGTTGGACCGCGTGCGGACGCTGACCTATCAGGCGGCGCTGTTCAGAGGCACGCCGGTGCCGGCCCGGCTGGACGTGGGTTATCAATTCGATGCCCTCGGCGCGACGCTGGACGTGATGGATGCCTCGCGCCAGCTCTCGGTGAAGAGTGATCGGGCGGCGGAACAAACGCCGGTGCTCGAGAGCAAACTGGATCATCCGCTGGAGTTCACCGATGCGGCGCTGCCGCGGTTGCCCAAGAGCTACCAGCCGACGAGCGACGAGCCGGTCCGGGTGTTCGTCACTTTCTACGTGGACGGTGAGGGGCACACGTATGCACCCAACGTCGAGTCCGCGCCGGCGCCGGTGCTGTTCAGCGGGGCGATCAAAGCGGTGCGGCAATGGACGTTTCAGCCGCCGACGCAGAAGGGAAAGCCTGTCACGGTGTTCGCCGCGCGCTCGGTGAGCTTCATCCCGCGGACGCCCGCGCCCGAACAATCGCCGGCCGGAGAAAAGAAAGCGGAGTGACAGCTTCGGCGCTTGGCTCGTCGATACGGAGTGACGGAGCCGTGCGGAAATCCGAACAACTGCACCTGTGGCTATCTAGAACGGGAAGTCTCCGGTCTGCACCGGTGCGGTGGCTTTTTCCACCGGCCGCTCGCGAACGAAGCCGTGGCGCTGGTGACCGGTGACGCGAATCGCCTTCGGGTCGGCGGGACAGGCAAACTCGCACGCACCGCAGCCGATGCAGCTCTCACCGTGCACCCACGGCAGCCGCAGATTGTCGCCGTAAGGTTTCGTGTCGACGGCCTTGGTTGGGCAATGCTCCGAACAGGCGGCGCAGTCGGTGCCCTTCGTCTTCACGATGCATTTTTCGACATCGAGCTTGGCCACGCCGATCTTCGCGGCGTGCTTCTGCGCAAGCGTGAGCGGCGTGAGCGCGCCGTCGGGACACACTTCGGAGCAGCGCTGGCAATCGAACAGACAGTAGGCGCGGCTGTAATCCAGCCGCGGCTTCATCAGCCCGTTCCAACCGTAGTCCAGAAACGCCGGTTGCAGGACGTGCGTGGGACACGCGCTGATGCAGAGGTGACAGGCGGTGCAATGCTCGAGCAGCCGATCCACGCTTTCGGCGCCGGGCGGCGCGATGGCGCGGCTCTCGTTGTTGGACTTGCGAGTGCGATGGCGGTGCCGACCAGCGCCTTCGTCCGCGTCATCCTCCCCGCGCCCGGCGCCAAGGAGCGGCGCAGCGGAGGCGACGCTGAGCGCAGCCAAAAAGGTCCGACGCTGCGGATCCGCCGCTCCGAGTGATTGCGCGCGAGTGGCGGACGCGCGGGCCGGCGGTTGCGAGGCAGCGCCACGCCGCCAGGAAAAACGGTGGCGAATCCCGTGCTCGTCGCAGGCGCCCACGCAGTTGTAGCAGGCCACGCAGCGACTGGCATCGATCGTGGCGGTGCGCAAATCGATGCACTGCGCCTTGCAGACGCGCAGGCAGTCGCCGCATTTTCGGCAAACCGTGGAGTCGATGCTGAGTCGGAACGCGCTCCGGCGGGAGAGGAATCCAAGGAATGTGCCGACTGGGCACACCGTGTTGCAGTAAAGCCGGCCGCGCGTGACCGCCATCACCGTTACGATGGCGAGTCCAAGCAGCGGGAAGGCCAGAGCGCCCGCCGCCGCCCATTGGGGCTCAATGCGCGCGACGAGGGTGAGGCCGGCTGCATTGGCCGCCTGCGCGAGCAGGTTGTTCGCGTGGACAACCACAGGTCGGAACAGATCGGAAGCAATGCGACCAAAAATGCTATAGGGATCGAACAGAGAGAGTGCGAAACCGAACCAGCCGGTGACGATGCCCAGCAGCGTCGCGGAGAAGAAACTTCGCCGGGCCCAGATCGCCGCGGGCCGGTAGGGTAGCCGCAGTCTTTTTCGGCGCAGCGCGTCGCGCGCTCGCGCGATGAGATCCTGCAAAATCCCCAGCGGACAAATGACGGAGCAGTAGACGCGACCAAACGCGAGCGTGAGGGCGAGCAGCAGGGCGAGCGCGGTGGCGAACGCGGCTCCTGTGGCGAATCCGAGCAGCGCCGGCACAAATTGCGTCGACGCGACCGAGTAGCCGAGCCAGGTCGGCAGCGATCCACGGGGATCGAGGAAAACGACCAAGCAGGCGGCGAATACCAGTGCGCCCGCGGCGACGCGCAGCAGCTTGAGTCGCGATCGGGCCACGAGCTTAACCCAGCTTGATCCGGCGGATGTCGACCTGCTCGAGGTCCATCACGCCGAGCTTCATCTCCGCTCCGATCCGAATGTGCGCGATCCGCGCGGGATCGTGACCGAGCATTTTCGCGCCGGCCGCATCGACGGCGACCGGATCGGGCGAGACCAGCAGCGTGCGCATTTCGACGACATCGTCAGTGGTTCGCCCGCGCGGGCCGTTCCGTACGAGCGGATGATACGCGTCGACGATGTTGAGCGTCGGTTTCCGCAGCGTGAGGAAGTCCGCGATCGACTGGTGCAGGTCGTGCATGTGGTAGTCGCGCCGGTCCCAGATCACGCCCATCAGGTTTTTCATCGCGGCGGTGATCAACGTGCCACTGTGATGCTTCAGCACCGGCAAGTTGAAAAAGACGTCGCTGTCGAGCACGAGCGAGTGGACCTGCGCGCGCTTGAGCCGGACGCCTGGGATGTCCACCTCGCGATAGAGACTCGGATCCTTGCCGTTGACGATGCGCGCGCCGGCCGCTTTCGCCGCCGCGGCGATGCCGCTGTGCTCGTAGGTCTGCTCCCACGGATCGCAGGTGTTGTCGAAGATGCTGACGGATTTCGCTCCGGCTCCGAGACAGAGGGTCGTCAGGTGCGCGACGAGTTCCGGATGCGTGTTGGCGCCGCGCTCGGGGGATGCATCCCAGCCAATGTTCGGCTTGATGAGCACGGTCTGGCCGGCCCGGACGAAGGCGCCGATGCCGCCGAACACGGCGAGCGCGGCGTCCAGCATCGCCGTGCGACTGCCATCGCGCACCGCCACCAGGATCGGCCGCGCGGCGGGCGTAGCGGGCGTCGGTATGGCACCTTCGGCGGCGGCGAGTCGCCGCCACGGCGTGAGGGCAACGGCAGCGCCCAGCGCGAGACTATGCTTCAGAAAATCACGGCGGGAGTTCATCGGCGTGGCGGGTAACGTGGAATGCAGCGCGGGTTGTGCTCGGGCGCTGAATAACGTTAAGCCGTTCGCGGAACGCCGGCACCGCATTCATTGCCGAAAACTCGCCGGGAGTTGGTGGGACCTCGGGACCGCCGTGATGACCAGAGGTGCTCGCGACGGGGAGCGGAATCCGCGCTCTACCATGGTGTCCGCGCGACCCAAGGGCACGACCGCGACGCACGCCGGTCCAGACTAAGGATGGAGGCCAATGGAGCAGTCCGCACTCGACCGGAACGGCCGAGGGCGGCCGCGCTCCCACCGGCTACTTGTAGTCGCGGCGCAGATTACTCGGGAGGATGCCAAGCTCCTCGCGATATTTCGCGACGGTGCGCCGTGCGAGCGTGATGCCCTTTTCCTGAAGCTTCGCCACGATCTCCTGATCGCTCAAGGGGGCGGACTTGTCCTCGAGCGCGATCAGGTCGGCCAGCATCTCCTTCACGCTGGTGTTCGAAACCGAGTCGCCGCTCTCCGCTTGATAGCCGGTGGTGAAGAAATACTTGAATTCGAAGACGCCGTGCGGGGTCTTCATGTATTTGTTCGCGATCGCACGGCTGACCGTCGTCTCGTGCACGCCGACGACGTCCGCGATCTGCGTCATCGTCAGCGGCCGCAGCTGCGACACGCCGTGTTCGAAGAACGGGAGCTGCGCGTTGATGATCTCGCGGGTGATCCGCTCGATCGTGCGCTGCCGTTGCTCGATCGAATCGATCAGGAACTTGCCCGAGCGCATCCGTTCGCGGAGATAATCGCGTTCCTCTTTCGAGAGCGTGCCCTTGGCGATCAGCTCACGGTAGGTGCTGGAGAGCCGGAGCCGCGGAATGTAGTCGCTGTTGAGATGGATTTTCCACTCGTCGCCTTCCTTCTCGACGACCACATCGGGCACGACGACGCGGTTGCTGTCCTCGGCGAAACGGCGGCCCGGCGCGGGATCGAGCTTGCCGATTTCCTCGATGGCCGCCTGCACGTCGTCGGCGGCGACGCCGAGCTTGCGGGAGAGCTCGGGAATGCGCCGCCGCGAAAGCAGCTCGAAGTGATCGCGCAGCATGCGCGCGGCGAGCGTGTCCCCGCGACCCTTGGCGTGGAGCTGCGCGAGCAGGCAGTCGGCGAGCGTCTGGCTGCCGATGCCGGGCGGATCGAAGCTCTGCAGCAGCTTCAGCGCTTCGGTCACGGTTGCGTAGGGCAGATTGGCTTGCAGCGCGATGTCCGAGGGCGACTGCGCCAGATAGCCGCGATCGTCGAGATTACCGATCAGCTGGTGCAAGGCTTCGTGCACTGGCGGCGCGAGATCGTTGAGCACGACCTGCTGCATCAAGTGCTCCTGCAGCGAAGTCTCGCTGACGAGCGAATCGAAGAAGTGCTGTCGCTTCTCGGCGTCCTCGGCGGTGAACGGCTGAGCGCCGCCGACATTCGCGAAATGGTCGCGCCAGTCTTCGTCGATCTTGCCGAGGATCTCGAACTGCTTGGTGAAATCGAGCTCGTCGCGCGTGGGGCTGTCGTCCCCGGGCGGGGCGACGTCCTCGTGTTCGCCGGGCGTGCTGGTGTCATTCGGCGCATCCGTCTCGGCCGGTTTCTCAACGCTCTCGCCCTCCATCGGCAGTTCCTCGAGGGTCGGGTTCGCCTGCAACTCCTCCTGAATGACCGAGCGCAGATCCAGCGCGGCGACCTGAAGGATCTTCAAGGACTGACGCAGCTGTGGCGCCAGAACGAGCGATTGGGTCTGGCGCTGGCGAAGGTCGTGGCTGAAGGAGGGCCCGCTCATGAGAGAGAAACGCGAGGAGGAGCGGGAACAGGTTCGACGGACGCGGGTGCGACCGCGGCGGCGCTCGCCCCCACGGGTGCGGGCAGCGGATCGATCACGCCGAACAGGTCTTTCAGGTAGGTTCCCAGTTTCTCATTCGTTGGGCCGTAGCGATCACTGTAAAGGTAAAGCTCGAGATCGTTCAGCATTTCGAAGGCCGTCTGATAGCGCTTGTCGCGGTCGCGCTGCAGGGCCTTCTGAATGATCGCTTCGAGCCGTCCATCGATTTCCGGTCGCAGCGTGGAGAAACGCGGGATCGACATCGTCAAAATATTGCGGCGCGACTGCAGCCGCTCGGGCGCGCGGAAGATGTTCCGGCCGAGCAGCACCTCGGTCAGCAGGATGCCCAGCGCGAACAGATCGGCGCGGGAATCCGTCACCGCGTAGTTCGCCTGTTCCGGCGAGAGATACTCGTCCTTGCCCGCGATGACCTTGCCTTCCTCGTTGTACATCAGGTCCAAGGCCTTCGCGATGCCGAAGTCGGTGAGCTTCACGTCGCCTTCGTAGGCCATCATGATGTTCTTCGGGCCGATGTCCCGGTGAACGATATTGAGGTGCCGGCTCTCGCGGTCGCACTTCTGGTGCGCGTAGGCGAGGCCCCGCGCGATGCGCGAAATGATAAAAGCGCCGATGTCGATCGGGACCATTCGTCCGACGGTGCGGTGCCGGTCGATGAACTGCTCGAGATTCACGCCGCGCACATACTCCATCACCATGAAATACTGTCCGCCGACCTGACCGAGATGGTAGGTCTGCACGATGTTGGTGTGGATCAAATCGGCCACCAGCCGCGCCTCGCCGATGAAGTTGCGCTGAAACTCCTCGATCGCGGAATACTCTTCGCGAATCAACTTCACGGCGACGACCTTGCGGAAGCGGCCGGCGCCGAGCTGTTCCGCTTCGTAGACCACGCCCATGCCGCCGTCGGCGATCTTGCGCACCATCTCGTAATGGATCTCGTTGAAAATGTGCTTAAGCGCGCTCACGGCGACACGAGCAGACAACGCGCCGTGCCGACTGGCAAGTGCTCAATCCGTCCGCGGCCCGGAAATTGCTGCAGCGACACCCGCACCATTTGACAGCGGGGAGGTCGATCCTAGGTTCCGCGCCGATGATCACCCTCTCCACGCGAGCGGCCGAGCGTGTGCGCTCGATGCAGGCGGAACTCAACGCGCCGTCGAAAAAGCTGCGCGTGTTTGTGGAATCCGGCGGTTGCTCGGGCCTGCAATACGGAATGTCGTTCGACGAGCCGAAGCCCGATGATGCGGTCGTCGAGAGCGAAGGCGTGCCGATCCTGCTGGACCCGGCGAGCGCGACCTACCTGAGCGGCTCGACGATTGATTTCGACGACGGGCTGCACGGCAAGGGCTTCGAGATCAAAAACCCGAACGCGGGCAGCACCTGCGGCTGCGGCAAATCGTTTAGCTGAATCGGAAGCATTGCACGGGGAGTGGTTCGGGTGGCACGGGCATCTTACCCGTGAGGATGGGAGGGCGCCGCGCCCTTTGCGGGAGTCGCGAATAAACCCTCAAGTCGAACTCACGGGCGGGACGCCCGTGCCACGCGGAGCGTAGCCCGGCCACTCACGAACGCGGCTATTTCGTCGCTTCGTGCAATGCGACGATCCCGAACGTCATCCCGCGCGCCGTCACCTGGCGAAACCCGGCGGCGAGGATCTCGTTCGCCAGTGCTTCGCGGCCGGGAAACTGCTCGATCGTGTTGTTCAGATACTCGTAAGCCGCGCGATCACCCGTCACCCAGCCGGCCAGCCGCGGGAGTACGCGCCGGAGGTAGAAGAGATAAAGCGGACGAAACCACCGGCTGGCCTGCGAGAACTCGAGCACGAACAGCTTTCCACCCGGCCGCAGCACGCGGTGCATTTCGGTTAGCGAACGATGCCGGTCGGCCATGTTGCGCAGCCCGAACGCGATGGTAACCGCGTCATAAACGGCGTCGGGCAGGGGCAGCGCGAGCCCGTCGCCTTGGCGAAACGTCACGTTTTCGTAGCGACCACCCGCGGCCGCTTTCTTCTTTTGCGCTTCGTCCAACATCGGCTGGCAGAAGTCCATACCGGTCACCTGCGCGGCGGTCTCAAACCGACGGCTCAAGGCAAACGCCACATCGCCGCTGCCGGTGGCCAAGTCCAAGATATCTCGTGGCTTGCTACGCGCCACGGCTTGTACGAGCCGCTTGCGCCAGGAGATATCCGCACCGCCGCTGAGCAGCCGGTTCGCGACGTCGTAGCGACGCGCGATGCGGGCGAACATGGAGTTGACGGCGGCGGGATCAGGCATGGGGCAGTCTAAACGCAATTGCTCGGGGATCACCCTAAACTCCCGGAAAATGCTTCATAGGGGTTGACGCAATTGCAGTTGTGAAAATCATTTAGGGCGTAAGAGACGGCTCAGATTAACCAAGGAAATTCTATGTCCACTAACCTCACAAAACGGGAGATCGTGCTGGAAATCTATAAGAAGACGGGCTTTCCGCAGAAGCAGGTAGTCGAGTCCGTTCAACTCACACTCGACATCATTCAGAAAGCGTTGGCTGAAGGCCGCAATGTCGAATTGCGCAACTTCGGCGTGCTGGAGGTCCAAGTGCGCAAGGCGCGCATCGGCCGCAACCCGAACAAGCCGGAGGCCGAAGTGGTGATCCCGCAACGGGCCGTCGTGAAATTCAAATCGGGCAAGATCCTGAAGCAGCAACTGAAGAAGCTGGACCTGAGCAAACTCTAGCCGCTGCGCGTCAGCGCAGCCTCTGGGCCGTCGAAGCTGCCTCGGCCGCGGCGCGAAAATAACATCGCGCTGCGGCGGGCAGCTTCGCCATTTTCGGCGGCAATGGCTACGTTTCAGTCACTGCCCGGTTTCCGGGAGTTTTATCCCGATGCGCTGGCGCGTCGGAACCATATTTTTCGGTTGTGGCGTCAGACCGCGGTCGCATTTGGCTTCGCCGAGTATGACGCGCCCGTGCTGGAGCCGCTGGAGCTCTACAAGACCAAATCAGGCGACGAGATCGAGGCGCAGCTCTTCAGCTTTACGGACAAAGGCGGGCGCGAGGTGGCTCTCCGACCCGAGATGACGCCGACGGTCTGCCGGATGGTCGGGGCTAAGGCCAATGCGCTGAAGCGGCCGATCAAATGGTTCAGCATCGCGGAATACTACCGCTACGAGCGGGCGCAAAAGGGACGCGAGCGGGCGTTTTTTCAGTTCAATGCGGATCTGTTCGCGGAGCCGGGCCCCGAGGCTGAGATCGAGCTTATCGCGCTGCTCACTCAGTGCCTGAAAGCGTTTGGGCTCACCGAACAAGACTTCTACATCCGGCTGAGCGACCGGAATCTGTGGTTCTTCTATCTAGAGGCTCTCGGGCTGGATGAGCCGCGGATTCGCGCGGTGCTCTCGGCGGTCGACAAGTTCGAGAAAGTCGGCGACGACGCCTTCAAGCCGTATGCGGAGCAATTCGGGCCACTCGATCTTGCGCTCAAGCAGCGGGTGCTGGAGTTTTTGCAGATCAAGACGCTGGCCTCACTCGAGCAGACGCTGGCGCCGCTCGGCGGGGAGAAGCTCGCGGCGCGGCTCGGCGATTGGCGGAAACTGCTCGACGGACTCGCGGCCATGGGACTGTCGCCGTTCATCGAGGTGGATCTCGGCGTGGTGCGGGGGTTGGCGTATTACACGGGCTTCGTCTTCGAAGCGTTTGATCGCAAAGGCGAACTGCGGGCGATCGCGGGCGGTGGTCGTTACAACGATCTCGTCAAAAAGCTCGGCGGTCCCGATCTGCCGGCGGTGGGGTTTGCGATCGGCGATGTCACGCTCGGACTGCTGCTCGACGCGCGCGGGCTGATGCCGGCATTCGTACAGGCCAGCGATGTTTATTGCGTGATCGGCGGCGCAGCGGAGCGGCAAGCGGCGTTTGCGGATGTCAACGCCCTGCGCGCCGCGGGTTTCAAGGTGGACTATCCGCTGAAGGACGTGCCGTTCGGGAAACAGTTCAAACTCGCCGCGGATTCGGGCGCGAAGCTGGCGCTGATCTACGGACCGGACGAGCTGGCCAAGAACGTCGTGAAACTCCGCGACCTGACGACGCGCACGGAAACGGACGTGCCGCGCGAGCAGGTGCAGGCGATGGTGCGCGACTTCTTTTCGACGGACTGAGGTCTGGCGTGAAAGCACCACGCCGCCGCGGGCTGGGATTGCGCAGCGCACTGGCGCTGGTCGTGATCTATGGCGCCGTGACGCTTTGGGCGCGTTCCCTTTCGGATTCGATGCTGTTTCTGCCGGACTACGGCTCACGGGTTGAGCCGGCGGGTGCCGTGCGAATCGACGTGGGGGAGGGCATCGCGGTGTCGGCCGTGTATCTGCCGAACCCGGCGGCCCGGTTCACGGTGTGGTATTTTCACGGCAATGCCGAGGCGTTGGGCGATCTGACACCGCGATTGGAAAAACTGCGGGAGCTGGGCTTCGCGGTTTTCGCGGTGGAGTATCCCGGCTACGGTGCGAGCGGCGGTGTGCCGACCGAACGTTCGATTTACGCCGCAAATCGAGCCGCGCTCGCCTATCTGCGCGAGCGGGTCCACGTTCCCCCGGAGAAGGTGATTCTCTATGGTCGGTCCGTGGGCGGGGGACCGGCGACCGAAATTGCCGCAAAGGAAAATGTGGGCGGACTGGTACTCGAGAGCGCGTTCGTGAGCGCGTATCGGGTGATGACGCGCTGGCCGCTGCTGCCAGGAGACAAGTTCAGAAACCTTGCCAAGCTGCGCGACGTGCGTTGCCCGGTGCTGGTGATACACGGTCGTGCGGACCGGGTGATTCCGTGCTGGCACGGCGAGGCGCTCTATGCGGCGGCACGCGGTACGAAGCAGCATCTCTGGATCGATACGGCCGGGCACAACGACCTGCTGGAATGGGCGGGCGATCGCTACGGAAAGGCGCTGCAGGAATTCACTGGCCTAGTGGCCGCGCCGAGCGGACACGGAACGACCGCAATCCAATAGGGCCGGCGTTGGCGCCGGCCGCGGAGATCATCGGAGCTCGTTCACGGCTGCCGGTGAACGGCAGCCCTACGCGGATTGGTTCGCGCGAGGTTCAGCCGAGATTGCCGGGGCCAAACGCGTGCGGCAGCAGTTGGTCGAGTGTGGTCTCGATCCGATCGGAGCCGTCGCAGACGCTGATCACCAGCGCGGTGGGGCCAAATTCATTGATGACCTGCCGGCACGCGCCGCAGGGCGACGTGGCCGTGGGCGTGGGCGTGTAGACCGCCACCGCTTTGATCGCGCGCTCGCCGGCGGCCGCCGCCGAGAAGATCGCGGTGCGCTCGGCGCAGTTGCACAACCCATAGGAGGCGTTCTCGACGTTGCAGCCGGTGAACACGTGGCCGGAGGAGGTGAGCACCGCCGCGCCGACGGGGAACTTGGAGTAGGGCGAATAAGAAGCCTCGGCGGCCCGGCGGGCGGCTTTCTCCAGACGACGGCGCACAGCGGGCGTGATTTTCATCCAGCCAGCGTAGCAGCTCCGAGCACGGAGCGAAGCGAAGAATGCGGGGCCGGGGGCGCGGCGCGTCGGCTACAGTCCGAGCTCGTGCTTGGTCGCGGCGAACGCGTCGATGGCAAATTCCAGATCCTCGCGCGTGTGCGCGGCGCTGACCTGGGTCCGAATCCGCGCGGCGCCCTGCGGCACCACCGGATAAAAGAACCCGACCACGTAGACGCCGCGCTCGAGCATTCGCGCGGCAAACTGCTGCGCCCGTTTCGCATCGCCGAGCATGACGGGCACGATCGGATGCGTGCCGGGCTTGATCGCGAGCCCGGCCTGCGTGAGTCCGGCGCGGAAGAACGCCGTGTTGGCCTCGAGCCGATCGCGCAGCTCCGTCGAGCGCGCCAGCAGATCGAGCGCCGCGATCGATGCGGCGACGATTGCGGGGGCGAGGCTGTTCGAGAACAGGTAGGGCCGCGAGCGCTGCCGCAGCAGGTCGATGGCTTCCTTGCGGCCGCTGACATAGCCGCCGCTCGCGCCACCGAGCGCCTTGCCGAGTGTGCCCGTGAGCAAATCGACGCGCTCCACCACGCCACAAAGTTCAGGCGTGCCGCGACCGGTCCGGCCCATGAAGCCCACGGCGTGACTGTCGTCGACCAAGACGAGCGCGTGATGCTGGTCGGCTAGCGCGCAAATCTCCCGCAGGTTCGCGATGATGCCATCCATCGAGAACACGCCATCGGTGGCAATGAGCTTGAACCGTGCGCCGGCGGCGTTGGCCTCGCGGAGTTTTGCCGCGAGATCGCTCATGTCGTTATTGCGGTACCGGTAGCGCTGCGCTTTGCACAGCCGAATGCCGTCGATGATGGAGGCGTGATTGAGCTCGTCGCTGATGACCGCGTCCTCGGCGCCGAGCAGGGTTTCGAACACACCGCCGTTGGCATCGAAGCAGGACGAATAGAGGATGGTTTCCTCGGTGCCCAGAAAGTGGCTGAGCCGTTGTTCGAGTTCACGGTGGATCTGCTGCGTGCCGCAGATGAAGCGCACCGAGGAGAGCCCATAGCCCCAGCGATCGAGCGCCGCGTGCGCCGCGGCGATGATTTGCGGATGGTTCGCCAGGCCGAGATAGTTGTTGGCGCAGAAGTTGAGCACCGCGCGGCCCTCCGCGGTCGCGACCCGGGCCTGTTGCGCGGTCGCGAGCACGCGCTCCTGTTTGTAGAGCCCGGCGGCTTCGATATCC
The DNA here is from genome assembly GCF_000019965.1 of Opitutus terrae PB90-1. Classification (GTDB taxonomy): domain Bacteria; phylum Verrucomicrobiota; class Verrucomicrobiia; order Opitutales; family Opitutaceae; genus Opitutus; species Opitutus terrae. The sequence continues at coordinate 3,405,030 of NC_010571.1, forward strand.
GCGAGCGTCTGCCGCAGATGGGTGAGGAAGTCGGTAACCATGCCCCGACGTTGCGCGGCCAACCGGGGAAGGCAAAAGGATCCGCCGTTAACCAAAACGGTTAAAAGTAGAGAAAGTTAACCGATACGGTTTATTACTTGAAATGTGAACCAAATCGGTTAACCAAGGAACCATGCAGGTGATGGCGATCATCGGCGACGTTGTCGCCTCCAAGACGATGGCGAGCCGGGCCGTTTTCCAGCGCAAGCTGGCCAAGGTGCTGACCGGCGCCGGGCGGGACGCGAGTGGACTCGCGTCGCCGTACACCATCACGCTGGGCGATGAGTTTCAGGCGGTGTATCGCGCGGCGGACACGTTGTTCGCTGAGGTGTTTACGATCATGGCGGAGATCCACCCGGTGCGCGCCCGGTTCGCCATCGGTGTCGGGGAACTGGCGACCCGGCTGAATCCCGAGCAGGCGCTGGGCATGGACGGTCCGGTGTTTCACCAGGCACGGGCGGCGCTGACCGAGCTGAAGGTGGACGAACGACTGCTGCGGATCGCCGGCGCCGAGCCGGAAGCGTGGCGACTGGCCAATGGCGTGCTGAACCTGCTCTCGCATGCGGTCGAAGGTTGGAGCCGCAACCGGCTGCTCGTGATGGCCGGATTGCTGCGGGGCCGGACGGTGCGGGAAATCGAGGAGGGGATGAAGATCTCGCGCGTGGCGGTCTATAAAAACATCCGGACCGCCGCGCTGGATGACGTGAAGGACGTTTGCGAGGAGCTCGGCGTGGCGCTGAATCGAACCCTGCGGGAGCGATGACCAACGAATTTGTAGTCTGCGCGACGCTGGTGCTGCTGCTGCGCTTGCGGCTGCTGCTCGGCGACGCGAGCGTCCGGCCGCCAAGTTGGGCGGCGAAATGCGCGATCGAACTGGCGGCGCTCGGACTATTTGCCCCGAGTCGGATGTTGTGGGCGCTGGCGGCTACGAGCGTCGGAATCAATGCGCTTTCAGCGTGGGCGGATCGGCGCGCAGCCGACCGCAACGGCAGCCGGCTGCTGCTCGGGATCGTGCACGTGCTGCTGCTGAGCGTGTGGCTGTCGTCGGCGGCCGGGGTGCGATTCCGGCCGGAGTTGCACGGGCTCGCCGACTGGCTTGAGTCGTGGAGCGCGCTGGGTGGCGAGGCGCGACGACTCGTGGGCCCGGCGGGCATGAAGATGGCTTTCGGCATGTTGCTCGCGGCCAACGAGGCGAACCTGCTCGTCCGCTGGCTGCTTGGCCGGCTGCAGATCAAGCCGGGCGCGCCGTCGCTGCTCGGGCCCACGATCGACGCCAGCGAGTTCAATCGCGGCCGCGTGATCGGACTGCTCGAACGCGTGCTGATCTACGCCTTCGTCCTGACGGGGCAGTTCGGCGCGATCGGCTTCACGCTCGCGGCGAAAGGTTTTACCCGGTTCAAGGAACTCGAGAACCGCGGCTTCGCGGAATATGTGCTGATCGGCACGCTGCTGTCCTCCAGCGTGGCCATGGCGATCGGCGCGTGGATCAAGAGCGTGCTGTGAACCCGAGGCCCGCGACGAACCAACGTCAGGCGTTTTCCCAATCGAGCACGATCTTGCCGCTCTTGCCCGAGCGCATCAGCTCGAATCCCTGCTGAAACTCGGTGAAGGGAAATCGGTGCGTGATGACCGGCGAGATATCGAGTCCACTCTGGATCAGCGCCGTCATCTTATACCACGTCTCATACATTTCGCGGCCGTAGACCCCGCGGATCGTGAGCATGTTGAAGACGACCTTGTTCCAGTCGACCGGGGCTTTCTCGGGCATGATGCCGAGCAGCGCGATGCGGCCGCCGTGAAACATGTTGTCGATCATGTCCGCGAGCGCGCGCGGATTGCCGGACATCTCGAGGCCAACGTCGAAGCCCTCCTTCATGCCGAGCTCGCGCTGCACCTCAGGCAGCTGCTCCTGAGAAACATCGACCACGCGCGTCGCGCCCATGCGACGCGCCAGCGCCAGCCGGTTCGGATTCACATCGGTGACGACGACCTGGCGTGCACCGGATTGTTTCGCGACGGCAGTGGCCATGCAGCCGATGGGACCGGCGCCGGTGATGAGGACGTCCTCGCCCACGAGATCATACTGCAGCGCCGTATGCACGGCGTTGCCGAGCGGATCGAAGCACGAGAGCACGTCCAGCGGGATCGAGGGATCCACGTGCACAGCGTTGCTCGCCGGGATGCAGAGATATTCGGCGAACGCGCCGTCGCGATTCACGCCGACGCCCTTGGTGTCCTTACAGAGGTGCCGGCGACCGGCGAGGCAGTTGCGGCAGACGCCACACACGATGTGGCCTTCGCCGTCGACTAGATCGCCGCGTTGGAAGCCGTGCACGTTGCTGCCGACCTCCTCGATGCTGCCGACGAATTCGTGCCCGATGACCATTGGCGGGCGGATGGTTTTCTCGGCCCACGCGTCCCAATTGTAGATGTGCACATCGGTCCCGCAGATGGAGGTCTTCTTGATCTTGATCAGGACCTCGTTGATGCCGGGTTGGGGGACGGGCACTTCGGTCAACTGCAGCCCGGGGCCGGACTGCAGCTTCGCGATCGCGCGCATTTTTCTCATGCGCCGAGGCTAGCGACGCGCGCACCGCTGTCGAGCGAGGCGATGCTATTCCGCGAGGAGCTGGGCGCCCTCGAGCGCGAGCAGCCGCAGCTTCTGCTTGACGCCGCCGGGACCGGAAAACCCAGTCATCCGTCCGTCGGCGCCCACGATCCGATGGCAGGGAATGAGCAAGGGCCAGCGATTCACGCCGAGTGCGGCACCGACCGCACGGCTGGTGGCCGGCGGATAGCCGAGTCGCGCGGCGATTTCGCCATAGCTGCAGGTCTGTCCGGGTTTCACCTGCAGCGTCGCCTGCAACACGTCGGCGTTGAAGGCCGGCACGAGATGAAAGTCGAAAGGCAGCCGCGAGAAATCCTGGAGGTCGCCGGAGAGATGCCGCTGCACGCGCGCGATGATCGCCGCGATCTCCGGGGGCGGCGCTACGTCGGCGGCCGCAGGTTGTGCCTCCGGCAGCTCAAACCCCGTCAACACCTGGTCGCTCCACGCGATCGCGCAGCATCCGAACTCGGTGGTGAAGGTGGTGCGGCCCATGGCGACTACAACTTCGGACGGAAATCGATCAGCCGTTTGTAGCGGTCGACCTTTTCCACGACAACCTCGATCCGGTCGTTGACGGCGAAGCGGCGCTTGTGCCGGCGGCCGGTGAACATCGTGCCCGCGTTGTTCAGCACGTAGTGGTCGTCGCTGAGCGTATGCGTTGGCACGAAACCGAAGGTCATCGATTCGACGAGCTCCACGAAGAAACCGTTCTGGCGCACGTCGGTGACGACGGCGGCGAATGGCGTCTTCTTTTTCTTCGCAAGCTCGCGTTCGAAGAATTCCAGCAGCTTTACCTTCACGCTTTCCCGCTCGGCCTCGGCGCTGTTGATTTCGGTGAGGCTGAGGTGTTCGCCAAGGCTCTCCACGTGGCCGAGATTGTAGCTGGTGTGGCCGTGCGCCGGCCGGCCGCCTTGGTGTTTCACCAGGTAGAAATCGAATACGCGGTGCACGACGAGATCGGCGTAGCGGCGGATCGGCGAGGTGAAGTGGGTGTAGTCCTTTTTGTTCAGGCCGAAGTGTCCATCCGCCGTCGCGCGATAGGCGGCCTTGCGCAGGCTGCGCAGCAGCTGCGTGCGCAGCGTGTAACCTTGCGGATGGGTGCTCAGGGTTCGGATCAGTTTCACCAGTTCCTCGCGGCGGGTGAGGTCACCGGTGTGAATGTCGAACGTGGCGAGCAGTTGCCGGTACTCGTCGAGCTTGTCCGGATCGGGCTCGTCGTGCACGCGATAGAGCGAGGGCAACGAATGCGTCCGCGTGAGCCGTGCGAGGGCCTCGTTGGCCGCGAGCATGAACTCCTCGATCAGCTGATGGCTCTCGTCGTGCTCGATCTTCTCGAGTCGGTCGGCGTAGCCCTGTTCGTCGACGAAGATCTTCGTCTCCGGCATGTCGAGATCGAGACTGCCGTGCGCCATCCGGTCGTGCCGGAGCCGGCTGGCGATTTTCCAAAGGGCGCGGACCCATGATTGCAGATCGACGAGCTCTGCGTCGCTCAGCGCGCTGAGCGCGCGGCCGGTGGAGCCGGTCTGGTGTTTGGGCGGCAGCGGCAGCGCGCGGATCCGATCGAGATCGTGCTCGAACATCAGCGCGTAGGCCTGCTTGTAGGTGAGGCGTTTTCGGCTGCGGATGGCCGTATTGGCGAACGTCGTCTCTTTCAACCGGCCATTTTTCGCGAACGTGAGGAAGACGGCCTTGCAGAGCCGGTCCTGACCTTCGACGAGCGAGCAGAGCCCGTTGGAGAGTTTCTCGGGCAGCATCGGGATCACCGTGCCGACGAGATAAGTCGAGTTGCCGCGCCGCTGTGCCTCGCGATCCAGCGCGGTGCCGGGACGCACGTAGGTGGACACGTCGGCAATGTGGATACCCACGCGCACGTCGCCGCCGTGGAGCGGCTCATACGACAGCGCGTCGTCGAAATCCTTCGCGTCATCCGGATCGATCGTGAACACCGGTTGCTCCCGGTAGTCGAGCCGGCCGGCGAGCTCGCGCGGGTGCACGCGATCGGGCAGGGTGGCGGCCTCGCGTTCGACGTCGGCGGGGAACGTCGTCACGAGATTGTATTTTTGGAAAATCGCCAGCAGCTCGGCCTGTGGTTCGTGCGTGCGCCCGAGCCGGGATTCGATCTCGCCCGTGAGCGGATCGTGCCGGCGATTCCAAGCGTGGAGTTTCACCACCACCTTGTCGCCGGGTTGCGGGGCGGGCTTCACGCCCGAGCGCGCGGGGTCGCTTACCGCGACTTCGTAGACGAAGCGCGGATCGTCAGGCACCACGAGGTAGTCGCGACCGCGCCGGCGCAGATCGCCGACGACGGTGTCGCGGCCGCGTTCGAGCACGCGCTCGACGCCGCCGATTTTCTCGCCCGGCCGACGGCCGCGACGACCGGCGAACACGCGCACGACGACGCGATCGCCCGGGAGCGCGACGTCGGTGTCCTCGGCGAAGACCTGGATCGGCGGCTGGCTCGGGTCAGCGGGACGACCGCCGGTGGCCTCCAGCACGACGAAAGCGGAGCCGCCGGCGCGAAATTGGATCCGGCCGATGTATTCGTCCGGCCCGAGAGGCAGCCTGGTTGCCACCGGCGCTTTCGTTTTCCCGCGCGGTGCTGGCGACGGCTTTGCGGGCGCACGCGTGGCGGCGGGAGTCAGTTTGCGGGCGGTCGGCGTGAAGATGCGACGCGCGGACAGCTCTTCTCCGATTTCCTCGGGAACAACCGTGGCCTCGGACCGCGGCGGCGTGGCGAAGCGATTCTGTTTGGCGGAGGCGTGTCGGCCCGGTCGTTCCGCACCGCGCTGGCCGGCGTCGCGTCCGCGTCCGTCGGCGGGCCCGAATCGCTCCTGGCCCAGGCGCTTGGCGCGGCCCTGCGAAAGCAGCACGTGCAGTTCGTGCGCGAGTTCGGCGCGGCGCTTCTTGTGCAGACCGAGCCGGCGGCGCAGCTCGGGCTCGGTGGCGGGGGAGTAAGTAGGCTCGCTGAGCAATGCCAGCAGTCGTTCACGAAGAGTCATGGGAAAAGCGGACGCCCAGCGCGCAGGCCGAGCTTTGGTATTTGCGTGACGAAACAGCCGCGCTTAGCTGTGCGCGATGAAAATCGTCCATGTCGCGAGTGAATTGTTCCCTTACGTGAAGACCGGGGGACTGGCAGATGCGGTGGCATCGCTCGCGGGCATGCTGGCGGATAGCGGACACGAGGTGGCGGTTTTTTTGCCCGGATACCGCGCGGCGCTCGAGCATCGCGATGCCGCGGCGGCGGAGCGTCGCTACCGGCTGAAAGTGGAGATGGGCCAGCAGTATTTGTCGGGCGACGTGCGGGTGTTTTCGCCACGGCCAAATCTCTCGATCTTTCTGATCTGCCGCGAGGAGTTCTTCGATCGGCGCGCGCCGTATGGCAATGGTGAGCGGGACTACGAGGACAACTCGGATCGATTCATCTTCTTCTGCAAGGGTGTGGTCGAGACGCTGCGACTGGCGGACATGCAGGCGGACGTAGTCCACGCGCACGACTGGCAGGCCGCGCTGCTGCCGCTGCTGTTGCGCGAAGCCGAGCGCCGGCAGGGCGGAATGCTGGCGATGAAAACGATCTTCACGATCCACAACATCGCGTTTCAGGGCATCTTTCCGCGGGCGGTGTTTGCGCGCACGAACCTGCCGGACGAGCTCAACAGCGTCGACGGCCTCGAGTATTACGAGCAGATCAACTTCATGAAGGCGGGCATCCTGTTCGCGGATCGCGTAACGACGGTGAGCCCGCGCTACGCCGAGGAAATCCAGACGCCGGAGTTCGGCTGCGGGTTGGACGGCGTGGTGCAGACGCGGGAGAGCGACTTGGTGGGACTGCTGAACGGCGTGGATACGAAGGTGTGGAATCCCGCGACGGATCCGCTGCTGCCGGCGCGCTACTCGCGGGCGGACTTGGCGGGCAAGCGCGTGTGTCGCGCCGAGCTGTTGAAGCGATTCGGGTTTGCGCCGGATTTCGACGGGCCCGTGTTCGGCATGGTGTGCCGGCTCGCGGAGCAGAAAGGCGTGGACCTGGTGCTCGCGAACCAGGGCTTCTTCCTTTCCCAGAGCTGCCGGCTAATCGTGCTCGGCGCCGGTGAACTGCGCTACGAGACGGCGATGAAAGCGCTCGCGGCCCGCGCGCCGAACAAGATCGCGCTGAGCGCCAAGCTCGACGAGGCGATGAGCCACTTGATCGAGGCGGGCAGCGACTTCTTCCTCATGCCGTCGCTGTTCGAACCGTGCGGCTTGAACCAGATGTATTCGCAGATCTACGGCACGCTGCCAATCGTCAGCCGGGTGGGCGGACTCGTCGACACGGTGATCGATGCGGACCAGCAGCCGGAGAAGGGCACGGGACTGATGTGCGAGCCGACCAGTGCGTCGCTCCTCGATGTGCTCGCGCGGGCGATGACGCTCTTTGACGACAAGCCGCGCTATGGCACGGTCCAGCAACGCGCGATGGCGCGGGAGTTCGGCTGGAACGTGGCGGCTGCCGGTTATGAACGGCTGTATCGCGACACGCTCTGAGCGGGCCGCCAACAGGGCAATCGCGTCCGAAGCTCACGCGAAGTCATGACTCCGACGCTGCTGTGGTTCCGGCAGGACCTGCGGTTGCAGGATAATCCTGCGCTGCACGCGGCGCTCGCGCGCGGCGGTCCGGTGATCCCGGTGTACGTGTGGGAGGAGTCGTGCGAATCACCCGCGGCCGAGGGGGCGCGGGCTAACGATGGATGGGCGGCTCAGCCGGGCGCGGCATCGCGTTGGTGGCTGCATCATTCGCTCGAGGCGCTCGACGCGGCTGTGCGCGAGCGAGGCGGGCGACTGATTTTGCGGCGCGGTGATCCGCTCGCCGAATTGCAGGAAATCGTGCGGGCGACCGGCGCGAAGGGGGTTTACTGGAATCGCCGCTACGAGCCGGCGGCGCGCGCGCGCGATGCGCGCGTGCAAACGGAACTCGCGGCCGCGGGGCTCGACGTGAAGACCTTCAACTCGGCGCTGCTGAACGAGCCGGAGACGATTCTGAACAAACAGGGCGGGCCGTTTCAGGTGTTCAGCGCTTACTGGCGTCATTGTCTCACGTTGCCGGTGGCGGCGCCGAGAAAGCTTCCGGCCGGCCCGATCCCAGCACCGGAGCGCTGGCCGCGGTCGCTGGACGTGGCGGCGCTCGAACTGCGGCCGCGCGTGGCGTGGGATCGCGGGCTGGCGCAGGCGTGGACGCCAGGCGAGGCGAGCGCCGCGAAGCGGATGACGCGGTTCGTGGCCGGCGCGATTGATCGCTACGACGAGGAACGTGATTTTCCCGGCTGCGACGGCACGTCGATGCTCTCGGCGGCGCTGCATTGGGGCGAAATTTCGCCGCGACAGCTCTGGGCGGCGGTGCGGGGGCGATCGCGGGAATCCGGCGTGTTCCCGCCGAGCAACGGCGCGCGGATCTTTTTGGCGGAACTCGGCTGGCGCGAGTTTGCCTACCACCTGCTGTGGCATTTTCCGCACACGATCGAGCAACCGCTGCGCCGCGCCTTCGCGCGCTTCTCCTGGGCAGAGGATCCGGAGGGCAGACGGCTGCGCGCCTGGCAACGCGGGCAGACGGGATATCCAATCGTCGATGCCGGAATGCGACAGTTGTGGCAAACAGGGTGGATGCACAATCGCGTGCGGATGATCGTGGCGTCGTTTTTGGTGAAGCACCTGCGACTCTCATGGCCGCACGGGGCCACGTGGTTTTGGGACACGCTCGTCGACGCCGACCTCGCCAACAATACGCTCGGCTGGCAATGGAGCGCCGGATGCGGCGCGGACGCCGCGCCCTATTTTCGAATCTTCGCGCCGGTGCTGCAGGGGCGGAAATTTGATTCGGACGGAGTCTACGTCCGTCGGTGGGTGCCCGAGCTTGCGCGGCTGCCGGACCGGTTTTTGCACGCGCCGTGGACTGCGACGGCGCAAACGCTTGCCGCGGCGGGAGTGCGGTTGGGAGAAAATTATCCGCGCCCCGTCGTCGATCATGCGGCAGCACGGGCGGAGGCGCTCGCGGCGTTTCGCCAGTTGCGCGAACCGCCGGTGCGAACGACGCTGCGCTAAGGAGCACGCACGATGAGCGACCAAGCCAAGGTTTTTCCGACTGCGGAACGAGCGCGGCCGCGCCGCGTCGTGATCGCGGGCGCGTCGGGCCTGATCGGCACCGCGCTGACGGCACGGTTGCGGAGCAGCGGCGGCGAGGTGCGGCAGCTGGTGCGCGGCACGGCGAGAGCGCCAGCTGAGTGGAGCTGGGATCCGGCGAACGGCAAAATCGATGTCGCCGCGCTGGTGGGCACGGAGGCGGTCGTGAATCTCGCCGGCGCGAACATCGGCGCCGGCCGATGGACGGCCGCGCGAAAAACCCTCCTCCGCCAGAGTCGGATCGACGCCACGCGTACGTTGGTGGAGGCGATCGCGCGCATGACGGAAAAACCTGCGGTGCTCCTCAACGCGTCCGCCGTCGGGTACTATGGCGATCGCGGCGCGGAGGTGTTGGACGAGACGAGCGCGAGTGGGCGCGGATTTCTAGCTGAGGTGTGTGAAGCGTGGGAAACCGAGGCGCGACGAGCGGAGCCGCTGGGCGTGCGCGTGGTGCTGGCGCGATTCGCGATGGTGCTCGCGCCGAGTGGCGGCGCGCTGGCGAAGCTACGGCCGCTGTTTCAGCTCGGGCTCGGCGGGAGGCTGGGCCGCGGGGAGCAATGGATGAGCTGGGTCACGCTTGGCGACGCGGTTCGTGCGGTCGAGCATGCGCTGGCGGACCCGCAGATGAACGGGCCGATGAACGTCGCGGCGCCAGTGCCGGTGACCAACGCCGAGTTTACGCGGGCGTTGGCAGCGGCGCTGCACCGACCGGCGGTGTTCCCCGTGCCGAGACCCGTGTTGCGCGTGGCGCTTGGCGAGATGGCCGACGCGATGCTGCTCGCTAGCACGCGAGCGATGCCCGGCCGGCTGCGCGCGAGTGGGTTCGGCTTCGAACAACCGCAGCTGGACGGCGCGCTCGCGCAAGTGTTGGAGCGCAGTCATTAGGACAAGCCCGACGGCGGCGTCGCCGAAATCACGGATTGTGCTATCGGGTGGTTTGCACACACTCCAAGCTTCCCCCACTGGGACGCCGTCCTAGTTTGGCGGATTCTTATGCAGAAAACGCTCGTTATCTTTAAGCCGGATTGCATGGAGAAGCGACTGGTGGGCACCGTCCTCAGCCGTTTCGAGGCGGCCGGATTTGATGTGATCGGATGCAAGATGATGCGGCTCACCCCGCAGCTGCTGCGGGAGCACTATGCCCACGTCGCCGACCGGCCATTCTATCCGAATCTCGAAAGCTTCATGAGCTCGCGGCCCGTGATCGTGATGGCGCTGCAGGGCGACAATATCGTGCAACGCGTCCGCGACTTATTGGGGCCGACGGATTCGAAGAAGGCCCCGAAAGGCACGATCCGCGGTGATTTTGGCACCGACGTGTCGGTCAACATCGTGCACGCTTCGGATAGTGACGAGGCCGGCCGGATCGAGATCGCGCGGTTCTTCAAACCGGACGAAGTCTTCGCCTAAGCGGCGCCCGCTCGCGGCACTCCGGCGCTCCTGAGTTGAAGGAGCGCTGTTCATCCATATCCCGGGCGTGACCGAGTCACGTCCGAGGAGACCAGGGGTGGCTGCGCGGTTCGCGCGCTGCAGGACGGGGTTTGGTTTTGACGCAGGCGCGGGGAGAGGCGCAACGTGCTCGCGCTTTCCCATGAAACTCCTCCGTTCACCACTCCTTCTCACCGCACTTGTCGCGGTATCCAGTTTGCTCGCATCCAGCCCGGCGGCGACGCCGTCGGCGGACCGGTTCCAGATTCCGGCGACCGATGAAGGACTGCCGGGCGCGGGCCCGATCCGGCGCGCCGATTGGTTTCAGCGCGTGTGGACGGAACGGCGGAGCAGCTGGGCGAACGACACGCAGAAGGATCAGGGCGCGATCGTGTTTCTTGGCGACTCGATTACGCAGGGCTGGGCGAGCACAGGTAGCAGTTTTCCCGGACTGAAGGTGGCCAATCGCGGAATCAGCGGCGACACCACGCGTGGCGTGCTGATCCGGCTGCAGGAGGACGTGATCGCGCTGAATCCGCGCGGCGTCGTGCTGTTGATCGGCACGAACGACCTCGAGGAATGGGCGGCGCCCGAGATCATTGCGGGCAACATGAAGCTGATCCTCGCGGCCTTCCGGCAGCACAATCCGGCCATGCCCGTCGTGCTCTGCCAGGTGATGCCGTCGTCGCTCACGATGCGGCGTCCAGCGCACATGATCCGTCGGGTGAACGAGCTCTACATGGGCCTGGCGAAAGATGAGCCGCAGGTCACCGTGCTCGACACGTATGCGCTGTTCGCGAATGCGCAGGGCGACGCGCCAGCGGACATCTTCCCGGATCTGCTGCATCCGAACATCACCGGCTACGGCAAGTGGGCCGCCGCGCTGCGGCCCATCCTCGAGACGGTGGGGCTAGCGCCGGCGTGGCCGGACGACTTTACGCCGGAGCCAGGATTCGAGGCCGTGTTCAACGGCCGCGATCTCGGCGGCTGGCGCTATGACGGTGACGCGTCGCTCGAAGGCAAGGCCGCCACAAGCGACGGCCGGTTCCGCGCGGTGAACGGCCGGCTGGTGGTGACGGTCGCGCGGACCGTGCGCGACTACAAAAAGATCTGGACCACGCGGACGTTCCCGAAGGATTTCGAACTGCGGCTCGAGTTCCGCTCCAGTCCGAACGCGGACAGCGGCATCTACATTCGCGAACCGCAGCTGCAGTGCCGCGACTACTACCTCGCGGGGCCGTTCACGTCGCTGAGGAGTTACCGCCCGCTCGATTGGAACGAAGTTGTCGTGACGGTGAAGGGCGGGCTCGCTCACGCGACGATTAACGGTGAGGTGCTGCTGGACGCGTTTCCGGTGCCGGCCGACGGCCCGATCGGGTTCGAGAGCGACCGCGGGCAAATGGAATATCGGCGCGTACGGGTGAAAGAGCTGAAGTAGAAGTCCGGTAGATGGCGTAGCGGCAGGCCTCTGTGCCTGCCGGCTAGAACAAAAAGAACGGCAGGCAGAGACGCCTGCCGTTACGAGGGACCGCCGAAAGGCTAGTGGCTGGTCTGGGCCCGCTCCGCCGCCTTGCCTAGCTCGAGCAAGTGGACGATCCGGTCGGTGTCGTAGACGCAGCCGGACCAGCTGCCGCCGCTCGCGTCCTGCAGCGCGGACCACAGCCGCGTGTCGACGGGCACGCGCTCATCGCGGCGGAGGTTCGGATGTGGCGGCCGCGCGGCGAACGCGGGGGCGTCGGAGGCGACCACGTCGACCGAGCCCTCGAGTTGGCGCGTGTCGATGTGCAGCCGGATCCGATCGCCATCGCGCACTCTCCCAATCGGTCCGTCGGCCCACGCCTCCGGGCTGATGTGGCCGACACAGGCGCCGGTGGACACGCCGGAAAAACGGCCGTCGGTAATCAGCGCGATGCGTGACGCGTCCTTGGCGTATTTGAGCGCGGCGGTGATCTGGTACGTTTCGGGCATGCCGCAGCCAGGCCCGATGCCGATGAGGACCATCACGTCGCCGGCTTTGACGCTGCCGCTCTTGATCGCGGCGATCGCCGAATTTTCGCTCGTGAAGACGCGCGCAGGGCCCTCGTGACGGTACACGCCGTCGGGCCCGATCATTTCCGGCGCGATCGCGGTGCTTTTCACGAGCGCGCCTTCGGGTGCCAGGTTGCCGCGCAGGAACGTAACGGTGCTCGTCAACCCGCGCTCCTTCGCCCGTGCCGGCGGCAGGATCACATCGTCGGGATCGATGCCGTCGAGTTCGCGGAGTTTCTCCCGCAGCCGTGCGCGACGCTCGGATTTTTCCCACCACGCGAGATTCTCGCCCAGCGTGCGGCCGGAGACCGTGCGTGCATCGAGTCGGAGCAGACCGAGCGCGCGGAGGTGCAGCATCACCTCGGGCACGCCGCCGGCGAGGAACACCTGCACCGTGGCGAAATGGCGCGGGCCGTTCGGTAGCGAGTCGACCAGCCGCGGCACTGCGCGGTTGACTCGTGCCCAGTCGTCCACGGTCGGGCGCGGTAATCCCGCGGCGTGCGCGATCGCGGGGACGTGTAGGACGAGATTGGTTGAGCCGCCGATCGCGGCGTGAATCACCATCGCGTTATGAATCGAATCTTCCGTCAGCACGTCACGGGTGGTGGCGCCTGCCTGATCGAGCTGCAGCAGCGCCAACGCGGAGCGGCGGGCGAGATCGCGCCAGATTTCGGCGCCGGAGGGACTCAGCGCGGCGTGCGGCAACGTGAGCCCGAGCGCCTCGGCGACACACTGGGTCGAAGCGGCCGTGCCCATGAACTGGCAGCCGCCGCCCGGAGAACCGCAGGCGCGGCAGCCCATCTCGGCGGCGTAATCGAGGGTGATCTCGTCGCGCGCGAACCGCGTGGCGAGCGTCTGCACCTTGGCGGTGTCTTCGGCTTCCTCGGCAAGGAGCGTGACGCCGCCGGGGACGAGGATCGTGGGAAGGTTCGCCGTGCCGGCGAGCGCCATGAGCATCGCGGGCAAGCCCTTGTCGCACGTGGCGACGCCGAGCACGCCGCGGCGCGTCGGCAGCGAGCGGATCAGTCGGCGCAGGACGATCGCGGCATCGTTGCGGTAGGGCAGACTGTCGAGCATGCCGGCGGTGCCGTTGGTCCGGCCATCGCACGGATCGCTGACGTAGCCGGCGAACGGGATTGCTCCCTGCGCGGAAAAGGTGCGCGCGGCTTCCTCCATCAACAGCCCGACTTCCCAATGCCCGGTGTGGTAACCGAGCGCGACGGGCGCGCCGTCGGCGGCGCGTACGCCGCCTTGCGTGCTCAGAATCAGGAATTGCTTTCCGAGCAGCCGGGCGGGATCCCAGCCCATGCCGGCGTTTTGCGTCCAGCCGAACAGCTCGCCGCTCGACATTGCGCGCAGTCGGTCGGGGTCAACCGGCAATCGGCCCGTCGGTCCAGGCGCGGTGGTGCGCAGCGTGTAAATGGCGTCGTTTGGGGAATCGAGCAGCGGATCAGGCATGAGAGCGGAGGGAGGTGGGCGCGGAGGAATCGCCGCAAAAAGGCGCAGAAGGGGCAAGCGCCGAGAAAGCCGAGAGGCAGGGCGAACCGTCCGGTGAGCCGCGGCTCTGCCTTCGCGAAGGCCATGGCGGCAGGTTGGCGAGGACGCCTCGCTCTACCGAAGATAGCGTGAATTTCGCAGGGGGATACGGAGAGCAGCTAGACCCGCTGCACGGCGTCGCGAGTATGTTTGCCGTCGACAAGCCGAAGCAGGCCGAGCGGGTTCGCGTCCTGCAGCGCGAGTGGCAGCAGCGCGTCCGGGAAGCCCTGGTAGCAAACCGGCCGCGCGAACCGATAAATCGCCGCAGTGCCCACGGACGTAAAACGGACATCGGTGGTGGCGGGATACGGACCGCCGTGGTTCATCGCGGGCGAAACCTCGACGCCGGTGGGAAAGCTGTTGATGAGCAGCCGGCCGGCTTTTTGTTCGAGCGTCGCGAGCAGAGGACGCGCGTGCTCGAGATCGGCGGGCGTGCCGTGGACTGTCGCCGTGAGCTGACCTTCGAGTGAGGCTGCGCACGCTTTCAACTCGTCCTCGGTTTCGGCGATCACGATCAGGGTGAAGGGCCCGAACGCCTCGGTGGCGAGCTCGGGGTGTTCGAGAAACCGGCGGCCGCGGGAGACGGCAAAGCTCGGCTGCGATTCCGTGTGCGATGGATCGGCCGTTTTGCTCGATTCGATGAGTGGCAGCACGCCGACGACCGACGTGACCTTGGTGCGGTTCTTGAGAAACGCTTCGCGGATGCCGCTGGTGAGCATCACTCCGCACGGCGCTTCACGGACGAGTTCGCCGAACTTTTCGATGAAGGCATCGGTTTCCGGGCTGCGCAGCGCGAAGACGAGTCCGGGCTTGGTGCAGAATTGACCGACGCCGAGCGTGAACGAGCTGAGCAGCCCCTGCGCGATTTCCGTGCCGCGCTCGTGCACGGCGCGCGGCAGCAGGAACACGGGATTCAGGCTGCTCATCTCGGCGAACACCGGAATCGGATGCGGCCGCGCCGCCGCGGCATCGAAGAGCGCGCGTCCCGCCGTGCGCGAGCCGGTGAAGCCCACCGCCGCGGTCGCGGGATGTTTCACCATCGCGACGCCGGCCGTGGCGCCTTCGCCGTGGATCATCGAGAACACGCCGGGCGGCAGCCCACAGGCGACGGCGGCCTGCGTGATCGCGCCGCCGACGAGCTCGGCGGTGCCCGCGTGCGCGCGGTGCGCTTTCACGACGACGGTGCAGCCAGCCGCGAAGGCAGATGCCGTGTCACCACCGGCCACGGAGAACGCGAGTGGGAAGTTGCTCGAGCCGAAAACGACCACGGGGCCCAGCGGCGTAAGCATTCGCCGGAGATCCGGGCGGGGCAGCGGCTGACGCTGCGGCAGCGCCGGATCGATGCGCGCGTCGACCCAGGAGCCTTCGCGCACGAGGTTGGCGAACAATCGCAGCTGGCCGCAGGTGCGTGCGCGTTCGCCGGTGATCCGCGCGAGCGGCAGGCCGGTTTCCTGATGCGCGCGCTGCAGCAATTCGTCGCCGACCGCCTCGATCGCGGTGGCGATCGCGTCGAGGAAGGCGGCGCGCTCGGCGGGCGGGCGCGTCGAGTAGTCGGCGAACGCGGCGGCGGATTCGTGCAGCGCGCGATCGACCTCGGCGGCCGAGGCCGAGTGAAAATCGGGCGTGAGTCGGTGGCCCGTGGCGGGATTGACGGTCCAGAAGATCGGGCCGCCGGCTTGGCCGGGCTGCCCGGCGATGAGGCTTTTTCCGTGGAGAATCATGGATCAGGCGATGGTGTTGAAGAGCGTACCGACGGGCGGAATTGCGATCCGCACCTCGTCGCCACTGCGCAAGGTGAACGAATCGGGCGGGACGATGCCGGTGCCCGTCATCAAATAGCATCCGTGCGGGAAAGACTGCTCACGGAACAGCCAATCGGCAAGCGATGGCAGCGGACGCATGATCCGGCCGATGGTGGTTTCGCCCGAAAAAACCGGCACGCCGCCGCGGCGGATTTCGAGCAGGATGGCCGTGTCGGGCGAGGGTAGTTCGGGCGAGACGACGAGGCACGGACCGATGGCGGCGCTGCCGAGGTAGACCTTGGCCTGCGGCAGGTAGAGCGGATTTTCGCCTTCGATGTCGCGCGAGCTCATGTCGTTGCCTGCGGTGTAGCCGAAGATCCGACCACGCGCGCTGATGGCGAGCGTGAGCTCGGGTTCGGGGACGTTCCATTTCGAATCGGAGCGGATGCGGACCTTGCCGCCGCTGCCGACGGTGCGATGCGGCGTGGCCTTGAAGAACAACTCGGGACGCTCGGCGGCGTAGACGCGGTCGTAGAACGTGCCGCCGCCAGCGTTCTTCGCTTCTTCCATGCGCGCGGTCATGCTGCGCAAGTAGGTCACGCCAGCCGCCCAGATCTCCTGGCTTTGCAGCGGCGGCCGCAGCGCTTCCAGCGCGGGCTCGGAGGCGGGTTGCGCCGAGCGGAGTGCTTCGGCGAGCAACGCATGGGGCTCGGGCGAAGCGAACAACGCGTCGAGATCGAAGGAATCGGGCAGCCGGACAAACCGGCCGCCGCTGTGCACGATGAAGCCGTGTTGGGTGGAATAGAGACGGTGCATGAGTGGCGGGAAATCAGGCTGCGGATTCTTCAGAGAGCTCGAGCGGAGTGACCGGGTCGATCAACCACCAGCACAGCGCGCCGAGCAAGTAAACGGCGGCGGTGACGTAGAAGGTGAGATTCCAGTCGCCCGTGCGGCCAACGATGTAGCCGAGCACGATGGGGGAAAGGAACCCGCCGATGTTTCCGACCATGTTCATCATCCCGGAGAGTGTGCCGACGTAGCGGCCACCGACATCCATGCACGTGGTCCAGGAGCACGGGATGCTGAGATCGTTGGAAAAGCTCGCGAGCGCGATGGCGGTGACGGCGAGCAGCGGTTGGCTGAAGAACGTCGCTGCGATCAGGCACAACGCCGCGCCGCCCTGGCCGACGACGCCGAAGAGCCGCCGGATCAATCCGCCGTGGCCGAAGCGGCGCGTGAACCGCGGCACGAGGGCGCCCGCGAGGAAGCAGCCGGCGCCACCCAGCAACAGCGGCAAACCGGCGAGGAGCGCGCTGCTCTTCAGATCGAACTTATGCACCTCCAGCAGGTAGGTGGGAAACCACGTGATGAAGAAGTACCACGCGTAGCTGCAGGCGAAATACTGGCCGCAGACGCACCACACGGAAGGCGCGGTGATGAGCTTCCGCCACGGCACCGCGAAGTGCGAACTCGCGGGCCGCTCGGGCAGCAGCGCCGCCTCGGCGGCATTGACCGAAGGATGTTCGCGCGGGTTGTCGCGGAACCAGCGGGCAAACAGAATGGCCCAGACGACACCGAGCAGACCAAACACCAGGAACGCCAGCCGCCAGTTCATCACGCTCAGGACGAGAAAAACGAGATAGGGCGTGACCGCGCCGCCCCAGCGCGCGCTCATCCACATGATGCCTTGCGCGCGGATGCGTTCGCGCGTCGGGAGCCACGCTTCGAAGGCTTTCGTGAGATTGGGAAAACAACCGGCTTCGCCGGCGCCGAAAAGGAAACGGGTCACCACGAGCGAGCTCCAATTCCACACCCAACCGGTGGCGGCGGTGAAGAACGACCACCACAGCACGACGCGCAGCAGGACGCGGCGCGGGCCGTTGCGATCGCCCCAGTAGCCGGTGGGAATCTCGAACAGCGCGTAAGCGAGCGTGAAGGCGCTGAAGACCCAGCCCATTTGCTCCTTGCTCAGGTCGAGCGCGGACGAGACCGAGGGCGCCGCCTGGGAAATGCAGACGCGGTCGATGTATTGGATGACCGCCAGGGTGATCGCGAAAACGACGACCCAGTAGCGGGCGCGGGTGGGGGGAGTAGCCGCAGGGCTGCCGGCGGCGCCGGAAGGGGAAAACATGCGGGCGGGACCGTAGAGGCTCCGCCCGCGACAAATCCAGATGTTTTCCTGTCCGCGCTATAGACTGGGCGCGCCAGTGAAGCGCGGTGGCGGCAATGGAACTGCTGGTCGTCAGAGCATCTCGGCAACGGTCTCGCCGCCGCAGGCCTGGCCGCCGGCCGGGCTCGCGCTCACCGAGCGGGCCTTATGGCGCACGCGTCGGCGCCCAACCCTGTCCGGAACGCGCTACCTCCGCCCGGAAGCGACAGCGAGTGTGGGCAGAGTGCCGTCGGCGACCATTTCCTTGAGGACGCTCGTGAGATAAGGGATCAGCTGCTTCTTGCGGCTGACCACACCTGGCAGATCGAAAATCTCGTCCTGCTCGACGTGGGTATAGGAGATTCGCGCGATGAACTGCGAATCGCCTTTGACGAGCAGCAGTGAGTTTTGGGTGTTGATGTCGGTAACAAGCAGCGCGGCGAAGAGCAGATCCTCTTCGTTCCGCAGCTCCTGCAGCGCGGCGGCGAGAGGTTTCGCGTGCTGCCAGAAATTGCCGAACCCGAGTTCCTCCACCTGCGCGACGGCGAAACGCACCCCGGCCTCCTCGTAGATCTTGTGATCGGAGCGCACGACGGTCTCCGGCGGATTCGCGAGGATCACCGAGCCAGAATTGAAGATCTGGTCGGCCAGTTCACCGGAGTTGACCCCGGAGATCTCCGCCAGCCAGGCGAGGATATCCGCGTCCTTGGCGGTGGTGGTCGGGCCGTGGAGGTGAAGCGTGTCGGAAATCAGTCCTGACATCATGATGCCAGCGATGGCGGGCGAGGGACGGAGACCATCGCGGCGAAACAGATCGGCGATGATGGTGCACGTCGAGCCGACGGGCTCGTTCAGGAAGAGGATCGGCTGCGGCGTATTGAGCGCGCCGAGCCGGTGGTGATCGATGATTTCCGTGATAGTGACCTCGTCGGCGCCGGGCACGGCTTGCGACATCTCGTTGTGATCGACCAGCACGAGCCGAGTCTGTGTCGGACGCAGCACGTCGGTCTTCGTGAGAATGCCCTCCAACTGGCCGCGATCCGTGGTGACGAGCAGCGCGTGCGGCGCGCCGGAGGCGAATTTTTTCCGCACGTCGGCGATCCGCATATCGGCGTCGATGGCGATGAAGTTCCGCTCGACCACGCGGTCGAGCATCGAGGCGGTGCGCACGACCCACGACGTCGTGGCGGAATCGTAAGGGCTGATAAGGATGCTGGTGCCGCGGGCGCGGGCGAGCGCGAGGGTCTCGTCATCGATGCCGAGCTTGCTGGTGATGACGATCGCGCGGACGCCAAGCTCGATCGAGCGGCGTTGCACGTCGCGGCGGTCGCCGACGATCACGATCGAGTTTTCGGCGGGGATGTTTTCCTGGATCGAAATGCTCCAGAAGGAGCTGATGTCCATCGTGCCCAGGCGCAGGTAAAACTCTTCGATTTTCTGCGGGGCGACGACATGCAGCGTCTCGGCGTCGAGCGTGCGCGCGATGTTGGCGAGCGAGGTGCGAACGAGCCGGAGTCGTTTCGGCTCAGTTAAGCGCGGGATGAACACGCTGCCGAGGGTCGACAACGAGATTGTGCCCACGATTTGCCGGCCGGCGCCCGTGACCGGCAGCACGCGAATGTCGTGGCGATCGAAGACCCCCAGCGCTTCGGCGCAGGTGGCGTGCTCGTCGAGCGCGAGCACGTCCTTGACCATCAGATCGCGCACGCGCGGGCTGACATCGCTGAGGTAGAGCGGCAGCGGTTGTTGGAAACGGGACAGGATCGTGTCGATGCGCGCGTTCGAATTGCCGCACCGGGCGGCGATGTAGCCGCGTTCACCGCGCATCTCCTTGAAGGCCGCGTAAGCGATCGCGGAGCAGATCGAGTCGGCATCGGGATTGCGATGGCCGACCACGAAAATCGGGTTTTGGGCGGAAGAGGAAGAAGCGGACGTCATGAAGGTGGCGAACACGGACAACACCGCGGGGGCGGCGTTGCAGCAGTCGCGTGGAAAAACACGGCTGAGGCGAGCCAAACCGCGCCCGCGGAGCGGGGCGGATCACGGGCGGGATGGTCGCGCCACGCTCGCCGCCAGGAATCAGTTGTCGGCGACCGCGGCGGTACCGTTCAGGGTGCCGATGGTCGGGCCGGCTGGGGTCGGCGTCGCGTAGATGCGGGCGTGGGCGGGAATGGCGTTGCGAATATCCGTCACCTTCCGGCCACTCGTGGGCGAAGTGAAGGCCTCGGCCGTCGAGGTATAGAACACCACGCTCCCGCCCAGATAAGCCACGAAGCCGCCGGTATCGCGATACACGCCGCTGTTGATGTCCCATCGCCCCGACGGCTGCAGCCCGCGCGTGAAGGCGACCGGCGTGGTGGGCGGATCGCTCATGCGCAGCCCGCCGACGAATTCCCACGCGAGCGTCGCCGCCACGAAATCGGGATCGAGTTGGTTGCGGGCGGCGACGGTGGGCGTCAGGATCGCGGGCGGGTAGGTGCCGTTGAAGAGCGGGTCGTTTTTCGCGAGGTAGAAGCTCGGCTCACTCAGCACGTTGTTTTTTGCGAGTGCGCCGGGCCAGCGATGGACGGGACCGCCGCCGGAGAGCGTCGTGAGCGTGGCGGGATCGGGCAGCCGGTCGTTGTTGTCCCCGGCATAGATCATGGCGGCCTTGGTGATCTCGCGGAGATTGTTGCCATCGACCGCACGCTGCGCGCGTTCGCGCACGGAACCAACGGTCGGAATCAGAATCGCGGCGAGAATACCGATGATCGCGATGACCGTCAGGAGCTCGATCAACGTGAAGCCCGCGCAAGCCGGACGACGGGGTGGTGCACGCATAAAGCCGGATGAGCGGCACAGTCAGCTCAAACAACTTGCAGGACAAGCTGAAAGTCGCTGGAGCTGCGTGGCGGGGCATGCTGGCCCGGGCGGCAAGTGGATCGATGCACGGGAGGGACGCCCGTGCCACGACCGGAGGGCGCCAAGGCGAAGCTGGACAAGCGTTTTCACGCGCCCCTAGCGTGACCGGATGAAGATTTACCTCGACGGCAAATTCGTGGACGAAGCCGATGCGAAGATCTCCGTGTTCGACCACGGTTTGCTGTATGGCGACGGCGTTTTCGAGGGAATCCGGCTCTACGGCGGCAATGTCTTCCGGCTGGAGGAACATCTGGAGCGTTTGGAGTATTCAGCCAAGGCGATCCTCCTGAAGATTCCGCTGAATCGGAAAGAACTGGCCGAGGCGACCTGCGAGACGTGCCGGCAGAACGGGCTCAAGGACGCGTATATCCGGCTCGTGGTCACCCGTGGCGTGGGCGATTTGGGACTCGCCCCGTGGCTCTGTCCGAAGCCGTCCCTCTTCATCATCGCGAGCAAGATCTCGCTTTATCCGCCGGAGCATTACGAGAAGGGGCTCAGCATCGTCACCGTGCCGACCCGCCGGATCAATCCGGCGGCGCTGCCCTCGACGGTGAAGTCGCTGAACTATCTCAACAACATCCTCGGCAAGATCGAGGCGCGGCAATTTGGCGCGCTCGAGGCGATCATGCTCAACGATCAGGGCTACATCGCCGAGTGCACCGCGGACAACATCTTCATCGTGCACCAGGGCGAGATCATCACGCCGGCGGCTTCGCAGGGCGCACTGCGCGGTATCACGCGCGGCGCGATCTTCGACGTGGCGAAGGAACTCGGCGTGCCGCTGCGCGAAGCGGATCTGACGCGCTACGACGTGTGGTGTGCCGACGAGTGCTTCCTGACCGGCACCGGCGCGGAGGTGGTGCCGGTGGTGAAGCTGGATGGTCGCGAGATCGGCACCGGTCACCCGGGGCCGATCACGCAGCAGGTGCTGGCGTCGTTCCGTCGACGCGTGCTGGTCGAGGGCGCGCGGATCTGATGGGATGTAGCTGGGCTCGGTGAGCCCGGTGCCACCATCGGCGACGGTGGCCGAGCCGGTGGGGCCGACACGGCCGCGCTCCCACGCATGCGGCCTTCGGTCATCGTTCGCCACTGCGACAGAATTGCTCCCGCGCGTCGGGTCGGCGCGCAACTCCGGCTCAGGCGAAGAGAGTTCTCGCGGCACTTGCCAGCGGGCACCGGGCTGGCATGGTTGGTGCAGAAACATTTTCTGCTGAAAAATGCCCACTCCGCTCAAATGCGACCTTTGCTCGAAGCCTGCGACCGTGCACCTGACGCAGATCGTGAACAACAAGGTTCACAAGATCGATCTGTGTGAGGAGTGCGCCCAGGCCAAGGGCGTCACCGACCCCAGTGGATTCTCGCTGGCGGACTTGTTGCTCAAGGCCTCGCTCAATCCGGAGCCCGCGAGCCTCGGCACGGTGCGTTGCGAGCAGTGCGGATTCACGCCGAACGATTTTAAGAAGCTCGGCCGGTTCGGCTGCCCGGCGTGCTACCAGACCTTTACGGCGCTGATCGAGCCGATGCTCGACAGCATGCACAAGGGCACGGCGCACACCGGCAAAGTGCCGCAAAAGGCGCTCGCCCGCCGCAGCCTCCACGAACGACTTTCCCAACTCGAGACCGACCTCACCGCTGCGATCAAATCGGAGCGCTACGAGGACGCCGCTCGCTGCCGTGATGAGATCAACCAGGTCAAACAACTCTTCTCGCAACAACCATCGGCGCGCTAAGCCCATGACGATTGCTTCGCTCCTCGATTCGCCTTCGGAGCTCACCGACACGGTGAGCAGCAAGACCGCGGTCGTGCTGATGACGCGGATCCGCTTGGCGCGGAACGTGGCGGGAAACCACTTCCCCGGCTGGGCCAAGCCGGCGCAGCGGGCGCAGACTTACGGTTTGTGCCGCGACGCGGTGCTCGCGACGACGGCCATGAAGAAGAGCCTGGCGGTGGAGATCGGCGATCTCAGCGAGCTCGAGAAGCAGATTCTCGTCGAGCGGCACTTGATCAGTCGCGAACTGAGCGGCGGCAAGAACGGTTCAGGCGTGGTGATCAGCAAGGACCAGTGCTTTTCGGTGATGATCAACGAGGAGGATCACCTGCGCATTCAGGTGCTGCGGGCGGGCTTCCAGCTGAAGAAAGCGTGGAGCGCGATCAACGAGCTCGATACGGCGATCGAGGATCGGCTGGACTATGCATTTTCTCCGTCGCTGGGTTATCTGACCGCGTGCCCGACCAACATCGGCACCGGCTTGCGCGCCTCGGCGATGATGCACCTGCCGGCCTTGGTTATCGCGAACCAGATGGAGAAGGTGGTGCGCGCGGTCAACCAGCTGGGCATGGTGGTGCGCGGACTGTTCGGCGAAGGCTCGGACGCCAGCGGCAGCATTTTCCAGATCTCCAATCAGACGACACTCGGCGAGTCGGAGGATGAGATCATCAAGCGGCTCGGGAGCGTGCTGACGTCGATCGTCGAGCACGAGCTGAACGCGCGCCAGAAGCTGATCGAGGCGGACCGTGGCAAACTGTTCGACAAGATCGGCCGCGCCTACGGCATCCTGCAGAACAGCCACGTGCTGAGCTCGGGCGAGGCGATGAACCTGCTCTCGCTGCTCCGGCTGGGTGTCGACCTGCACATTTTCCCGGAAGAGAACCGCGCGACGATCGACCGGCTGTTCATCGAGGCGCAGCCGGGGCATCTGCAGCACGCGCAGAAGGGCGAGTTCGAGCCCAACCAGCGCGATCTGCTGCGGGCGGGCCGACTCCGCACGGAGTTTGCCAATTTCCCGCAACCCAACTTTACTTTCACGACCGACGGGTCGAATTAATCTTTTCGCACATGTCCCAAGAACCCATGAACAATTTCACGCCCCGCGCGCAGCAGGTGTTGGCACTTGCCCGCAAAGAGGCGGACCGTTTCCACCACAATTACGTGGGGACGGAGCACATCCTGCTCGGGCTGATCAAGCTCGGCCAGGGCGTCGCGGTGAGCGTGCTCCAGAAGATGGGGCTCGACTTGGAGACCGTGCGCTCGGCGGTCGAAAAGCAGGTCGGCACCGGCCAGGAGAGCAAGACGCAAGGCAGCATCCCTTACACGCCGCGCGTGAAGAAGGTGCTCGCGCTCGCCGGCAAGGAAGCGAAGACGCTGAATCATTCCTACGTGGGCACCGAGCACATCCTGCTCGGTCTGCTCCGTGAAGGCGAGGGCGTGGCCGCGCGCGTGCTCAAGTCGCTCGACATCGACATCGAGCGCACCCGCAACGAAATTCTCCGCGAGCTCGATCCGCAGTTCTCCAGCAGCCAAAGCGGTGACGTGCCCGGCGAGGAAGCCGCAGCCGGCACGCCGCAGCGCAGCGGCGGCACCGAGGACAAAAAGGAAGTCAAGACCCCCGCGCTGAAGGCATTTGGTCGCGACCTCACCGATCTCGCGCGCAAGGGCGAGATGGATCCGGTCGTCGGGCGGAAGAACGAGATCCGCCGCGTGATCCAGATTCTCTGCCGCCGCACCAAGAACAACCCGGTGCTGATCGGCGAAGCCGGCGTGGGCAAAACCGCCATCGTCGAGGGGCTTGCGCAGGAAATCGCCGCCGGCGCCGTGCCGGAGATTCTGCTCGAGAAGAAAGTCATCACCCTTGATCTCGCGCTAATGGTCGCCGGCACGAAATACCGCGGCCAGTTCGAAGAGCGGATCAAGGCAGTGATGGACGAAATCCGCCGCGCGAAGAACGTCATCCTCTTCATCGACGAGCTGCACACGATCGTCGGCGCGGGCGCCGCCGAGGGCGCGATGGATGCGTCGAACATCTTCAAGCCCGCGCTTTCGCGTGGTGAGCTGCAGTGTGTCGGCGCGACCACGCTCAACGAGTATCGGAAATACATCGAGAAGGACTCGGCGCTTGATCGCCGCTTCCAGTCCGTCAAGGTCGAGGCCCCGTCGGTCGACGACACGATCCTGATCCTGAAGGGCATCCGCTCGAAGTATGAGGATCACCACAAGGCGATCTTCACCGACAAGTCGATCGAGTCGGCCGCGAAGCTTTCGGACCGCTACATCACCGGACGTTTCCTGCCCGACAAGGCGATCGACGTCATGGACGAAGCCGGCTCGCGCGCGCGCATCGGCGCGCTGACGCGTCCGCCGTCCGTCGAGAACCTGACGAAGGAGATCGAGCAGGTCTGCGCGTCGAAGGAAAAGGCCATCAGCGAACAGCATTTTGAAGAAGCCGCCCGCTACCGCGACCAGGAGAAGCAGCTCCGGCTCAAGCAGGAGCAGATCACCGAGGAGTGGAAGAAGGCGCGCGAAGAAAAGCGCGTGACGATCGACGAGGACCTGATGATGCAGGTGGTCGCCGACTGGACGGGCATTCCGCTCAGCCGGATGGAGAAGAAGGAGAGCGAGAAGCTGCTCGCGATGGAGACGGAGCTTCAAAAGACCGTCATCGGCCAGGAGCTGGCGGCGGTTGCCGTCGCGCGTGCGCTACGCCGCTCGCGAGCGGACCTGAAGGATCCGCGCCGGCCGATCGGCTCGTTCATGTTCGTCGGCCCGACGGGTGTCGGCAAGACGATGATGGCGAAGCAGCTCGCCTCGCAGATGTTCGGCAACCAGGACGCGCTCATCCAGATCGACATGTCGGAATACATGGAAAAATTCGCCGTGTCCCGACTGGTCGGCTCGCCTCCGGGCTATGTCGGCTACGACGAAGGCGGCCAGCTCACCGAAGCGGTGCGCCGTCGGCCCTACGCGGTGATCCTGTTCGACGAAGTCGAGAAGGCGCATCCGGACGTGATCCAGATTCTCCTGCAGATTCTCGAAGACGGACGGCTGACCGATTCGCTGGGTCGCACGGTCGATTTCCGGAATACGATCATCATCATGACGAGCAACGTGGGTGCGCAGCTCCTGCAGCGGCAGACCTCGATGGGTTTCGCGGCGGCGGCGGCGGCGTTCAACGATGCCGAAAAGATGCGCGAGAAGGTGCTCGAGGAGGCGAAGCGGATCTTCAAGCCCGAGTTCCTCAACCGCATTTCGGACATCGTGTTCTTCCGCCCCTTGGCCAAGGAGGATCTCACCAAGATCGTCGAGCTCGAGACGGCGAATTTCGCCAAGCGGCTCGCCGAGCGGAAGATTGCACTCGAGTTCACGCCGGAGTCGAAGCTCCTGCTCATCGAGAAGGGCTACGACGAGAAATACGGTGCTCGTCCGCTGCGTCGCGCGGTCGAACACTATCTCGAAGACCCGCTCGCCGAGGCCTTGCTGCGCGGCGAGATCAAGGACGGCGAGCCGGTGATCGTCGATCGCGAAGGCGACAAGCTGATCTTTAAGCAAAAGGCTCCCGCCGCTGACAGCGGCGTGGCGCCCTGAACAAAACGAGCGACTACCCGTCGCCCCGCGGAGCCCCGCCCCCTGAGATCAACGGGAGCGGGGTTTCCTGTTTTTGAGCTGAGAGCGGAGAGGCTAGAGCGAAGAACGGGAGAGATGAAGTGAGCGGTCTTGTGGCGCGGGCGTCTCGCCCGTGCCAAGCCATCGCTACGCACGGGCGACCTTGAGGAAGGCAGCCAGTGCAGGATCGGGTTCCGGCGACGTGCGCCAGCCGAGGACGAGCCGGCTTTCCGGCGCGGGACCGCTCAGCGTGCGAAACGCCACGTCACCCGGCAGGTGGCGGGCTTCGGACGGAGTCATGAACGTGGCGCCCAGTCCGGCGCGGACCAACCCTATGCCGTTGGCCCGCGGCCATACTTCGTCGACGATTCGCGGGGTGATCCCGGCGGCGCGGCACGCTGCGAGGATCCGATCGTAGAATCCGGGATTATGGGAACGTGGGAAAAGCACGAAGGGCGTATCGGCGAGATCGCGCAGCTCGAGCTTTGCCTTTCTCGCCAGCCGGTGCGCCGGCGGGAGCAGGATACCATTGCGTTCACGTAGCAACTCGTGGGTGCGCAACCCGGGTGTCGGCGCGTCGGGATGGAAGAAACCGCAACTTAGCTCGCCGGCCTGCAGCGCGGCGAGTTGGGTGGAAGTGGGCGATTCGTTCAGCTCCACGCGGACGCCGGGAAATTGCTGGCTGAACTGGCGCAGGATGCCAGGCAGGACGGTCGCCATCGCGAGACCGGTGAAGGCGATGCTAATGTGCCCGACCTGGCCGGATGACAGCGCATGGAGTTCGGCGGGAATCGCGGCGAGTCCACGGAGGATCGGCTCGATCCGCTCGAGCAGGAGCTGGCCGGCCGGAGTGACTTCCACCCCGCGACGCGTGCGATTTAGCAGGTCTGCACGGAGCGCGGCCTCAAGTTGCGCAATGGCGCGACTCAGTGCTGGCTGCGCCACCGCGAGCGTCTCGGCGGCCTTGCGGAAATGCAGCTGCCGCGCGACCTCACGGAAGTAGATCAGGTGGCGCAGCTCAAAGGGGAAGTCGTAGTCGCGGGGCATGAAAGCGTCGCTTTCGGTTTGGAGTTTCGGGTTTGGATTCCGCGTTTCAGGGGAGGGGCGCGTGCCAGCCCTCGCTCGGGAGTCAGGTGAGGATAATTGATGCCGTTTAGGCATCACAGCTAGCGAAAGAAGTATTTCCGGTTATGGCAAGGTTCAGGTATAGTCGGCGCTCAATTTCCGAACCCCGCACCCTGCCCATGGCGAAATCACTCTTCCAGAAAGTCTGGGACGCTCACACCGTCCGCAAACTGGCCAATGGCCAGACTCAGTTGCTCATCGGCACGCACCTCATCCACGAGGTCACGAGCCCGCAGGCGTTTGGAATGCTGCGGGACCTCGGACTGAAGGTCGCATTTCCGCAGCGCACCTTCGCCACGGTCGACCACATCGTTCCGACGGATCAGGTCGTGGAACCCTACCGCGATCCGCTCGCGCAAGCGATGATGGACGAGCTGCGGAAAAACTGTGCCGAATTCGGCATCACGTTCTTCGATCGCTCGACGGGCAAGCAGGGCATCGTCCACATCGTCGGGCCCGAACAGGGCATCACGCAGCCCGGCACGACGATCGCGTGCGGCGACTCGCACACGAGTACGCATGGCGCGTTTGGGGCGATCGCCTTCGGCATCGGCACCAGCCAGGTGCGCGACGTGCTGGCGACGCAGACGATGGCGCTGGGGCCGCTGAAGGTCCGCCGCATCGAGGTGAACGGGAAGCTGCGGCCCGGCGTCTACGCGAAGGACGTCATTCTCCACATCATCCGGACGCTCGGCGTGAATGGCGGCACCGGTTTCGCCTACGAGTATGCCGGCGAAGTGTTCGACCGGTTCTCAATGGAAGAGCGAATGACCGTCTGCAACATGTCGATCGAAGGCGGCGCGCGCGTGGGCTATGTGAATCCGGACGACACGACGTTCACTTATCTGAAGGGCCGCCCCTACGCGCCCAAAGGCGCGGCGTGGGATGAAGCCGTGACACGATGGCGCGCCGTCGCGAGTGATTCCGGTTGCCGTTACGATGACGTGGTAAAGATCAACGCAGCCGACATCGCGCCCACCGTCACGTGGGGCATCAATCCGGGGCAGGGCATCTCGATCAACGAGCAGATTCCTGATCCGGCAAAAGCCACCGACGCCGACGAGAAGGCCAACATCGAAGAGGCGCTCGCCTACATGAAGCTGCAGCCCGGCGCGCCGATCAAGGGGACGAAGATCAACGTCGCGTTCCTGGGCTCGTGCACGAATGGCCGGCTGAGCGATTTCCAGGAGGTCGCGAAGTTCGTGAAGGGGAAGCGCGTGGCTGCCGGCGTGAAGGCGATCGCCGTCCCCGGCTCGCAGATCGTGGCCCTCCAGTGTGAAAAACTGGGGCTGGACAAGATTCTCAGCGAGGCGGGGTTCGAATGGCGCGCGGCGGGGTGCTCGATGTGTCTCGCGATGAATCCCGACAAGCTCATCGGCGACCAACTCTGCGCGAGTTCGTCGAACCGTAACTTCAAGGGCCGGCAGGGCAGCCCGACCGGCCGGACCATTCTGATGAGCCCGCTGATGGTCGCCGCCGCGGCGGTTACGGGACAAGTGGCCGATGCCCGCGAAGTGTTCGGCGTCAGCGCGAACTGAACTCACCCAAACCTTGGCCCGCGAATCACGCGAATCGACACGAATGCTTCTGAATTCGCGCTCATTCGCGTGATTCGCGGGCAGCTTCCTCCTTCCAAAAATGGCTCTCGAAAAAATCACCCAGATCGCCGGACGCGCGGTGCACGTGCCGGGCAACGACATCGACACGGACCGCATCATTCCCGCGCGCTTCATGAAGTGCGTGACCTTCGACGGTCTCGGCGAATTTCTGTTCTACGACGTCCGCAAAAACGCGGACGGCACGGACAAGCCGCACCCGCTCAACGAGCCGCGGTTCAAGGGCGCCTCGATTCTGCTGTCGGGTTCGAATTTCGGCTGCGGCTCGTCACGCGAGCATGCGCCGCAGGCGATCCAGAAATACGGACTCAAGGCCGTGATCGCGGAAAACTTTGCCGAGATCTTTTTTGGCAACAGCACGGGGCTCGGAATTCCATGCGTGTCCGCGAGCCGCGAAGACATCACGAAGATCGCGGCGGCCGTGGAGAAGGATCCGCAGACGCAGGTCGTGATCGATCTTGTGAAGCTGGAGGTTCGTTTCGCCGGCCAGAGTGTGAAGATCACGCAACGCGAATCGGCGCGGGATGCGCTGGTAAACGGACGCTGGGATCCGATTGGCGAATTGTTGGAAGGCCTGCCGACGGTGAAGCAGACCGCGGCAGCGCTACCGTATTTCGCGAACGCGTAAGCGAGTTGTCGGGTGGGCTACGGCACCGGACACATGATCCGGAGGCTGGCGGGACGGATCGCGAACTCGACGGTCCGGCCCGCCTCGTGAATTTCGCCGTCGGTGTGAAGGGGTCCGGGCGCTGGGCGTTCGACCACGAACCGGGTTCCGCGGCGATGCACGACGCCGCTGGCCCGATCGATCGTCCCCGAGAACAGCCGGAGCGTCAGCGGGAGAACGTTGAACCAAGTGGCAGCTGGTAGCGCGCAAAGGTCGAGTTGGCCGTCGTCCACGCGGGCGTGCGGCGCGATCAGGGCGTTGTTGCCGTATTGCGCGCTGTTCGCCACGGCGAGGGTGAACGCGTCGACGTTTACCTGCGCATCGTCAGCGGTGATGGTGCACCGCTGCGAGTGGCATGCGTGCAATGTGCGCGCGCCGGTGCTCAGGTAGCGCAGAAAACCGCGGCGTTCGAGGCGGTTGAAGCGTGCGCCGAGTTCGGCTTCGAAGCCAAGTCCGGCGAGGTTGATAAACGGGTGGCCGTCCGCGACGCCCGTGTCGATCGGTCGCGGCCGCCCCGAGCAAAGGATTTCGAGCGAATGTGAGAGCGAGCCATGCAGCCCGAGGAAACGTCCCAGCCCATCGCCGGAGCCGCAGGGAATCAGCCCGAGCGTGGCTGGGGTGCCGATCAAGGCGGAGCCGACCTCGTTCATCGTGCCATCGCCACCCACCGCGACGATGAGCTCGCAGCCATCGTCGAGTGCGGTGGTAGCGAGGTCACGCGCGTGCCGTGGTCGCTCCGTCAGCACCACGGCGGCTCCCAGCTGCGCGGCGAACGCGCGCACGCCGGCGAGCACGCGATTCGCGCGACCTGAACGGCGATTGACGATGAACCGGGTTCTCACGGGCGAAGAATCACCGGGGCTCGCTCTTCGGGCACGGCGCCGAGCCTAGACGATCTTGACCACCGTGTAGGTGCGTTTGCCTTTGCGGAGCAGAAGATATTTGCCGAACAGCAACTCGCCGGTGGTGACCGCACGCGACGCTTCGCCGACGCGGGCATTGTTCACGTAGATGCCACCACCGTCAATGTCCTTGCGGGCCTGGCCCTTCGAAGGCGCGAGCCCGGCGTGGACGAGCAGTTCGACGAGCGGTGCACCCGCGCCCGAGAGTTTGGCGGCTTCAAGTTCCTTGGTCGGGATCTCTCCGACGACGTCCTGAAACAGCGACTCGCTGATGCCGTCGAGCCCGCCGCCGAACATGATCTCGCTCGCACGGATCGCGTTGGCGCATTCCGTGTCGCCGTGCACCAACGTCGTTACGGCGCGGGCAAGCGCCTTTTGCGCGGCGCGGGCACCGGGGTTGGCTTTGAGGTCGGTATCAAGCGCGGTGATCTCCTCGGCCGAGAGGAAGGTCAGCACCTTGAGCAGCTTGATGACGTCGGCGTCCTCCGCCTGCACAAAGAACTGATAGAACCGGTAGGGCGTCGTGCGTTTCGGATCGAGGTAGACCGCGCCGCTGGTCGATTTGCCGTATTTCGTGCCGTCGGATTTGGTGAGCAGCGGGAAGGTGAGGCCCCAGGCGGGCGCCCCGAGCTTTTTGCGGATCAGGTCGGTGCCCGCGGTGATGTTGCCCCACTGGTCCGTCGCGCCGACCTGGAGCTCGCAGTTCATCGTTTCGCGGAGGTGCAGAAAATCGTGCGCCTGCAGCAGCATGTAGCTGAACTCCGTGTAGCTGATGCCCGATTCGCTCTCGAGTCGCGCCCGCACGCTCTCTTTCGCGAGCATCGCGTTAACCGAAAAATGTTTTCCGACGTCGCGGAGGAACTCGAGGAAGCTGATGGGGGCCGTCCATGTGGAGTTGTCGACCATCCGCGCTGGATTGGTCGTTGCGTCGAAATCAAGAAACCGGCCGAGCTGCTGCTTGATCGAGGCAATGTTGTGCGCGACTTGGTCGGGCGTGAGCAGGTTGCGCTCGGCGGAGCGGCCCGAGGGGTCGCCGACCATGCCCGTGGCGCCGCCGGCCAGCGCGATCGGGTGATGACCGTGCAACTGGAAGCGGCGCAGCGCGAGCAGCGGGACGAGGTTGCCCACGTGCAGCGAGTCGGCGGTAGGATCGAACCCGCAATACAGCGTCACCGGGCCTTGGCCGAGGCGCTGGGTGAGCGCCGCGAGGTCGGTGCAGTCGGCATACAAGCCGCGCCATTGCAGATCGTCGAGGATGGTCATGGAGGGCGGAAGAGTAACGGTTCGGGGGCCGGACGGCGCAAAACAAAACTTATCCGGAATTTGGCAAATACAGAAAGGAGGCTTCTTTCCGGAAAAACGGTTTGCGCGGGCGCCCGGCGCGCGTTCTACCTTTCGTTCGCGCGGCGCGTGACTTTCGTCACTGCGCGGGTTCTCCACACTCAACCTCCCAGATCCATGCCTCTCGCCATCGGTTCCCAAGCCCCGGATTTCACGCTCAAGAGCAAGACCGCCGACGGTCTCAAGGATGTCCGGCTCAGCGAAAACTTCGGCCAGCGCCAGACGGTGCTGCTGTTCTTCCCCCTCGCGTTCACCGGCGTGTGCACGCAGGAGATGTGCGACACGAGCGCGGGGTTGTCCGACTACGAGAAGCTCGGCGCGAACGTGATCGCGATCAGCGTGGACAGCCCGTTTGCGCAGGAAGCATGGGCCAAGGCGAACCGGATCGGGGTCACGCTCGCGAGCGACCTGAACAAGCAGGTGATCAAGGCCTACGACGTCGTGTTTCCGAACCTGGCGGGGGTCGGCGACACGGCGGCCCGCGCCGCGTTCGTAGTCGGCAAGGATGGCGTGATCAAATACGCCGAGCAGACGCCGACGCCGAAGGACCTGCCGAATTTTGACGCGATCAAGGCGGCGTTGAACCGCTAAGGTCCGGCTCGACCGGCGCGCGCCGCGGCTGCGAGTCAGGGCTGGCGGCGATCGTCCGGCTCTACGTTTTCACACCATCATGAATCTTCCGAATCCGTTCCACACCCTGCAGACGTTCTCCGCCAACGGAGCGTCGCATCCGTTTTATTCGATTCCCGCGCTCGAGCAGGCGGGATTCACCGTGGCGAAGCTGCCGGTGTCGATCCGGCTGGTGCTCGAGTCGCTTCTGCGGAACGCGGACGGCAAGCGCGTGAGCGAAACCGCGATTCGCGATCTGGCGAGCTGGCGCGCGAAGGCGGAGCGGACGGAGGAGATCCCGTTCGTGGTGGCGCGGATCGTCCTGCAGGACTTCACGGGCGTGCCGCTGCTGGTCGATCTCGCGGCGATGCGGGCGGCGGTCGCGCGGATGGGCCGGGATCCGAAAATCATCGAGCCGTTGGTGCCGGTCGACCTGGTGGTGGATCACTCGGTGCAGGTGGATTTTGCCGGGAGCGCCGAAGCGCTGGCGAAAAACCTTGAGCTCGAGTTCACGCGGAACCGGGAGCGTTATCAGTTTCTGAAGTGGGGCATGCAGGCGTTCGACACCTTCAAGGTGGTTCCGCCCGGCATCGGCATCGTGCACCAGGTGAACCTGGAATACCTCGCCAAGGGCGTACTGCGCGATGACAACGGCGTTTATTATCCGGATACGCTGGTCGGCACCGACTCGCACACCACGATGATCAACGGGCTCGGCATCATCGGCTGGGGCGTCGGCGGCATCGAGGCCGAAGCGGGCATGCTGGGGCAGCCGGTGTATTTCCTGACGCCGGACGTCGTCGGCGTGCACCTGACCGGTGCGTTGCGCGAGGGCGTCACCGCCACGGATCTGGCGCTCACGATCACGCAGATGCTGCGCAAGGCGAAGGTGGTCGGCAAATTTGTCGAGTTCTACGGGCCGGGTGCGGCGGCGCTGCCGGTGGTCGATCGCGCGACGATCGGAAACATGGCGCCGGAATATGGTGCGACCATGGGCTTTTTCCCGGTCGATGAGGAATGCACGCGCTACCTGCGCGCCACGGGACGGTCGGAGGAGCACATTCGGATTTACGAGGCCTACTACCGGGCGCAAGGGCTCTGGGGTATGCCGGAGAAGGGACAAATCGAGTACTCGACCGACCTCGAGCTCGATCTCGCGACCGTGGTGCCGAGCGTGGCGGGCCCGAAGCGGCCGCAGGATCGGATTGAACTGCCGAAGTTGAAAGACGAGTTCCGCGCGGCCTTCACCCGGCCGGTCAAAGAGAACGGCTTCGGCAAACTCGCCGCCGAGTTCGAGAAGAGCGTGCACGTTGCCGGCGCGGGCTGGACCCATCCGCTGAGCGCTGGTGGCAGCCAGGAGCGGGCGCCGCAGTCCGATCGCGATGTGAAGAACACGAGCGTCATCACGGAGCGGGAAATGGTGAACAATCGGCCGACGCCGACCCCGGTGGCGGTGAAAGCGGAGCCGATCGCGGGCGAGCTGCGGCACGGCAGCGTGCTGATCGCCGCGATCACGAGCTGCACGAACACCTCGAATCC
Organism: Opitutus terrae PB90-1; assembly: GCF_000019965.1. GTDB lineage: Bacteria > Verrucomicrobiota > Verrucomicrobiia > Opitutales > Opitutaceae > Opitutus > Opitutus terrae. The sequence continues at coordinate 3,438,785 of NC_010571.1, forward strand.
GAGCGTGATGCTCGCAGCCGGGTTGCTCGCGAAGAAGGCGGTGGAACGCGGACTGCAGGTGAACCCGCTCGTGAAATCCTCGCTCGCGCCGGGCAGCCGGGTGGTGACGGACTACCTCACGAAGACGGGGCTGCAGGCGTATCTTGACGAGCTGGGATTCCAGACCGTGGGCTACGGCTGCACGACCTGCATCGGCAACTCGGGCCCATTGCATCCGGCGATCGAGGACGCCGTGTTGAAGGGCGACGTGGTGGCGGCTTCCGTGCTGTCGGGCAACCGCAACTTCGAGGCGCGCGTCCATCAGAACATCAAGTCGAACTTCCTCATGTCGCCGCCGTTGGTGGTCGCGTTCGCGCTGGCCGGCCGGATCGATATCGACATGGCGCACGAGCCGATCGGCCGCGACCGCGCCGGCAAGGAGGTCTACCTGCGGGATCTGTGGCCCACGCTGCAGGAGGTGCGCGACCAGATGGCCGCGGCCCTGAAACCCGAGGTGTTCCGCAAGCTCTACAGCGATTTCGCGGAGCAGAATCCGAAGTGGAACGAGATTCCGTCGACCACCGGCAACGTCTATGGGTTCGATCCGAAATCGACCTACATTCAGGAGCCGCCGTTTTTCGCGAAGTTCGGCATGCAGCCGGGCAAGATCGAGGAAATCAGCGGGGCGCGGGCCCTCGGCATCTTTGGCGATTCGGTCACGACCGACCATATCTCACCGGCCGGTGCGATCAAGAAGACCTCGCCGGCAGGTCAATTCCTGCTCGAGAATGGCGTCACGTTCGAGAATTTCAACTCCTACGGCTCGCGGCGCGGCAACGATCGCGTGATGACTCGCGGCACGTTTGCGAACGTCCGCATCAAGAACCTCATGCTCGGCGGCGAGGAAGGCGGCAACACGATCTACCAGGCGTCGGGCGAGAAGATGTCGATTTTCGACGCGGCCATGAAGCACCGCGCGAACAACACGCCGCTCGTGATCGTCGCCGGGCAGGAATACGGCACCGGTTCGTCGCGCGACTGGGCGGCGAAGGGGACGAATCTTCTCGGCGTGAAGGCGGTCGTGGCGCAGAGCTTCGAACGCATTCACCGCTCGAATTTGGTCGGCATGGGCGTGTTGCCGCTGCAGTTCAAGGAAGGCACGACCGCGCAGACGCTCGGGCTCGACGGATCCGAGGTGTTCGACGTGCTCGGGCTGACCGCGGGGTTGAAGCCGCAGCAGGATCTCACGCTGCGCGTCACGCGCGCGGACAAGAGCGTGGCGATGGTGCCCGTCCGCTGCCGCATCGATACGCCCATCGAAATCGACTACTACCAGCATGGCGGCATCCTCCCCTATGTGCTGCGTCAGATTCTGGCGCGGCGCTGAGCGGACGCTCCGGCAAATGTTCGCTGGCAATCATCAAACTCGTGTAAGACAGTTCCGGCGAACCTTGCGGTAGGGCGGTTTTGGGACGATCTTGGATCGGACCCAACCGGGCCACACAACGTCCCTTTCGATGCCAGATACAGCGGTGCAGCCTGTCTATCTCGTCGACGCGTATTCCGACCCCGCGGTCGTGCGCGTCAACGGACGGGCGTGTTTCCAAAACAGCGCCTGTCTGCGGGAGTTCGTGACGGAGATGTTGCGCCAGCAAAAAACCCGGTTCGTGTTCGATTTTCAAAACTGCTCGAGCATGGACAGCACGTTTCTCGGGGTGCTGGCGGGCATCGCGCTGGAGCTCAAGAAAGTGCCGGGTGGCGGCAGTCTGGTGCTCGCGCGGATGGGCCCGCGAAATCTCGAGCTGGTGCGCAACCTCGGGCTGCACCGACTCCTCACGGTGGAGACGGGGGATTTCCCGATGACATTCGACGCGCAGGCCACGCCCATTCCGTGCCGGGATCAGACGGAGTTGGACCACGCGCGGCTGGTGCTCGAGGCCCACGAGAACCTGGTCACGGCCGACGAGAGCAATCGCGCGAAGTTCCAGGACGTGCTGGCCTTCCTGAAAAACCGCGTGCAGCAGGGCTGAGCGGGCGCGAGCCGCAAGGTGGTCAAAGGTGAGAACCCGCCGTCGCGGGCGCGTTCGGGCAACTCACGCACTACCGCTAATCGACAGCCCGCCGGGACGGCGGCTCCACCACAAAGCGCGCCAGCGGCATCGCGGACGTTTCCTGAACAGAGCCGAGGTCGGCTTGCCGCGCGCACTTGCGGTTGCAGGGGGCGGCGGGTTGAAGCAGATTGGCGGTGCATGATCTTCGCTCTCGTCCTCGGCACGCTGCTGGGTGGGTCCGCGATGCTCCTGCCTTTTTATCGCGCGCGGCGCGCCGCGGCGGCGGCGGAGCAGGGCCGCCAACAGGTGGCACAAGAGCGGCAGCTCGTCGTGGATTTCATGCATCACATGGTCGCCGCGCTGGGCGAGGAAGCGACGCGCGAGGAGCTGCCGCAGCGGATCGTGCATGCCGCGATCCTGTGCTCGGGCGCACTGAGCGCATGCCTGTTCGAGCGCACGGGCGGCGGACAGATGCGCAGCGTGGCGGTGGAAGGATTGTTTCCGCCGCACCGGCCGCTGCCACCCTCGTTGCGGGAGAAACTCGCCACGCGGGCGCGGTTCATCGAGCAGGTGCTGAAAACGGAGACGTTCCCCGACAACGAGGGCATCGTGGGCGCCGTGGTCCAGTCCGGCCAGGGACAACTCGTGCCGGACGCGGCCGCGGATCCGCGGATCGTACGGCACGACGATCCAGCGCTGAAGGTGCGCTCGGTGATCGCGGTGCCGTTGCGGTTTCGCGACCGGTTCTTCGGCGTGCTGGCGGCCGCCAACTCCGCGGATGGGGAGCCGTTCACCGCGAACGATTTTTCCTTGATGCAGTCGCTGGCCGAGCAAGCCGCGCTCGCGCTGCACAACGCCGAGTTCCTGAACCTGCAGATCGAAAAGCAGCAGCTCGATCTGGATCTCTCGCTCGCCAGCGGGATCCAGCAGATGCTGCTGCCGCACGATCTGCCGCTGTTTCGCGGGCTCGACGTGGACGCGCGCTATCAGGCGGCGCAGAAGATCAGCGGCGATTTCTACGATCTGTTGCGCCTGGACGAGCAGCGCATGGGCATCGCGGTGGCGGACGTTTCGGGCAAAGGGATCCCCGCCTCGCTGCTCATGGCGATTTGCCGGACGAGTCTGCGGCAGATCGCGCCCCGATTCCAGTCGCCCGCCGCGACGCTGGCGGAGCTGAATCGCGCGCTGACGGGCGACATGCGACCGGGCACGTTCATCACGCTGTTGTATGCGATCGTGGACACCGCGCGCGGTGAGGTGACGGTGGCGCGGGCCGGCCACGAGCTGCCGTTGGTCGCGCGGCGCGATCCAGCGACGGGCGTGGCGGGGGGCGAGTTTATCGGTTCGGAAGGCATGCCGCTGGGATTGGTGCCGGACGAAGTGTTCGCGAGCGTGATCGTGGATCGCACCGTGCCCTTCCGGAACGGCGACGTGCTGGTGCTGTACACCGACGGTGTCACCGAGGCGCCAAACGAGGAGGGGCGGGAATTCTCCGGCGCTCGGCTGGTCGACGCGGTGCGTGCGCTGCACGGCCGCAGCGCGCAGGAGTTGAACGATGGAATTCTTGAACGCGTGCAGCGGTTCGCCGGGGCGGCGGCACAGCGCGATGATTTGACCCTGGTTACAGTGAAGCGCGCGTGAGCCCACGTCGTGCAACTGGCCAGGGCGCCTCCCAGTCTCGGGCCACCGCCCGGGCGAGACGCCCAGGTCAGAATCTGAGATGCGCCTGCTGAGGGCGCAAGGGTGTGCGCGGGGCTTGCCTCTGCCGGCGAGCGCTACTCACTTGGCGGACGCATGTCCTCCTCCGCCACCACCGCTCCTCATGATCGCTTCGCGTTGCCGGACGCCGCGGGCCGATTCGGCCGTTACGGCGGGGTGTTCGTGCCGGAGACGTTGATGACGGCGCTGGAGGAACTGGGCGCAGCGTACGAGGCGGCGAAGAAGGATCCGGATTACGTGGCCGAGTTGCGCCGGCACTTGAAGGAGTTCGCCGGCCGGCCCACCGAGCTCTACTTCGCTGAGCGGCTCACGCAGCACTGCGGCGGCGCGAAGATCTACCTGAAACGCGAGGATCTGCTCCACACCGGCGCGCACAAGATCAACAACGCGCTCGGCCAGGCGCTGCTCGCGCGGCGGATGGGAAAGAAACGGATCATCGCCGAGACCGGCGCCGGACAACACGGCGTCGCGACGGCGGCAGTGTGCGCGAAGTTCGGCCTCGAATGCGTCGTCTACATGGGCGCGGTGGATATGGAGCGGCAGGCACTGAATGTTTTTCGCATGCGCCTCATGGGAGCCGAAGTCCGGAGCGTGGACTCGGGGCAAAAGACGTTGAAGGATGCCGTGAACGAGGCGATGCGCGACTGGGTGACGAACGTGCGCGGCACGCACTACATTCTCGGTTCGGCGCTCGGCGCGCACCCGTATCCGATGATGGTGCGCGATTTTCACCGGGTGATCGGGCAGGAGACGAAGGAACAGATTCTAGCTCGCGAGGGGCGGCTGCCCGACGAGATGGTGGCCTGCGTCGGCGGCGGTTCGAACGCGATTGGTTTCTTTTTCGAATTTCTCGACGAACCGAAGGTGAAACTCATCGGCGTCGAAGCGGGTGGGCGCGGCATTCGGCGGGGCGAGCACGCGGCGCGTTTCGAAGGCGGCAAGCTGGGTGTCCTGCAGGGCGCGAAGACGTACATTCTCCAGAATCCGGACGGGCAGATCGAGCTGACGCACTCGGTCAGTGCGGGGTTGGACTACGCGGCGATCGGTCCCGAACACGCCTACTATCGCGAGCGGAACCGGATCGAATTTGCCTACGCGTGCGACGACGAGGTGATCGAGACGTTCCAGCTTTGTTCACGACTCGAAGGCATCATTCCCGCGCTCGAGAGCACGCATGCGCTGGTGCACGGCATCAAGCGGGCGCAGCAGCTGCGGCCGGACCAGATCATCGTGATCAACCTGTCCGGACGGGGAGACAAGGACGTCAATCAAGTGGCGAAAATGCTCGGCGTGGCGTTGTAGCGCGAAATCCCAAACGCCAAAGGTTCAAACGCCAAAGAAAGCTCAATGGCAGAAAAACCGATGGACTTGGAGGAGCGCTCGGCGGTCTTTGCGATCGACGTACGATCGTTTGTCCGGAAGCTTCCGCGGACAATTTCGAACATCGAGGACGTCAAGCAGCTCGTTCGCGCTTCGGGATCCGTGGCAGCCAATTGTATCGAGGCCGACGAGGCTCTGGGCGAAAAGGATCGCGTGATGAAGTTCCGTACCTGCCGCAAAGAAGCGAAGGAGTCGCAGCTCTGGTTGCGTTTGGTCTACACCGCGGGGAACACAGGAATTGAGGAGACACAGCGACAGCTTCGACAAGAGGCTCACGAGCTGAAACTCATCTTTTCCTCCATCGTGAAAAAGCTGGAATGAGCAGCTTCGGATTCGGATTTGTTTGGCGTTTGGGCGTTTGGCGTTTGTGATTTGCTCCATGCGCAGCATGACAGGCTACGGGCGGGCGACCTCCGCGGTCGCGGGGTATTCGCTCACCGTGCAGGTGAGTGCGGTGAATCGGAAGACGCTGGATCTCGCGATCAGCCTGCCCTCGGATTGGGAGGCGCTGGAGACGTCCGTCGCGGAACAGGTGCGCCAGGTCGCCACACGCGGCCGCGTGAATGTTGCGATCGAGCTGACGGGGGCGCGCGGCGCGCCCGAGATCGCGTGGGACAGCGCCGAGGTGGATGCGACGCTCGACAAGCTTGCGGCGCTCGCGGCTGCGCGCGGGGTGCCGTTCGAACCCACGCCGGAGCTACTGTGGTCGGTCGCCAACGCGCAGCGGATCACACCCGAGCTGCCCGATGCGGAGGAAGCGGCGGCTACCGTGACGGAAAGTGTGGCGGAAGCGCTGCGTGGCTTTGTGGCGATGCGCGCGCAGGAGGGCGAGGCGCTGCTGGTGGATTTTCTCGCGCGCTTGCGCACCGTGCGCGGCCACGTGGAGGCCATCGCTACGCGCGCCCCTCAGGTTGCGCCCGGCTATCGGGAGGTGCTGATGCAGCGGTTGCGGCAGGCGGGACTTGAACTCGACGTGAATGACGAACGCGTGCTCCGAGAGGTGGCGCTGTTTGCGGATCGTTGCGACATCACCGAGGAGCTCACGCGGCTGCGCAGCCACCTCGATCAGTTCACCGCCTTGCTCAAATCGGACGGCGAGATCGGTCGGAAAGCGGAGTTCATCCTGCAGGAGATGGGACGCGAGGTGAACACCATCGGCAGCAAGGCCAACGATCTTGCGATCTCCAAAGCCGTCATCGAGCTGAAGAACGAACTCGAGCGCGTGCGCGAGCAGATCGCGAACGTCGAGTAAGCGCGCTACTTTGCCCGCCCCGGCTCGCGGAACGAGTGCCAGAGGTAGAGGATCACGCCGGCGCAAATGCCCGAGTCGGCAACATTGAACGTCGGGTAGACGTAGGTGCCGAAGTGCAGGTCGATGAAGTCGACGACGTGTCCATGCACCAATCGGTCGACCAGATTGCCGGCGATCCCACCGGTCAACAGTCCGAACGAGATTTGCGCCATGCGATCCCGGAGCCCGAGGGCTCGGCGCCAGAGGAAGATTGCGATGAGAGTGGCCGCGGCGAGCAGCGCGAGCAGCATACCCTGGCCCGAGAACATGCTCCACGCCGCGCCCGTGTTGCCCACGTGGACGATGTAGAAGAAGTCGGGCACCACCGTGATCGCCGCCGGTTCGCCATAGGTGGGAAACGGCAGGCGAGCGGCGACGATGGACTTGCTGATCTGATCGCTGATCAGAACGGCGAACCCGATCGCGAGCAGACGGCGGTAATCAAGCAGCCGCTGGAATCTCGATCGGGGATTCTCGATTTTCGATCCGCCCTCCGGGGCATCGGCAGGGCGGGGTGCAACGTCCGTCATGAATGTAGTTCAGCAGCTCGAAAGATCTACCACCGAACGCGCCTCACTCCTCGGCGGCTTCCTCGTCCATGATCTTGCCGCCTTCCTCGCCCATTTCGCCGAAGAGGCCGCCGGCCGTGCGCGCGCGATAGCGGTTCTTCTCCAGATCCTTCTGGGCTTCCGCCGAGTAGCGCGTGAACGGGACGGCGAGCAGCCGCTCCTTCGCGATCGGCTTCTGCGTGATTTCGCAGATGCCGTAGGTGCCATCGTGGATCCGCTTGATGGCGGCGTCGATCTCGGTCAGCGCCTCCTGTTCGCTCGATACCAGGCTGAGCGCGAAGTCGCGGTCGAACGTGTCGGTACCGGCATCGGCCATGTGCTGACCGTAGCTCGAGAGATCGCCTGAGTCTTCCTTGCTCGAGCGCTTGAGCGTCTCTTCAGAGTGCAACTCGATGCCTTCGGTGAGTTGTTTGCGCAGGTCGAGCAGCAGCTTGTAGTAACGCCGGTATTTCTCCGGCACCTTCTCGACATCGTCGGGCGCGGTGACGCGGGAGCGTTTCGGATTGAATCCGAGAATATCGCTCAGGGAGGCCGCCTTGATATGATTCGGCTTCGCGGGCTTCTCGATGGCCACGGCGGTTTTCGCGGCGGCGGTCGGCTTGGCGGGCCTGCCCGTCGACTTCTCGTCGTCGCCCGACTTGCTGCCCACGGTCTTCGCGATGGCGCGGACTTCGTCCAAGCTGAAGGCGATGGGTTTGGTGGAGGTCTTGCGCTTCAGGATGCTGTCGCGCAGAGCGGTTTTCTTAGAGGGTTTTTCCATGGTGGGAGAGGGATGTGCGGGTTTCCCGCGCGGCGCCGGCTTCGCGGCCTTCGCCTTGATCGGCGCCGACCGCGGCTTTTTCAGCACGGGTTTTTTCGCGGCTCTGGACGGGGGGGATTTCTTCTTGGACTTGACCATGGGAGTTTTGGGGGGACAGCAGATTATTTACTCAGCGCCTCGGTGCAACGTGGACAAAGGTCACCGTGCGAGTGGGGTTGCAGGGCCGGCACCCAGCGCCAGCAGCGCGGACACCGCGCAAAACCAATCTCGCTACAGGGACGAATGCTCACGGTGAGCTCGGATCCCATGGCAGGGGCGAGAGTGACATGGGAAACGATGAAGAGTTCGGGGAGAAAATCACGGTGCCTTTCCAGCACCGTGAACGCCGGATCGGCGGGCGCGCCCGTCAAGGAGACGGCCGCGTCGAGTGACTTGCCGAGCTTGCCGGCGGCACGCTGCGGCTCGATGGCCTCGTTGACCTGAGCGCGGACCTTCAACAGCGCAGCCACTTCGCTGTCGAGCGTCGCGTCGGTCCAGGCGGCGGGCGCCACCGGCCATTCCTGCAGGTGTACCGAATCGTCGCTGTATTCACGGCGCGCCGTGGCGTAGGACCAGGCTTCGTCGCTGGTGAAGGTCAGGATCGGCGCCAACAGCTTGGCGAGGGTCTGGAAAATATGGTGCAGCGCGGTCTGCGAGGAGCGGCGCAGCGCCGCATGCGTGCCGAGCGTATACAGCCGGTCCTTGAGGATGTCGTGATAGGTGGCCGAGAGCGTGACCGAACAGAACTGGTTGCAGAGCTGATAGACGCGATGGAGCTCGAAGCTCTCGTAGGCGACCGTGCAATCGCGGATCAGCTCGGCTGTTTGGTGCAGCGCCCAGCGATCGAGCGTGTCCATCTGCTCGACCGGTACCGCGTCGCGGGCCGGATCGAAATCGAACAGGTTCGAGAGCTGATACCGGAAGGTGTTTCGGATGAGTCGGTAGGTTTCGCCGACGTGGGACAGGATCTCCTTCGAGATCGGGATGTCGTTGCGGAAATCCTGCGACGAGATCCAGAGCCGGATGACATCGGCGCCGTACTCGCCGACGTACGCGTCGCTGGTCTGGGGCTTCTCGTAGGTCGAACTCTTGGAAATCTTGTTACGCTCCTGGTCGACGATGAACCCGTGCGTCAGCACAGCGCGGTAAGGCGCGGCGCCGAACGCGATCACGCTCGTCCACAGCGACGATTGAAACCATCCGCGGTGCTGGTCGCTGCCCTCGAGATAAAGATCCGCCGGCCAGTGCGTGTGGCCCTGCTCGCGCCGAAGCACCGCGGCGTGCGACGAACCAGAGTCAATCCAGACATCGAGCGTGTCGCGGCCGCACGTGAGTTCCGCGGCACCCGGCCAGCTGGCGGGCAGCGTCACGCCGGCGAGAATTTCGGTCACCGGAGCGTCGTACCAAAAATTGGTGCCCTGGGTCTCGATCTTGGCGGCGACGGCGCGCGCGACGCCGGCATCAAGATAGGCGTTCTTCTTGGCATCGTAGAAGGCGGGAATCGGCACGCCCCAGGCGCGCTGCCGGCTGATGCACCAATCGGGCCGCGACTCGATAGCGCCGCGGATCCGCGCCTCGCCCCAGCCGGGAATGAACTGAACCTGTTGGATGAGTTCGAGTGCCTTGGCGCGATGGCCGGCGCGATCGAGTGAGACGAACCATTGGTCGACGGCACGGAAGATGATCGGCGTCTTCGACCGCCAGCAGTGCGGATAGCTGTGCGTGAGCTTAGCTTTCGCGAGCAGCGCATGCGCCGCGTCCAGCTTCTTGAGCACGGCGATGTTCGCCGGCGAGGTCCGTTTCGCCTTCAGATCCTCGACGGTCTCGAGCGTGCTGAGTCCCACAAGGTCCGCGGGGACGCGTCCATCGTCAAGATAGCGGCCGTCGTCACCGACCGGACAGTAGATCTCGAGGCCGTATTTCAGCCCGGTGAGATAGTCTTCCGCGCCGTGGCCAGGTGCGGTGTGGACGCAGCCCGTGCCGCTGTCCGTCGTGACGTAGTCCGCAAGCACGATCGGTGAGGCGCGATCGATGATCGGATGCCGCGGTTGGAGATGCTCGAGCGCCTTGCCGGCGACGGTGTGAACGACCGCGGGCGTTGACGCGAGATGCGCCGCGGTCGCCACCTGAGCGAGCAAAGGCTGGGCGACGATCAGCCGTTCGGCACCGGTGTCGGCGACGACGTACTCGACATCGGGGTGAACCGCGATCGCGAGATTCGCCGGGATCGTCCACGGCGTCGTGGTCCAGATGACGACGAAGAGAGGCTTGTCCGCCGGCAGGTTGAACTTTTTCGCCTCGTCGGCCGGCACCGGAAATTTCACCCAGATCGAAGGACTGACGTGGTCCTTGTATTCGATCTCGGCCTCGGCCAGCGCGGTTTCGAACGGAATCGACCAATAAACCGGCTTCTTGCTGCGGTAGACGAGCCCTTGCTCCACGAACGAGGCAAACGTCCGGAGAATGTCAGCCTCGTACGCCGGCGCCTTGGTCTTGTAGGGATGCTCCCAATCGCCGAGCACGCCGAGCCGCTTGAACTGCGCGGTCTGCTTCGCGATCCACGATTCGGCAAAAGCGTCGCAGCGCGCGCGGAGCTCGGCCGTCGTGACGGTGAGCTTCTTCTCCTGAATCTCGCGCGAGACCTTCTGCTCGATCGGCAGGCCGTGACAGTCCCAGCCGGGCACGTAGGGCGTGCGGAATCCGCGCATGGACTTGTAGCGCAGGATCGCGTCCTTGAGCGTCTTGTTCAGCGCCGTGCCGATGTGGACGTCGCCGTTGGTGAACGGCGGTCCGTCGTGCAGCACGAACGTTTTTCCCGTGGCGGAATTCTTGCGTTGGATCGCTTCGTACAGCCCGATCTTCTCCCAGTGCGCGACGCGACCTGGCTCGCGTTGCGCGAGTCCGGCGCGCATCGGGAAGTCCGTTTTCGGAAGCTGCAACGTGTCTTTCAAATCGTGGGCCATGCCAAAGAAAAGTGCGCGAGGCTAGGCCGGGTGTCGGGCGAGTCAAGGCCGCCGGCACGGAGGCGGCGGCGGGGGCGCATCCCGCTATCCTGCAAACTCCACGGGCGAAGCGCCCGGGCCACGCAAAACCGGCGTCGGGCGCCTATTGCCCGGCGCGTTCCGCCAGTTTTTCGCCGGCCGCGATGCAGGCCGGGACGGCGATCCCGTCGCGGGCCTGTCCCCCCATGAACAGTCCCGGATGGAAGCGTTCGCCGGCGGCAAGAGCGGCGATGAAGTGCTCGTGACCGAGGTTGTACTGCGGGATGGCGCGAGGCCAGAAGTTGTGCCGGACAAAAACCGGGTCGCCGCTGACGCCGAGCAACTGCGTGAGATCGGGCCGCACGGCGGCAAGCAGCTGATCGGCGGGCAGGCTGGCGAGTTGCGGCTGGCGTGTTCCGCCCACCATCACCGTCAGCGCCACGTGTCCCAGCGGCGCGCGGCCCGGGAACAGCGAGGACGAGAACAGCACGCCAAGGACCGAGCGCTTCTCGACGGCCGGCACGAGCACGCCGAACCCGTCGAGCGGATGCGCGACCTGCTCGCGGCGGAAGCCGAGGAAGAGCGACGAGACCGGCGGGTGTTCGATCAGCGCCAGCGCGGCGAGCGGCTTTTCGCCGAGCGTGCCGATCTGGAGTCGCGCGAGGGCGGGCGCGGGCAGCGCGACCACGACGCTGTCGAAGCTTTGCGTGTGCGTCGCCACGTCGTCGTGCCAAACCACGTTCCACTTGTCGCCGGGCACGATGGCGTCGAGCGAAGCGCCGAGTGTGATGGCGCCGGCGGGGAGACGCGCGGCGAGCGCCTCCGGCAGCACGTGCAGGCCGTGTTTGAAGGAAAAGATGCCGGGGCGCGGCTCACCGCGGGCCTTCCGGGCTTTGGCCGCGGCGATCTGGCCGCGGATCAGCGAGCCGTGGGTTTGTTCGATTTCCCAGAGCTTGGGGAACGACTGCCGCGCGGAGAGCTTTTCGGGATCGCCGGCATACACGCCGCCCACGAACGGATTGAGCGCGTAGTCGACGAACTCGCGCCCGAAGTGCGACTCGACGAATTCGGCGAGGCTGACGTCGGTCGTGCGGACGCGCCGCCGGGCGAACAGCTCGGCGAGGAGCTTGAACTTGGCGACGGGCGAAAACAGTGAGGAGGCGAAGAACGACGGTGGGGACATCGGCGCGGCCAGCGCGCGGCCGCGGCGAACGATGTAGCGGTTTTTCGCGGCGGGATCCGCGGCGATGCGTTCGCCGTTCAGCCCGAGTTCGTCGATGAGCTTGTCGACGGCGAGTTCGCCGGAGAGCAGCGTGTTGGGTCCGCCTTCGATCAGCCAGCCGTCGACTTCCTCCGTCTTGATCGAGCCGCCGACGCGGTCGGATTGCTCGAACACGCGCACCTTGTGGCCGAGCTGGGTGAGCCGGTGGGCGGCGGTGAGCCCGGTGATGCCGGCGCCAAGCACGGCGAACGTTTTGGGCGGCCGGCCTGAGGCGGTGGCGGAAGGATTAAAAGGCGAGGTGCTCATGGGAGCGGTCGATTAGGCGAGCGAAACAGGACGGCGGAAAGTCGATCGTGGCGTAAGGCCCACGGCACGAGCGCAGCATCGTGTCGATTGTGATGACCGGGAGCAAGGCGGGAGGCGGCCCGCGCGGGCACGGACGTTGTCGTCTTGGGACCGGCGAGCCGCACGCATCATTTCCAAGTGGTGACGGTGGTCACGAGCGCTTCCACGCACTCGAGGCGAGCCTGCGGCAGAATGCCGTGGCCGAGGTTGAAAATGTGTCCGGCGGTGCCGCGCATCGACTCGAGCAGCCGTGCGGTTTCGCGCTGCACGATAGCGGGCGTGGTGTTGAGCAGCACCGGATCGAGATTGCCCTGCACCGCGACGTTGCCGGGGAGCGTGCGACGAACGATCGCGAGGTCGTTCGTCCAGTCGACGCTGAGCACGCGCGCGCCGCAGAACGCCTGGTCCATGAGCTGTGGCGCCGTGCCTTTCGCGTAGAGGATGATCGGGAAGTCCCGCGGGAGCGCCGTCACGATCCGGCGGATCCACTGCAGGGAAGCGGCTTCGTAATCGGGGCCGGCGATGATCCCGCCCCAGGAATCGAAAATCTGAATCGCGTCGACCCCGGCGGCGATCTGCATCCGGAAATACGCGATCAGCGCCGCCGTGAGCTTTTCGAGCAGCTGGTCGAACGTGGGCCGGTCGGTGTAGAAAAGCTGCTTGATGCGCTCGAACTCCTCGGAACTGCCGCCCTCGACCATGTAGGTGGCGAGCGTCCACGGCGAGCCGCCGAAGCCGAGCAGCGCCTTGTTGCCGGCGAGTTCCTTTTTCAATAGCGCGAGCGTGTCGGCCACGTAGCGCAGCCGCTCCGGCACGGCGTTGGCCGGAGCCAGAGCGTCGATTTGCGCGGTGTTCTCCAGGCGGAACTCCATCGCGATGCCGCCTTCGTCGCGAAACCGGTAGCCCTGACCGAGGGCTTCGGGAATGACGAGGATGTCGGAAAACAGAATCGCAGCATCGAGCGCGAAGCGGTGGAGCGGCTGGAGCGTGACCTCTGCGGCGAGGGACGGCGTGCGCACCATCTCGAGGAAGGAGGAGCGGGCCTTGAGCGCGCGATACTCCGGGAGGTAGCGGCCGGCCTGGCGCATGATCCACAGCGGCGGGCGGTCGAGCGGCTGGCAGGCGCAGGCGGCGAGGAAACGTTCGCGGCTATTCATGAACAGAAGATGGCCGCAAAGAGATGCGAAAGGCGCAAAGAAGAAATGCAGGAATCTGCGACCCTGGCGCGTTTTTGCGCCTAAGCATCGGCCCAGTCCCGCGGTTGCAGGAAAACCTCGTGAAGCCGTGCTTCCGGCGAGCCCGGTTGAGGGTGCCAGTCGTAGTCCCAGCGTACGAGCGGCGGCAGCGACATCAGGATCGATTCGGTGCGGCCGCTCGTCTGCAGGCCGAACAGCGTGCCGCGGTCCCACACGAGGTTGAACTCGACGTAACGACCGCGGCGGTAGAGTTGGAACTGGCGTTCACGCTCGCCGAACGGGGTTGCCTTCCGCTGGCGAACGATCGGCAAATAAGCCGGCAGATACGCCTCGCCCACAGCGCGCATCAGTGCGAACGACGGCTCGAAGCCGAGTTCGTTGAAGTCATCAAAAAAAATCCCGCCGATGCCGCGCGGCTCCTGGCGGTGTTTCAGAAAGAAGTAGTCGTCGCACCAGCGCTTGAAACGCGGATAGAGTCCGGCGCCAAACGGCGCGAGGGCATCACGCGCGGTCCGATGCCAGTGGATCGCGTCTTCCTCGAAACCGTAGAACGGCGTCAGGTCGAATCCGCCGCCGAACCACCAGAGCGAATTTTCGATCTCTCCTGGAGCCGCGGCGCCTTCGCCGTGGACCTTGGAACGCGACGAGGGCGTCGCGTCCCCATTCTGGTTGGTGGCCGGCTGGGCGCAGAAAAAGCGGACGTTGGCGTGGCTGGTCGGCACGTAGGGATTGCGTGGATGGATCACCAGGGAGACGCCGAGCGCCTCCCACGATCGGCCCGCGAGTTCGGGCCGCTGGGCTGTCGCCGAGGCCGGGAGCGCGGAACCGCGCACGTGAGAAAAACCCACGCCAGCCTTTTCGAACACCGCGCCGTCGGCGAGCACCCGGGAACGGCCGCCACCCCCTTCGGCGCGTTGCCAGGTATCTTCGCGAAACCGGCCGGTGCCGTCTTCCGCCTCGAGCGCGGCACAGATCCGGTCCTGCAGGTTGAGGAGGTAAGTGCGAACGGCGGCCGAATCGGGAGCGGAAGTGGACGGGGGCATGATCGCAGTCCTCGCGGATTTGGAAAAGAGAACGAGGAAAGATAACGAGAACGAGAACGAATTTGGGGTGGGGGTTGACGACTTTGCTAGAGTTCACGTTGGACAGCGACACCCCGGCGCTGGCTTTATCCATCTCCCACTCACTGCATGAATTCCGCTGCGCTCATGACCATCGCCGCCACCGGCTTCACCGTGGCGTTTTTTCATGCGGTTCTCCCGACCCACTGGCTCCCCTTTGTGCTGGTGGCGCGCGCGCGGGGCTGGTCCCGCGCGAAGACGCTGATGGTGACCCTCGCGGCCGGCATGGGACACGTGGCGCTCACCACGTTGCTCGGACTGCTGATCGCATGGTTCGGGTTTCAACTCGATGAACGGCTGGGGCACGCGTTCCCGTGGATCGTCGGCGGGCTGCTGGTGGGCATCGGTCTCTACTACTTTTTGCGCCAGCTGCGCGGTCGGGGGGTCTGCCACCATCCCGTGCCCGGCAGCCACCATCATGCGACTGAAGCGTGCGGCCGGGACGAGGACCACAGCCACTGGGAGCACGAACTCGAAGAAAGCGAATTGGTGTCTTCCCGACGCGGCGACTGGACGGCGATCAGCGGATTGTTCCTGCTGCTGACGCTGTCGCCCTGCGAGGGCTTCCTGCCCGTCTACTTATCCGGCGTGCGGTTCGGCTGGCACGGCTTCGTGGTGCTGAGCGTGATCCTCGCGGTCGCGACGCTCGCGGGCATGACGCTCGTCACCTGGCTGGCGCTGTTCGGACTGGATCGGTTTCGCGTGCAGCGTTTCGAACGTTGGGAGGCCGCCACCATCGGCGCGCTGTTCTGCGTGCTCGGCGTGCTGATCGTGCTGCTCGAGCACTGAGTGCCGCTGCGCCCGAATCGGCGCAGGCGGCTATTTTTTCGCCGGCGGAATCGAGAACTTGATCACCGGCTCGCCGGTTTCCTCATCCGTTTCCTGTTCGTCGGCGCTCATGGGCGCGTGCGAGATCGGTGAAGGTGGGGGTGCGGCCGGACCGGTGAACGCGGGGCTGTTTGCGGGCAACGCCGCGAACCCGCGCTCGAGCAGTTCGATCGTCTTGCGGTCGCGGCTGCGGCCGAGGTCCTTCTGGCCGTTCGGACCGAACGCACCCATGATCACGACGATCACGCGGCGATCATTGCGCAGCGCGGTCGCGCTAAGGCAGTACCCGGCGCCCTCGGTGTAGCCGGTCTTCAATCCGTCCACGCCGGCGACCTTACCGAGGAGGTTGTTGTGATTCTTCATCTGCTGCGGCGTGGCGCGCTGCGGACCAAACACGCGGTGTTTCACCGAGGAATACTTCAGCACGTCGGTGTTCAACAGCAGGTGCCGGCAGAGGCGGGAGAAGTCGCGCGGCGTGGTGAGATCGCCTTCGCTGACGCGGCGGCTTTTCGGCGGCAATCCGTGCGGGGAGCGAAACGTGGTCTGCGTCATCCCTAGTTCGCGGGCCTTCGCGTTCATGAGTTCGACAAAGGCCGGCACCGAGCCGGCGCTCACGCGCGCGAGTGCATACGAGGCATCGTTGGCCGATTGGATCATCATCGCGTAGATCAGCTCCTCGACCGTGAAGGATTCCCGCGGATCAAGGAACACCTGCGTGCCACCCATGCGGGCATCCTCGGGTTCGATCTGCACCACTGTGCCGAGCGTGAGCGCGCCGCTCTTCAGCTTGTCGCTCAGCACGGCAAAGGTCATCAGCTTGGTCATGCTCGCGGGCGGAGTGACCACGTCGGCATTCTGCTCGAGCAGCACGTTGCCGGTGGCCGCATCGGTGACGATGGCGCCCTTGAAGGTCGGCTCGGCCTTGGGAGCTTTCTTGGGCGCGGCGAGCGCGAGCATGGGGGTGAGCATGACCGCGCAAACCAGCGCGGCGCACGAGAGGCGACGGGCGAAAATCATCCGCGGAACAAGAGGTTTTTTTGCGAGGCGGGCGAGTCGAAACCGTGCGCGGCACGCGGCCGGGCGCTTCTCACTTTTCTTACACGCGCGGTAGGCCGCGTCATTTCTGGCCCAAGCGGCGTTGCGTGGAGGAGAGCGTGATGAGTTCGGCCAGCCGGCGCTCACGGGTCGCTGGCTGTTTCGCGCTGATCACCCACCAGACCGCAAGCCGATGATAGCTCGGCGGGCACGTCTGCCAGAACGCCCACGCCTTCCGGTCGGCGCGAAAACGCTTCTCCAGGGCGGCCGGAAATTTCCTCGGTCGTTGCTCGAACGAGTAGACCTCGACCTTTCGCGGGTCGCGGCTCTCGTAGGCTTTCACGCCCGCGGCATGCATCCGACCGGCTTTGGTGAGCCGCTCGATGTGGCGGAGGTTCACCCGGCTCCAGTTGCTGCCGGCCCGCCGTGCAGTGAATCGCTGCATGTAGCGCTTGCCATCGATCGACTTCACGAGCCCGTCGATCCAGCCGAAGCACAACGCCTCGTCCAGCGCTTCGCGGTAAACCATGCCGGATTTTCCGGATGCTTTCTTGTAGTAACCGATCCAGAGTTCGGGCGCGGTGGCGTGATGCTTTTCCAGCCACGCACGAAACGCTGCGGCGTCCGCGAAGAAAACCGGTTTCGGGGTCACCGTGGCAGGAAGAAGCGGCGGCCACTCCTGGTCAACGCTGCGGCAACGACGACGGCGAAGGCATCGCGAGCGACGCCCCTACGAATCGGTGAGCAGCACGTGAGACGTCAGCGGGCCTGCTCCAGCGGCAGGTCGTGGAGCTTCACGCTCGGATTCTTCTCGAGGAAATACCGCATCGTCCACTCGGTGGGGAACAGCGCGACCGGCTGGTCCAGCTTGTCGGTGCCGAACGCGACGCCGCTGGCGACGACGAAGTGCGCGGGATCGCCAAGCTTTTCCTCCGGATTCGCCGGCGTCATCCACTTCATGATCGTCCACGGCGACGGATCGAGCCGCGAGGCCGCGCCGTATTCGCTCTCGAGCCGGAACTGCACGACTTCGAACTGCAGCTGGCCGACGGCGGCGAGCAGGGTCGAGGTGGTCATGCCCGCGCGCAGATTGAGCGACTGGACGACGCCTTCCTGCAGCAGTTGATCCAGGCCGGCGCGGAATTTTTTCGCGTCGGAGGGATTCGGATTGCTGATGAACGTGAAGACCTCCGGCGGGAACCGCGGGATTTCATCATACTCGATCGACTTGTCCTCAGTGAGCGTGTCGCCGATGTGAAATTCGCTGTGACCCACCAGGCCGATCACATCGCCGGGCCAGGCTTCGTCGACGGTCTCGCGTTCCTGGCCGAAGAGTTTGTGCGAGGAGGATAGCCGCATCGATTTCCCTGAGCGCGGATGGTTGACGACCATGTCGCGCTCGAATTTGCCCGAGCAAATGCGCACGAAGGCGATCCGGTCGCGGTGCTTCGGATCCATGTTCGCCTGGATCTTGAACACGAACGCGGAGAATTTCGGGTACGTGACGGGAACGATCTGCGAGTTGAGAGTTGAGGGTTGAGAGTTGAGAGCCACGGCAGCCGGGCTCGTTGAGCCGGGACCGGGGGCGGCGACTCCGGCTGCCGAATTGTCACGCTGGGAGGGGGGCGTTACGGCTCCATTCTGGGCGGTGCCGTTGAAAGGCTTCGCGCTGCGGCGCGGGGCGGGCGGCACGGAATCGTTCAGGAATCCGTCGAGGAGCAGCTGAATGCCGAAGTTGTTGATCGCACTGCCGAAGTAGACGGGCGTTTGCTGGCCAGCGCGCACGGCCGCCAGATTGAAGGGATGGCCGGCGCCATCCAACATTTCGAGCTGCTCCTTCACCTGCTCGTAGGTGTAGTCGTCGAGTTTTTCGCGCACGATCGGGTCGCTGAGCGACGCAACTTCCACCGGCGCCTGAAACGCGCCGCCCGGCACGCGTTCAAACAAGTGCACCTGCCGGGTGCGGCGATCGAACACGCCGCGAAACGACGGGCCGTTTCCGAGCGGCCAGACGACCGGTGACGACTGGAGTCCCAGCACGCTTTCCAGCTCGTCGAGCAGCTCGAGCGCGTTGCGCGTCGGCCGGTCGCACTTGTTCATGAACGTGAAGATCGGGATCCCGCGGCGCCGGCAGACCTCGAACAACTTTCGCGTCTGCGCCTCCACGCCCTTGGCAGCGTCGATCACCATCAGCGCTGCATCGACGGCGGTGAGCACGCGATAAGTGTCTTCCGAGAAATCCTTGTGGCCGGGCGTGTCGAGCAGGTTCACCGCGAACCCGGAGTAGTCGAACTGCAAGACCGTCGAGCTGATGGAAATCCCGCGCTGCTTCTCAAGTTCCATCCAGTCGGAGGCGGTGGCGCGCTGGTTCTTGCGAGCGGTGACCGTACCGGCAAGATGGATGGCGTTGCCGTAGAGCAGAAACTTCTCGGTGAGCGTGGTCTTGCCTGCGTCCGGGTGCGAGATGATGGCGAAGGTGCGGCGGCGGGCGATTTCTTGGGCAGGCGACATGAAAGGATCGAGCGGGCGAAAAAAGATAAAGGGTCAGCAAAGCGGGGAACGTCGCAGGGAGAAAGGCTAATTTTGCCGGGGGGCCCGTGCGGAGGCGTGGCGCCGAATCCGCCGCGGAGTGCAAGACCTTGCGGCGCAGAGATGCGGCTGAGGGAGGGCGGTGCACCGGCTGGCGGGCGGCCTGGCTGCGACCGTTTGTAAGAAACGGGTCAAGTCGCATTTTCTATGGAAAACGACGCTGGCGTTTTGGGAATACCCATTACTGTGTCTTCATGCTTTCCCTGATGCCCCTCGCCCCGTTCTTCGCCTGTGCCGCCTACGTCCTGTGCATGGCAAAGCTGGTCACCGCCGCCTATGACGCGCCGATTGGTTACGAAGACGCGGAAGGCTTTCATTATGGGATTCCGGTCCGAGCGGGCGTTCGTTCGTGACGGTTTTGCAGGCCTTTGGCCCGGCGTAAGAAAGCTGTTAAGGTTTTGACCTGCCGGCCTGCGATTCAAGCGTGGGTGGAAAGTGGCCGATAAAAGGGCCATGAAAGCTTTCCTGGCTATCGCTGCGTTCCTCAGCTTCGCCATGATGTGGGGCATTGCCTTCGTCGCGACGGAGTGGCGCCAGCGGTATGAGGTCGAAGTCGAGGACGACGAATAGCGACTGAAAATCGCTAAGGTTCCGTAGCCGCGTGCTCTGGGTGGGGCAACGCGGCTCGACTGTTTTCTAGCGGGGCGCGCGGTGACGAGGCGAATTTTGTCATGGTCGTGCGGCGGGATCGATGAAGACTGCGGACGTGACCGCCGCTACCAGTCCCGCTCCCCACAGCCTCAAACTGAAACCCAACGCGAAGCCGCGCGTGCTCGCCGGGCATCCGTGGGTGTTCGCCAATGAGGTGGAAAACCTTCTTCCTCCGGAGCACGACGGCAGTGTGGTGGAATGCCGCGATCGGCAGGGGCGTTTTCTGGGCACCGGCATCTACAACTCAAAATCGCAGATTGTCTGGCGACGGCTGAGCCGGGAACGCATCGAACTCGACGCCGCTTACCTCCGAGCCGCGATCGAGCGCGCAATCGCGCGGCGGGCCAGCGTTGGCAAGCGTCCCGATGTACGGGCCGAAACGCCGTGCCGGCGATTGGTCTGGTCGGAATCCGATGACCTCCCGGGCGTCGTGGTCGATCAGTTTGGCGGTACCCTGGTGCTACAGGTGCAAACGCTCGCGATGGAACAGCGGAGCACGTTGATCAGCGATTCGCTCGATGCCCTGCTGTCGCCGGACGAGATCATTTTCCGCAACGACGCACCGATCAGGCGGCTCGAAGGTCTACCGCTGGAGGTGCGCACTCGGTCCGGACGCCCGTGGGAGCCACGATGGGTGAAGGTCGACGGGCTCGACTACTGGCTCGATCTGCAGGGCGGACAAAAGACCGGCTTTTATCTCGACCAGCGTGCGCAACACGGGCGGGTGGCGGCGTACTGCGCGGGGAAGCGCGTGCTGGATGCGTTCTGCAACCAAGGCGCTTTCGCCCTCCACGCCGCGCGGGCCGGAGCGAGCAAGGTGCTCGGGCTCGACAGCGCGGAGGACGCCGTGGCGGCGGCCCGGCGCAATGCGACGCAGAACCGGCTCAATGCGGAATTCGGTGTCGCGAACGTCTTCGACTGGTTCAACGCGCCCGGTCGCGCGGCGGAGCCGCTCTGGGACGTGATCATTCTCGACCCGCCGCCGTTCGCGAAGTCGAAGAGCGCGCTCGAGGGAGCGCTGCGGGGCTACAAGGAAATCAACCTGCGCGCAATGCAGCGGCTTGCGCCGGGCGGCGTGCTGGCCACCTACACGTGTTCGCATCACATGCATGATGCGGAGCTCCGCGGCGTGCTCGCGGAAGCGGCCACGGACGCGAAGCGAAAGGTGCGGGTGCTCGAGCACTGCCACCAGCCGGCAGATCATCCGGTGCTGGTGACCATGCCGGAAAGCGAATACCTGCGCGGGTATATTCTGAGCGTGGAGTAGCGATCGGCGCGACGAGAGCGTCGCGGCCGAGCGTCAGCCGGCGGTCTCGACTGGCTGCAGATGAACGCGGAAATGGCATGTCTGCCCGCCGCGCCGAATGGACTGGAGTACGTCGACCTTGAACGGTCGGCCCAACGCGGTTTCGAAAATCGTCTGGTGGGTGGTCCGCGTGCACTCGCAGTGAATGTCGTTCGGCTTTGCCGGCCGGTTTCGGGCCGCCGGGCAGTAGCAGCCGGGAGACTTCTCGCCGTAACGGATGTGGACGAAGTCGCCCTCGCGCCAAATCTCGAAATTCCGTTTGTAGGCGGCGATCAGCTTGTCGAGGTCGCCACTGCCGTCGCGGGCGATGGCGCGCTTGAATTCGTGCCGGTTGAAGCAGCCACGGCCACAAGCCTCCAGGAGCTTCGTCTGAGCGGGCTTGTCGAGCGTGCTGTCGATCGCATCGAAGAGGTCCGCGAGCCAGTTGTTCACGAACTGGTTCGTGCCTTCCGCCTGCGCGAGCTGCTTGCGGAGGGCTTCGTCAGCAACGGGCACACTCGGTGTTTCAGCGGGCGCGTCGGCGGCGCGCCCGGTGACCTTCGCGAGGCACACGCCGGTGGCGGCGGCGCCGATCCATTTGCAGGAGTTCCGGACGAATTCGGAGCGATTCATAGGGGTGGGCCAACCTCTAGGGCTGGTGTAGCACCGGCTCAACACCAGACGAGGCTTAACCCCTTCATGCCGGGGGATTGGCGTGACGTTGGCGGTCTCGCTCGCATACTCGTTCGCATGAAAACCGCGCTCGCTATGCTGCTCGTGGCCGGAGTCGTCGGGAGCGATTGTTGCGCGGGCGAGTGGCCGGCGGGGCGGTCGCCGGAAGAGATCGGCCGGCGCGTGGCGGAAAATTTTCTCGCGCGCGACAACATGCTGATGCCGCCGGATCAGGTGATCCACTACGCGCAGGTGTGCACGTGGCAGGGCGCGCTCACGTTCGCCGATCTCAGCCGAGACGCTGCGCTGCGCGAGCGGCTGATCGCACGCTACCGGGCGCTGATGGTGCCGGCGAATGACGCTCTCATTCCGAAACGCGAGCACGTCGACTGGTCGGTGTTCGGGGTGCTCCCGCTCGAGATTTTCCTGCAAACGGGGGACAAGCAGGCGCGCAGTGAGGGGATGTGGCGCGCGGACCTGCAATGGTCGCTGCCGCGTGAAGACGGATTGAGCCGGCAGACGCGGTTCTGGATCGATGACATGTATATGATCGGAGCGCTGCAGACGCAGGCGTACCGCGCGACCGAAGATCCAGTTTACCTGGAGCGTGCGGCGCGCGGAATGGTCGTGTCATTGGAACGATTGCAGCAACCGAACGGATTGTTTTTTCACGGCGACGAGGGCCGGTTTCATTGGGGACGGGGTAACGGCTGGATGGCCGCCGGCATGACCGAGCTCCTGCGCGTGCTGCCGAAGGAGAGCCGTTATCACGAAGCGATCATGAGCGGCTATCGGAAGATGATGGCGGCGTTGCTCGCGACACAGGACGGCGAGGGAATGTGGCACCAGTTGGTGGATGATCCGAACGCCTGGCCGGAGAGCTCATGCACGGGGATGTTCACGTTTGCGATGATCACCGGCGTAAAGAACGGCTGGCTGGACGAATCGACCTATGGTCCCGCGGCGCGCAAAGGTTGGCTGGCGCTCACCGGCACTCTCGACGCCGAGGCGAACGTGGGCGAAGTTTGCCTCGGGATGGGGCAGAAGCCGACGGCGCAAGGTTATCTCGATGCGCGGCGCGGGGCCGGCGATTTCCACGGGCAGGCGCCGGTGCTGTGGTGCGCCTCGGCGTGGTTGCGACCGGCGGGAGAATGAAACGTGACGAGCGGCCGAGGGCGGCCGCGCTCCCACAGACGCTTAGCGCACTGACTGCTCGAGCTCGCGGCGCATCGCGCGCATCGAATCGAGCGTTTTCTGGAGCTCTTCCTTTTCCTCTTTCGTCTGCGCCTGCGCGATGGCCTCGATGAGGTCCTTTTCCTCTTCCATCATCGCGACGCGCTCCTGGGCGATCGAGGCACGGTCGTCGCTCGATTGACCGCCGAAAATCGAGAGGGCCTTGGAGATGCCGGGACCATTCAGCGTCTCGTCGAGTTTGGTCGGCTTGGTGGCTTGTTTTTCGCGCGCGATCTCGCGGTTCTGCTTGTCCAGTTGGCGGTCGAGTTCGGTGATCCGCGGGCGCTGGACTTCCATCTTCGGCAAGACCGTCGGCGTTTCCTCCTTGGCCGATTTTGCTGCGGCCGTCTGATCCGGCGCCTTGCCGGGCTGGGCGGGAGCCACGGGAGCGCCGATGGCGGCTTCAGCAGGTTTGGTCTCGTTGCGCTTCTCTGCCGCCGCATTGGCCTGCGCCGCTTCGGCTTTCTTCTTCGCGTGCTCGGCCAGGCGAGCTTGGATTTCCTCCTTGGTGGCCTGCTTCGGCGGCGGTTCGCTGCGTTTTTCCTCGGCGAGCGCCGTGCTCAATGCAAGGCCTGCGGCCACGGTGCAGAAGGTGAAGAAAGAGGATTTCATGCAGTCGGCGCCTGACGATTGGAGGGAGTTTGGGGGCGGAGTCGAGGCGATTGCTCGCAGCCGATCGCCTGCTCGTGAAGGGGAACCCACCGCCAGACACGCTCTTCGATGAGAGGGTTCGCCGCCAGGGGCAAATCCGGTCGATTTGGTCGCAAACGGCTAGGAATGCTTCGGCAGGAAGGAAGAAGGGCCGGTGGAAACCGGCCCTTCGTGCGGATCGCACCGGCGGTGCGATCAAGGAGTGAATCGGAACGCGCCGGCTTACAGCCCGCGCATCTTGCCGCCGTAGATTGCGCTGGCGCCGAGCTCTTCCTCGATGCGGAGGAGCTGGTTGTATTTCGCGATCCGGTCCGTGCGGCAGAGCGATCCGGTCTTGATCTGGCCGGCGTTCGTCGCGACGGCGATATCGGAGATCGTGACGTCCTCGGTCTCACCGGAACGGTGCGAAATGACCGCGGTGTAGCGCGCTTCCTTGGCCATCTCGACGGCGTCGAACGTTTCGGTGAGCGAGCCAATCTGGTTGACCTTGACGAGAATCGAGTTGGCGGTGCCGGTCTCGATGCCCTTCTTGAGGAACTCGGTGTTCGTCACGAAGAGATCGTCGCCCACGAGCTGAACCTTGTCGCCGATGGCGTCGGTCAGCTTCTTCCACGTGGCCCAATCGCCCTCGGCGCAGCCGTCTTCGATCGAGATGATCGGGTATTGGGAGGTGAGCTTCTTGTAGAACTCGACCATATCGTCGCCGGACATGATTTGTCCGGAGGACTTCTTGAACACGTAGTGCTTCTTGGCCGGGACGTAGAATTCGGAGGCGGCGACGTCGAGCGCGAGGTTGATGTCCTTGCCGAGCTTGTAGCCGGCGTTCTTCACCGCGACGGCGATGATGTCCAGCGCGGCCTCGGTCGACTCGAGCTTCGGGGCGAACCCGCCCTCGTCGCCGACCGCGGTGGCGAGGCCCTTGTCCTTGAGCGCCTTCTTCAACGCGTGGAAAACCTCGGAGCCCATGCGGAGCGCCTCGGAGAAGGTCTTCGCCCCGGTCGGCATGATCATGAATTCCTGGAAATCGATTGGGGCATCGGAGTGCGCGCCGCCGTTCATGATGTTCATCATCGGCACCGGCAGCACCTTCGCGTTCGGCCCGCCGAGATACTTGTAGAGCGGCTGACCGACGGCGATGGCGGCGGCTTTGGCGGTGGCCATCGAGACGCCGAGGATGGCGTTGGCGCCGAGCTTCGACTTGGTCGAAGTGCCGTCGAGCTTGAGCATCGCCTTGTCGACGCCGATCTGGTCGAGCGCGTCGAAGCCGGTCAGCACGGGCGCGATCTTCGACTTCACGTTGGCCACGGCCTTGAGCGTGCCCTTGCCGCCGTAGCGGGCCTTGTCGCCGTCGCGGAGCTCGATGGCTTCGTGTTCGCCGGTAGACGCACCGGACGGAACGGCCGCGCGGCCGAGAGCGCCGCAAGCGAGTTTAACGTCGACTTCGACCGTCGGATTGCCGCGCGAATCGATGATTTCGCGGGCCGTGATGGCTGTGATGGTGGTGCTCATGAGAAATTAAAAACGCTCACATGTGGCGATTTGCGTCCGGCGGCGCAAGCCCGCGTTCCGGTTCGGCAGAAAACGCGCGGGGAAGCGCAAGAAATGCCAGTCTGGGCGAGGAAGGATGAAGCCGACTGGGGCGAGCCGTCGGCCCTCAGAATGGCGGGCGGAGCAGGCCGTTGCGTTCCAGAAAGCGGCGCAACGGTCCTGGTGTCTTCGGCCGCAGCGCCACGGGAATCTGTTCGGCGAAGCCACGGGTGATCGCCGTGCGGCCGACGCTCACGCCGTCGTAGTTACGCGCGTTGAGATTTTCCGCCGTCAGGAGCGCGAGCGGCACCTGGTCGAGGTGGCCCTCGTAGGCGGCGGCGTGGAGCGGGGTGTCGCCATTGTCGTTGCGTGTGAGCAGCAGATCGGCGGTGAGATAGGCCCGGGGAATCTTCGCGAGCTGACCGGATTCGGCGGCGGCGTGAATCGCCGTAAATCCGCTTTTGCTCGCGATGACGAGATGGTCGGGTGTGAGCAGCGACGCGGGAATCTGCTCGAGATGGCCGGCGATGGCGGCGGCGTGGATGACCGTATCGCCTGCGGTGGTTTTTTCGAGCAAGAGGCCCGCCGTGAGCAGCGACGGCGGCAGCTGGTTGAGATGACCATTGAGCGCCGCAACGTGCAGCACGGTTTCGCCGCCGAGGTTGCGGTGACGACAGTGGTCGCCCGTGACGAACTCGGCCGGCACCCGATCCAGCGTGCCGTTCTCCGCCGCTTCGTGGAGCAGTGTGTTGCCAAGGTGATTTTTCGCTAGAATCACCTCCGCGGTGATCAGCTCGGCGGGAATCTGGTCGAGGTGTCCGTTGGCAGCGGCGACGTGGAAAACCGTGTAGCCGGAGTTGCTGGCGGATACGAGCAGGTCTGCGCGCAGGAGCTCGCCCGGCACGTCGCCGAGGTGACCGGATTCGGCGGCATGATGGAGCGGCGTGTAGCCGGCGTCGTTGCGGACCGTCAGGTGGGCTTCGGTGAGCAGCGCGGGAGGAAGCACTTTGAGTCCGCCGTGCCGCGCAATCAGGTGCAGCGCCGTCGTGCCGGAAGCATTGCGCGCCAGCAGGCGTTCAGCGGTGAACGCTCCGGATGGGAGGTCTGGCAACGTCCCCAGACGCGCGGCCTGCGGCAGATCGATGGTTTCCATGAGGCAGACGAGGGCGACCTAAGGTTCAACCTCCGGAACTGGCAAACCAAAAGCCCAGCGGACGGCGGCCGGTTTCGATTTGCCAAGAAAGCAGCGGCCCGCACGATCACGGCGATGAAGCCAGCGCAACCCGCACCTGCCGCCGAAACGCAGAAGAGTGCCGTGTTGCTGATCGATGACGAGAAACCGTTACTCGATGTCTTCACCACGGCGCTTGAGCCGTTCTACGAAGTGACGACGGCGACCTCGGCGCGCGAGGCGGAGTTCATTTTGCACAAGAAAGCGTTCAAGGTGGTGGTCGCCGATCACCTGATGCCCGGCGGCAACGGCATGAATTTTTTGGTGCGTGCGCGCGAAGAGTATCCGCACATGCAGCGGATCCTCGTCACCGGCTACATGAAGCCGGAAATGCTGATGCGCAGCGTGAACGAGGCCGCGTTGTTCCGGTATCTGTTAAAACCGGTGTCGCTCCCGGAGTTGTTAAAGGTGATTCAGGAAGCCGTGAAGGTGCACGACACCGCCGCGGCGGCCACGCGCTGAGGTTGGCTACGGGAACCCAATAGGGTGCGATCATGGTAGGCCCGGGGCACCCACCCCGGCTACATGGAGCCGCGACGCCCTCGTCGCGGCGGTTGGGCTGGCGAATGCGGAACGACGCGACGAGGGCGTCGCGTCCCCAAGACCGTCGTGTCGGCCGGGCCGCTACGGTTGGGCGCGGCGGTGGCCGTTGAGTTTCGCGCGGAGATAGGGGGCGGTGGGACTGCCGCGCACCTTCAACAAGCCGGCAAGTTCGCCTTGGTAGAGTAGCTCGCCGCCATCCGGACCGCCGACCGGACCAAGCTCGACGATGTAGTCGGCTTCGGCGAGCAGATCGAGGTGATGTTCGATCACGATGACTGTGTGCCCCTGATCGACGAGCGAGTGCAGCACGCGGATCAGTTTCTCGCAGTCGCTGAGGTGGAGCCCGATGGTCGGCTCCTCAAGTAGGTAAAGATTGCGCGGACGCTCGCCGCGACTGCGCTCGCGGTAGCTGGCGAGCCCGGCGGAAAGCTCGGTCACGAGCTTGAGCCGCTGTGCTTCGCCGCCGGAGAGCGTGGGTGACGACTGGCCGAGCGTGAGGTAGCCGAGGCCGCAATCGACCATGAGCTGGCAGACCTGCGCGAGCTGCGAGTGGAAGTCGAAAAACTGCGCGGCTTCCTCGAACGTGAGCTGCAGCACCTCGCCGATGCTTTTGCCTTTCCAGGTGATGTCCGCGAGCTCCGGGCCGTAGCGCAGACCGTGGCAGTCGTCGCACGGCAGGTAAGTGTCCGGCATGAACGCCATCTCGAGCTTGATCCGACCCGCGCCCTCGCAGGTGGGGCAGCGTCCGCCGGTGGTGTTGAAGGAAAATCGCGACGCCGTGTAGCCGCGGATCTTCGCTTCGGGCAGCGACGCGAAGAACTGCCGGATGAGATCGAAGATGCCGAGGTAGGTCGCCGGCGTGGAGCGCGGCGTTTTGCCGATAGGGGATTGGTCGACCTCGATGACCCGTTTGAAGCCGTTTGCTCCGCGGAGCTCCGCAAACGGCAGTTGAGTGCTGAGAGTTGAGAGATGAGAGTCGGCAACGACAAAGCCGGTGGCCTTCACGAACTCGCGGCCGGTGAGCGACGCCTTCTGTTCCTTGATCGCGAACGAGACGGCGGGATCGAGCACGTCGCGGAAGAGCGTCGATTTGCCGGCGCCGGAAGGACCGGCGACCATGATCAACCGTCCGAGTGGGAGTCGTAGGTCAAAGCCCTTGAGATTGCGGAACAAGGCGCCGCGAAGCTCGAGCCACTGCTGTGGCACGGGCGTCCCGCCCGTGAGTTTGGCCTTCGCGCGTGTCGCCACACGGGCGAGACGCCCATGCCACATTGCCGGCCGATACTCGCCGCGGAGCGGATGCGCGATGCCTTTCTTGAGGAAGAGTCCGGTGAGCGATTTCGCGCTGCGCTTGATCTCCGCGGGCGTGCCGTTGGCCAACAGCTCACCGCCGTGAACGCCTGCTGCGGGGCCCAGGTCGATGATGCGGTCGGCGCGCTCCATGAGCTCGTCGTCGTGTTCGACGACCAGGAGCGTGTTGCCCTTTTCCCGCAGCGATTGGAGCGTTTCGATCAGCCGGTCGTTGTCGCGCGCGTGCAGGCCGATCGACGGCTCGTCGAGCACGTAGAGCACGCCGGAGAGATTCGAGCCGAGCTGGGCCGCGAGTCGGATGCGCTGCGCTTCGCCGCCGGAGAGCGTTTCGGTCGGGCGTTCGAGCGACAGATAGCCGAGACCCACGTGGTCCAGAAACCGGAGACGCTCCTCAATCTGCGGGATGATGTCTTGCGTGATAAGCCGGCCGCGCGCGTCGAGATCCAGCTCGCGCAGATGTGCCAGCAGGTGGGCCGGGGTCGACGTCAACAGTTCGGGCAGCGAAAGCGCGTAGGTGGGTTGAGAGTTGAGCGCTGAGGGTTGAGAGGCTCGAGCAGGAGCCCGGCGGCCGCGGCGCCCCGGAGCTTTGAAGTGAAGCTTCACGGCGCGAGCGATCCGGTTGAGCCGGGCACCGTGGCATTCGGGACAGGGCTGGCCGGCGTCGGACACGTCGTCCGCGGAGTCGATGCCGAACTCGCGGAGCCGGGCAGCCGGATCGTCCTCGGCGTCTTCATCTGGCTCGAGCATCCACGGGAACACGCGGCCGTGTCCACGACAGGTGGGACACCAGCCGCGGGGCGAGTTGAACGAGAAATGTTTTGGGTCGAGTTCCGGAAAAGACTCGCCCGTGTGGATGTCGGTGCGCGTGGTGGAGAACCAGGACAGGATCTCGCCGCGTTCGGTGAGCAGGAAGCACGAGCCCTTGCCGAGGCGAAGCGCCTCGGACAGCCGAGAGCTGGGAGCGGAGAGCTGAGAGCCAGAACTTTTGCTCTTGGCTCTGGACGCTGGGCTCCCGGTTTTCAGATCCGCGACGACCACCTCGATGTCGTGTTCGCGATAACGGTCGAGTTTCTGGAACGCGTCGACGCGCGTGAGCTGTCCATCCGCGCGCATTAGCTCGTAGCCTTGGTTCGCGATCCACGTGGCGATGGGCTGGTGGTGGCCCTTGCGCCCGCGGATGAGCGGCGCGCAGAGATAGAGATGGCGCGCTTTTCTGGCCTTTGGGTTTTCGGAGAGAACGCGGCTGAGCAGCGATTTCAGCTGTGCCGGCGAAAGCGGTTCGACCGGCTGATCGGTTTCTGGGTGGTGCTGGATCCCGAGCCGCGCGTAGAGCAGCCGAAGATATTGGGCCACCTCGGTGATCGTCGCGACCGTCGACTTGCGCGAGCCGCGCGTGACGCGCTGTTCGATCGCGACGGTCGGCGGAATGCCGGTCAGCCGGTCGACGGCGGGGCGGGGCAGCTGTTCGACGAACTGCCGCGCGTAGGGCGACATCGACTCCATGAACCGCCGCTGGCCCTCCGCGAACACGATGTCGAAGGCGAGTGTCGACTTGCCGGAGCCGGAAACGCCGGTGACCACGGACAGCTGGCGGTGCGGAATCGCGACGGAGAGGTTCTTGAGGTTGTTCTCGCGGGCGCCCTCGATCTCCAGCGAGCTTGAGATCGAGTTGAGGTTTGAAGTTGAGGGTTGAAGTGCAGACGCCCCGTTGCGGGCGGCCGACTCGGCTGCTTTCAGCTCTGGAGTCCTGCCGCCAGACTCTGCCTCCAGCGCTGCGCGCAGGAAGGGCGACGTGGCGGTGTTCGCCGCGGCCACGTCTTCCGGCGTGCCCTCGGCGACGATACGTCCGCCGTTTGCGCCGGCGTCGGGGCCGATCTCAATCAGCCAGTCGGCGGATTTCAGCACGTCGAGATTGTGCTCAATCACGACGACGCTGTGGCCGCGGTCGACGAGCGCGTGCAAGACGGATAGCAATCGCTTGACGTCATGACGGTGCAGACCGGTCGTCGGCTCGTCGAGGAGCAGCAGGGCGCCGGCGGAATTCGGATAGGGCGAACCGACCTCCTGAGCTGTGTAGTCGCCTAAATAGCGGACCAGCTTCAGCCGCTGCGATTCACCGCCGCTGAGCGTATTGAGCGGCTGGCCGAGCGTCAGGTAGCCGAGACCCACCGTCTCGAGCGCGGCGAGCCGTCGATGGATCTCCGGGTGTTCCGTGAACAGCGGCAGCGCGTCATTGATGCTCGTCGCGAGCAGGTCGGCGACGGAGCGGCCGTTCCACTGGATCGCGAGCACCTCGGGCTTGAAGCGCCGGCCGTCGCAGATCGGGCAGGGCACGAACACGTCGGAGAGAAACTGCATCTCCACGCGCTCGTAGCCGAGTCCCTGACAGTGCTCGCAGCGACCCTCACCGCTGTTGAACGAGAAGCTCGAACTGTTGAAGCCCGCTTCCTGCGCGGCCGGCGTGCGAGCGTAGAGTTCGCGGATCAGCTCCCATGCCTCCGAGTAGAGCGCGGGATTCGAGCGCGGCGTTTTCGACAGCGGCGACTGATCGACAAGGACGAGCTCGCCAAACGGCGCGGTGTCGGGCGCGGGCGTGATCGCTTTGATCTCGGCGGGATCTTCCGCCAGCTGCAGCCGTTGCGTGAGCAGGCCTTGGTAGATGACGTTGTCGAGCAGCGTCGATTTGCCGGAGCCGGAGACGCCGCTGAGGCAGACGAAACGGCCCAGCGGCAGCCGGAACGTGAGATGAGCGAGGTTGTGCTTCGAGACGTCGGTGAACGTGAGCCACTGCGGGGAGCTGGACGGCGCAGCAGCGTTCGCTGATTGCGGGCGGGACGCCCGCGCTCCCAGGGAAACAGGGCGGCGGCGCGCAGGTGTTTCGATCGTCTCCCGACCGGAGAAATAGGCGCCGGTCACGCTTTCGCGCGAGCGGAGCATCTCGGACACGGTGCCCTCGAACACAATGTGTCCGCCGCGGCCGCCGGGCTCGGGACCGACCTCGATCACGTGATCGGCGGCACGGATCATGGCCTCATCGTGCTCCACAACGACCACCGTGTTGCCGGCGTTCGTCAGCGTGCGGATGATCGCGATCAGCCGATCGATGTCGCGCGGATGCAGCCCGACGCTCGGTTCATCGAGCACGAACAACGTATCGACGAGCGAGGTGCCGAGGCAGCTGGTCAAATTCACGCGTTCGACCTCGCCACCCGACAGCGTGCGCGATTGGCGATCCAACGTGAGGTAACCGAGTCCCACCTGTTCGAGGTAACGCAGCCGCGTGACGATCGAGTCGTAGGCGAGTGTTTCGCTGCGTGAATCCGATTTCCTCGCGGTGTCGTGCCCGTGCCGGGCCGCTTTGGAGGCGAGCTGCGCGAGCAGATCGGAGACCGGCAGCTGGTAGAGATCAGGGAGCGTGCGCCCCTGCCATTTCCAGCACAGCGCTTCGGGCTGCAGCCGCTGGCCGCCGCACGCGGGGCACGGGTTGTAGGCCCGATAGCGCGCCAGGAACACGCGCACGTGCATCTTGTACGTGTTCTTCTCGAGCCAGCGGAAGAAACCCTTCACGCCATACCAGTACTGCGGCCACGTCTTGCCGTTCTCCTCGCCGTAGCCGGGTTCGCCGTTGATCACGTAGTCGCGCTGCTCTGGCGTGAGCGAAGCGAACGGGACGTTCGTCGGAATCCGCTTCTTCTTCGTGAAGACGTAGAGGTCCTTTTTCGATTCGCCGTAGATTTCGCTCTCCCAGCACTTGATGACGCCCTGGTCGATCGAGAGCGACTGGTCCGGCACCGCGAGCCGGTAGTCGATTTCGATCACCCGGCCAAACCCGCGGCAGTGCGGACACGCGCCGAGCGGCGAGTTGAACGAGAACAGCGCCGGCGTCGCGGCGCGGAAGGTGCGGCCGGTTTTGGGCGAGTGCAGTCCACGCGAGAAGTGACCAAGCTCGGCGAAACCATCCGCGGCGAACAGGTGCACCTGGCCCTGGCCGAAGTGGAGCGCGGTTTCGACGGCTTCGAGGAACCGGGGCTTTTCGGCCGCGGCGATCGTGATCCGATCCTGCACGACGAAAAGTTCCGACGCGCCGGAGAGCTGAGGGTGGATCGTCGCCGGATCGGAGCTGGCGCTGAGCAAATCCTCCAGCCGGTGCAGCTGCGGTGGGTTGCGGGTAGCGGCTGCGGCGGCGGCGAGCAGGACCCGAACGTAGGACTGAGCCTTGAGGTTTTGGAGAATCTCCGGCCAGGTGAGGTTCGCGGGCTTGGTGACCTTGAAGGCTACGATCACGGCTCGGTTGGGATGCGCCGCAGAGGTCTTGGCCCAGATGCTCTGCGGATTGTCGTCCTCGACCTTCTCGCCGGTCTCGGGGTCGAAGCACTCGGCCACGTGACTGAACCAGACTTTAAAAAAATCCGTCAGCTCGGTCATCGTGCCGACCGTCGAGCGCGAGGTTTTGACCGTGTTGGTCTGCTCGATGGCGATCGATGGTCGGATGTTCTCGATCGAGTCGACCTTGGGCTTGTTGAGAAGATCGAGGAACTGCCGGGTGTAGGCGCTGAACGTCTCGACGTAGCGGCGCTGGCCTTCGGCGTGGAGCGTGTCGAAAACGAGGGAGGACTTGCCCGCGCCGCTGAGCCCGGTGACCGCGATGTAACGGCCGAGCGGAACGTCCAGATCGAACCCTTTCAGGTTATTCTGGCGGACGCCGCGCAGGCGGATGCATTCGGGAGCAGGGCGGGAGGACTTGACCACAGCGTGCACGGATGGGCATCGAGCCGGCGAAGGCAACTCCGCTGATCACGAGCGGGGCGTCTCCTGACATAACGCTGTCAGGAGCGGCCAAAAGCGCGCGCAGCGCCGACGCGACGCGTCAGCCGCGCAACCGGCTGAACAGCTCGAGATAAGCCGCGACCTGGCGGGCCGGATCGAAGGTGTTGCGTGCGAAATCCCGGGCGGCGGCGGCACGGGCGGCGCGTGCTGGCGGCGTGGCGCGCGCGAGTTGCTCGAGCGCATCGCGAAACGCATCGCGTTCGCCGCGCGGAATCACCCAACCGGTTTGCCCAGGAACGAAACACTCTGCGATGCCTTGCGCGGCGTAGGCGACGGCCGGCAGTCCGTGGGCCTGCGCCTCGATCAGGAAATTCGACAGCGACTCGCTCGCGGACGCGTGCACCGCCACGTCGGCCGCTGCATAAAGTGCGGACGGATCGCGCAGGAAGCCGGGAAACCGGACGCGATCGAGGCAGTTTTTCGCGCGGGCGAGCTGTTCACAGTCGGCGCGCGCGGGCCCATCGCCGGCCAGCCACAGCTGCCAGTCGAACTCCGCCGGCAGTCCTGCGGCGATCTCGATCAGCTCGCGCTGGTTTTTCTCCGGACGAAACATCGCTACGCATAGCAGGACGAACGTCGCCGGCCGGGCGCCGAACTGTTCGCGCAGCGCCGCGCGCGACGCGGGGAGTGCGTCTCCAGCGCCGGCCGCGTGCGCGGGAAAAACCAGCGAGTTGTGGATGACTGTGATTCCTGCCGGGTCGACGGTGTAGCGTTGGACGAGAACGTCGCACGCGTCGCGGCTGTTGGCCACGACGGCGCGCACCTGACGCAGCGAGCGGCGGAACAGCCACGGCAGCGATTTGCCGGTGCGCATCGTGGCAATCACCGCGGTGCGCGGGCCGAGCCGGCGCTGCAGCGCGCCGGCGTAGCAGTTCGCCATCCGGCCGAGACAGAGTACGATGTCGGGCGCGAGTCGTGCTGCGGTGCCGAGCAGCCGCGGCGCGAACCAGTCGAGCGTGGTGTCGAAAGGCTGCAGCGTGCGGTGCGTCACCCGCGCGGAAATCGTCGCGGCGAGCGGTCCGGCCGGCCGAAACGTGAGCAGGGTGACCGCGTGTCCGGCCTCGGCAAATGCGTTGGCGAGGAGCACGGACTGCCGCTCGGTGCCGCCGCTGCGGAGGAAATCCTGGACGAGGAGGATTTTCATTGCCCGAGGGCGGAACAGGCGGACAGTGCGGTCATTGTCGATGAGTTCAATGACTCAACTTCTGCTCCGCTGGGCCGTGCTGGCGGTGGGCGTGGCGCTGGCGACCAAACTGGTGCCGGGCATTCGCTGCGACGATGCGGTGACGCTGGTGGTGGTCGTCGTGCTCCTGAGCTTGTTCAACGCGGTGCTCAAGCCGGTGCTGCTGCTGTTCACGCTGCCGTTCATTGTGCTGACGATGGGGCTGGGGATCATCGTGATCAATGCCTTGTTGTTCCTGCTGGTGGGGCGGCTCGTGGATGGGTTTCACGTGGCGAGCTTCTGGTCGGCAATCGGCGGGGCGCTGATCGTGAGCGTGACAAACTTGCTCCTCGGCGGGCTGACGCGCTCGCAGCCAAGGCGCCGCGATGAACCGCCACCTCCGCCGACGAATCGCGGTGGTCGCGAACGCGGCAAGTCGGACGACGTGATCGATATCTGAGCGGCGGAGCGGTGGAGACGGCCCACATTTGAGCCGCGGGGAGATTCAGCCTGGCGGGACGGCGGGCTCCACCTCCCGCAGTTGGACACGGCGCGTTTCAATTTGACGGTGCTTCGGTCGCGGGCGACGGTGAGGCCAAAGTCCACACCTTCCCATTATGGCTGAAACTGTTGAATACGATCTCGTCGTCGTCGGTGGCGGTCCCGCGGGTTACGCGGGTGCAATTCGCGCCGGCCAACTCGGCAAACGCGTGGCGTGCGTCGAAATGGAGCGAGCGGGTGGCACCTGCCTGAATTGGGGCTGCATTCCGACGAAGGCGCTTCTGAAGAGCGCGGAGCTCTACCAGAAGATGAAGAAGCCCGAGACGTTCGGACTGTCGGTGAAGGAGGTCGGTTTCGATTTCGCCAAAGTGATGGAGCGCTCCCGCGGCGTGGCCGGTCAGATGGCGAAGGGGGTCGAGTTCCTGTTCCGCAAGAACAAGGTCGACTACATCGTGGGCCGGGCGACCGTGCCGGCGGCGGGGATGGTGGAGATCACCGAAGGCGAGCAGAAGGGGAAGTTTCTCAAGGCGAAAAATGTTTTGATCGCGACCGGCTGCAAGATGCGCCGATTGCCTGATCTGCCGGTCGACGGCGCCCGGGTGATGACCTCGCGCGAGGCGCTGGCGAGCAAGACGCTGCCGAAGTCGATCGCGATCGTCGGCGCCGGTGCGATCGGCGTGGAGTTTGCGTATTTCTACAATGCGTTCGGCACGCAGGTGACGCTCGTCGAGATGCTACCGCAGATCCTGCCGGTGGAGGACGAGGAGGTGGCGAAATTGCTGCACCGTGCGTTCGAGAAGCAGGGCATCAAGATCCACGTCGGCACCAAGTGTGAGAATTTCCGCGTGGGGAAGGATTCGGTGAAGCTGAACCTCGTGAAGGGCGACAAGACCGAGGAGATCGAGGTCGAGACGGTGTTGTCCGCGATCGGCGTCGTAGCGAACATCGAGGGCGTGTTGGGCAAGAACCTGAAGGTGGAACTCGACCGCAACTACGTGAAGGTCGGCGACGACTACCAGACGAACGTGAAAGGAATCTACGCGGCCGGCGACATCGTTGGGCCGCCCTGGCTGGCGCACGTCGCGACGTTCGAGGCGGTCAGCGCGGTCAATGGCATGTTTGGACATGGCAAGCCGGAGCGGGTGAAGAATTTTCCCGGCTGCACGTATTGCCAGCCGCAGGTCGCGAGCACGGGCCTGACGGAGAAGGCGGCGAAGGAGAAGGGGCTGGCCTACAAGGTCGGCAAGTTTCCGTTCACCGCGTCCGGCAAGGCGGTGGCGTCAGCCGAGAGCGAAGGCTTCGTCAAGGTGATCAGCGATGCGAAGACCGGCGAGATCTACGGCGCGCACATCATCGGCGCCGAGGCGACCGAGCTGATTGCCGAATACGGACTGGCCGTGCACCTCGAGGCGACGGTCGAGGAGATTCATCAGACGATCCACGCGCATCCGACGCTCAGTGAAGCCGTGATGGAAGCCGCCGCCGCGACGAGCGGCGAGGCAATCCATATCTGATCCGGAACGGACGCATCGGGAACCGAGGGGCGGTCGTCGCTACTCGAGCCGGGCGATAACGCCGGGGACTCAGCCGATCATTCGGCTGAGCTGTTCGAACGCGAGCGCCGCACGATCCACCGCGCGCTGGCACTGCTCTGCATCAACACCGCAGCGCTGAAATGCCGCGGCGGATTCCATCCAGTAGCGTTGTTCGCCCGGCAATCCGTGACCGAGCTGCTCGGTGCAGCTGGCGGCGAGGTTGAGTAAATCAGCCAGCGGTTCGCCCGAGTCCGTCGGCCAGAAGTGCCGGGCGATTGCCTGGCAGATGCCGGCCGGAAACCGCCATTGGTGAAGGATGGCGGCGGTCGCCTCGTTGGCGGAAATGCCAAACGTGTGTTTTTCCCATGCGACCAGATCGGCGCCAGGCGTGGGCTGAAACGGCCGGGCGGAAGGATCCGCCAGTTTCTCGAGCGCGAGCTTTCCCACGGAGCGCAGGAGTCCCGTCGTGTAGGCGGCGTGAGGATCCCGTCGGGTGGTGAGCGCGAGCTCCTCCATGATGAGGGCGACGAACAGGGCGTTGGCGCGTAACCGTGCGCCCGGAACTCCATACAATGGGTAGGTGGCGAGCGAAAACTGATCGATCGCGACGGCGCCCACCAACCGATGGATCTCCCGAAAACCGATCAGCGCGGCAGCCTCTTCGATCGCGGCGACATGTTCGACCGCGCCGATGGCCGCGCTGTTGGCAACCCGGAGGATCCGCGCGACAAGGGCGCTGTCGCTTTTCAGCAGCTTCACGACGTCCTTGAGATCCGCGCCCGGGTCACGGAGCAGCCGGCCGAGGTCCGCCATGATCCGCGGCGTAGCCGGAAAGGCTTGGGCGACGCGCAGCAGCGGTTCGATGGAATACTGCACAACATTCATGGTTCTAATGATCGGTAGCGCGGTGCCCGTACTGAAGCACGGGGGAATGGTTCAGTTATAGGCCGCTGTCAGAATAAACATTACGTAGAATTCCGCATCCGATGCTGCAATGAAGGCGGAAAACATGTTGCGGGGGAGCTGTTGTTCAACCATAAGCCGTTTTGATGGTCGATTCGTTGGGCAGCACCTTTGCTGACGACGCGGCAGCTGGCGCCAGCCACGCAGGCGGTGCGTTGAACGTGAAGCGGACTGCGGCGAATCGTATCCGTTATCCCCAATCGGTGAACCCAAAGCGGATCGCCGCGGGCTTGGAAGATCACAGGCGGCCGGAAGGTGCCGGCGCACCGCACAACCCCAAGTGGGGGCGGCGCGACCGGCGCGAGTCGTCCTAGAACTGCGGCGGCTTGTGACTGGAAGAACTCGTGATGCGGCGATCAAAAACCCCAAAATCATGGACAAGAAAATCGAGCCAGTGGAAGTCTACATCCACGAAAGCGGCGACCACATTTGTCTGAAGCAAGATGACTTCGGCGAGGAGGCCGTGCTTACGATCAGTCCCGATCAGGTGGACGAACTCATCGCGTGGCTGCAGGAGGCGCGTGACGAGATGCAGCGCGGCGAGCTGAAGCTGCAGCACGGCGAGTTCCCGCGGGTGTAGTTGCGGGAGGAAGATCCGCCAGGACGCCCGGCGCGCCGGAGCGTGCGCCGCGGAATCGTCGTTTGGGGCGAGCCAAGCTCAACCCTGGAGGCTGGTGCGAGCGCCGGGAGTCGAACCCGGATCGACGGCTTCGGAGACCGCTACACTATCCATTGTGCTACGCCCGCAAATAACCGAGAGCCGGGAAACTCATGCGCGATTCGCCGCCTGTCGAGCGGAAACAACCGCATTGGTTTAGGCTACGCCGCCGCGGCGACTCTCGCGCCAGCTGCGAATCAGCTCCACCGCCATGGGGATCACCGACAGGATGATGATGGCGACGATCACGAGCTTGAAGTTCCTCTGCACGAAAGGCTGATTGCCGAACAGGAAGCCGGCGTAGGTGAAAAAGTAGATCCAGACGAGGCCGCCGACGACATTGAATGCCAGAAAGCGCGGGTAGGTCATCTGTCCAATGCCCGCCACGAACGGCACGAACGTGCGCACGATCGGGACGAACCGCGCCAGGATAATCGCCCGGCCGCCGTATTTTTCGAAAAACGCATGGGCCCGATCGAGGTGCTTGCGGCGCAGGAACACGGAGTCTTCACGATGAAAGACCGCGGGGCCGAGTTTGGCGCCGATCCAGTAGTTGACCGTGTCCCCCAGAACGGCGGCGACGAACAGGCAGAGCGCCATGAGGTGCACGTCCAAGCCGGTCTCCGGCCTGGCGCAGAACGCTCCGGCGGCAAACAAGAGCGAATCGCCGGGCAGAAAGGGCGTAACCACCAGACCGGTCTCGGCGAAGATGATCAGGAACAGGATCGCATACGTCCACGCGCCGTAGCTCGCGATGATCTCCGCG
The DNA here is from genome assembly GCF_000019965.1 of Opitutus terrae PB90-1. Taxonomy (GTDB): domain Bacteria; phylum Verrucomicrobiota; class Verrucomicrobiia; order Opitutales; family Opitutaceae; genus Opitutus; species Opitutus terrae. The sequence goes on from NC_010571.1 coordinate 3,477,406, forward strand.
AGATGCCGATCGATGTGGAGGATGAAATCCGCGAGATTCCGAATCAGGTCGACCATTTCGTAAGGGCAAAAAAAAGCAGGCAGTGGGAACTGCCTGCCGGGAAAATAAAAGAAAGGCTCAGACGTCGGGCTTGGTCTTGCGGAGGCCCTGGACGCGGTCGCCCGCTTTCCACTGACCGCGCTTTTTGAGGATATCGACGCGCTCGAAACGCTTCAGGACGTTGCGTTTGATCACGATACCGGAGGAGCCTTGGAGACTTTTGTGCTGTGACATGGCGATGAAAGGGTGGTTGGCGAGTTGCTAAAGGGGCGGAGTGGTAGAGCTGGCGTTGGCCCATGACAAGTATTTTTCGCCCACACGCTCCACCGGCACCGCGAGCCACTCGGGTGTATCGTAAGGATGTTCGGAAAGCACGTAGGCCTCCAGCTGGCTCAGCCGGCTGGCCGGGCACTTGAACATCAGCCGCAGTTCCTGAGCCTGCTCGAGCTGGCCCTGCCAGCGGTAGTGGGAAACCACCGGGCCGTCGATTTGCACGCACGCGGCGAGTCCACGGGCCACCGCACCGGTGGCTAGACGGTCGGCATCAGCCCGCTCGGCAACCGTGGTCCACGCGATGAACATGGTCCGAGGGTCGCGGGCCGTGACGCGGGCGCAAGCCGGGAGTGGACGTGGGCGGCCACGCTGGCAGGGCAGCGGCATCGGCGAACTCGCGCCCCAGCCGCCTGGTTGAAGCGCGGGGTGCGCATCGCGCTTTCCGCCAACCTTTGGGCACGACGTCTGTGCCACGTGGCCTGAGGCCCGGCCCAGGGCGCAAGCGGGAGACGCGCAACGCGGGCTCACGCCGGAAATTGCCCTTGACGCTCCGCCAGTCCGCCGTAGTGCTCAACGGTTTTCACCGCCGAGTAACGCCTACCATGCGAGACGACTACATCAAAGATGCGCTCAAGGTCATTCCCGATCCGAACCTGCTGATCAACGTGGTTTCACGCCGGGTCAAGCAGCTGCGCCGGGGCAACCGCCCGCTGGTGGAGTCGCTGGAAAAGCTCTCGTCGGAAGACGTGGCGCTGCGCGAAATCATCGAAGGCAAGATCAGCTTCGAGGTCGGCGAGAACTGAGCTGTCCTTTTTTCCACCAGGCGGCACGGCGATTGCCGGGGCCGCCTTTTTCGTGCATAGATTGTTCGGATCACCATGGCCGCCGCCAACAAAGACGCCCGTCGCTACACCGAGATCCGCAACGCTAAGGCGCTGCGCGACTATTTCGTGGACGAACGTTTCGAGGCCGGAATCCAGTTGCACGGCACCGAGGTGAAGTCGATCCGAGCCGGGCGCGCGCAGATCAGCGACGCCTTTGGCCGCGTGGAGAAAGGCGAGCTGTGGCTCCACAACGCCCATATCGAGCAGTACGCGTTCGGCAACATCTACAATCACGACGCCAAGCGCGTGCGGAAGCTCCTGCTGCACCGTCATCAGGTCCGCAAGATCCAGCAGGCGCTCGATTCCGGCGGCCGCGCGCTGATTCCGCTGCGGATGTATCTCAAGGAAGCGCTCGTGAAGGTGGAGGTCGCCCTCTGCACGGGCAAGAAGCTCTTCGACAAGCGCGAGACCCTGAAGAAAAAGGCCGAGCTGCGCGACGTCGATAAGGCGATGAAACAGTTCCGACGCTGATGAACCGAGCGCGGCATACCGTGAGCGTGCGTGTGCCGGCGAGCACGTCGAACTGCGGAGCCGGGTTCGATTCGCAGGGGCTGGCGTTGAGCCTCTACAACCGCGTGACCCTGACCCGGACGCAGGGCCTCGTCCCGCTCCCGGAGCAGCCGGTGGACGAATCTACGCACGCGCTGGTGGTGCAAAGCGCGGAGCGGTTCTGGCGTGTGGCGGGAACAGTGCCGGTGGGATTTTATTACCGGATCGAGGGCGAGGTGCCGGCGGCCCGAGGCTTGGGCTCGAGCGCCACGATCATTGCGGGCGTACTGGTCGGGCTCGACTCGCTGCACGAAACGCGGCTGCCGCGCCCGGCGATGGTGAAGATTGCAACCGCGGTCGAAGGCAATCCGGAGAACGTCAGCGCCAGCCTGCTCGGTGGCTTCACGGTCTCGCGCACGGACCCGGCGACCGGCGAATACGTGGATGCCGTGCGCGTGACGGTGCCGCGTGAGATCGCGTTCGTCGTCGCGTCGCCGAGCATGGAGTTGCGCACCGTGGAATCGCGCGGTGCGCTGCCGCCGACCCTGCCGTTTGCCGATGCCGTGAAGAGCCTCAACAGTGCCTCGTTTTTCGCGGCGGCGTTCGTGGCGGGCGACTACGAAAAGCTGCGTCAGGCGGTCGGGGATTTCGTGCATGAGCCTTACCGATTGCCAAAAATTCCGGGAGCGGGGGCGGCGATCGATGCGGGGATCGAGGCCGGTGCGTTGACGGGCTGGCTCAGCGGAAGTGGTTCGAGCGTGCTTTGCGTCTGCTATCGGGCGAATGCGGAGCCGATCGCGGCGTCGATGTGCGCGGCTTTTTGGCGCGAATCGATGCCCTGTGAAGCCCGCGTGCTGAGCGCGGACAACGACGGCGCCCGGGTCGAGCGGGCCTGAGCCGCGACCTGCCAGCGGCGGCTTGATTTGGGCGAGGGCGGCGGCCGATGATGTCGCGAATGATTCACGTGGTGCTGTTCCAGCCGGAGATCGCCCCGAACACGGGCAACGTTGGGCGAATGTGCGCGCTCACGCGCTCGCGGCTGCACCTCATTCATCCGCTGGGTTTCGTGATCAACGACCGCAATCTCCGGCGCGCGGGGATGGATTACTGGCGGGCGCTCGACGTGCACGAGCACCGCGATTGGGCGAGTTTCCGGGCGAGCGCGGTTGCGCCGCGGCGGCTGTGGCTGTTCACCACGAAGAGCACGCGGTGCTTTTGGGACGCGCGTTTCGAAGACGGCGACGGACTGGTGTTCGGCAACGAAGGCTCGGGGGCGCCGGAGTGGCTGCACGCGGAGATCGGCGATGAGCAGCGCGTCACCATTCCGCACGCGAATCCGGAGCTGCGTTCGCTCAACCTCAGCACGGCAGCCGGAATCGCGACGTATGAAGCGCTGCGGCAGGTCGGGCTGCCCACGCAGTCCAGAGCGGAGAGCTGAGCCAAGAGCTGAGTGTCCGGTTACGGGGTGAAAACGACCGCAGGTCGGGCGGGACCGCTGGGCCGGCCGAGATTTCACTGAACGCACACTCGCCCTTCCGGCGCGCCCGGCGGCCGTGCCCTACCGTTTCAACAGTCCGCTCGAACGGAGAACCGCCTCAGATCTCGTCGAGCCGGATGCACGCAGCCTGTTGGTCGGGACCCGCTGGAAGCAGCGGCGGGACGGCGAGGAGACATTTGTCCTGAGCAAACGGACAGCGCGGGTGGAATGGGCAGCCCGCAGGAGGATTGATCGGTGACGGTGGATCGCCGGCGAGCACGATGCGCTGCCGCGCGCGCTCGGCGTCGGGATTGGGCACCGGAATGGCACTGATCAGCGCGCGGGTGTAAGGATGCCGCGGACGCTCGATCACGGCAATCGCCGGCCCGAGTTCGACGATCTTGCCGAGATACATCACCGCGATGCGATCGGAGATGTGCTTCACGACCGACAGGTCGTGCGCGATAAAGATCATCGACAGGTTCATCTTCCGCCCGAGTTCGGAAAGAAGATTCAAGATCTGCGCCTGAATCGACACGTCGAGCGCGGAGACCGGCTCGTCCGCGATGATGAGCTTGGGCTCGAGCGCGAGGGCGCGCGCGATCGCGATGCGCTGGCGTTGTCCACCGGAGAATTCGTGCGGATACTTGCGCACGAAGCGCGGCGCGAGTCCGACCAGTGACATGAGCTCGGCGACGCGGGCCGGCACTTCGGACGGCGGGCAGCGCCGATGCACCAGCAGCGGTTCGGCGAGTGTCGCATAGACGGTCATTCGCGGATTAAGCGACGCGTAGGGATCCTGAAAAACCATCTGCAAGTCGCGACGGATCTCGCGCACTTCCGCGGCGGAGGCGTGGGTGAGATTGCGCCCCTCGAGCACCACGGTGCCCGACGTGGTGGGCACGAGTTGCAGGATCGTGCGGGCGAGAGTGGACTTGCCGCAGCCGGACTCGCCGACCAGCCCGAGCACCTCACCGCGCGCGATCGACAGCGACACGCCGTCAACGGCTTTCACCGTGCCGATCTCGCGTTTGAACACGAAACCCTGGCGCACCGGGAAGTGCGTTTTCACGTCGTGGAGTTCGAGGATCGGGGAAGGCATTCGGTGGGGAACGCTGATCTACGCTCATCCGCGCTGATGAAGGGCGGAGGCGATGAATGGAATGAGCGAAGATGAGCGATGATAAGTGTTCTATATTTCCCCTTGTTGTGCGCGGAGGCAGGCGTGCGCGTGCCCGGGTGCGACTTCGAGCAACGGCGGCACATTGGCCACGCACTTGTCGCGAACGAATTCGCAGCGCGGCGCGAACGGGCAACCGGGCAGCGGTTTGGAGAGATCGGGCGGCAGCCCGGGAATCGTGTAGAGCGCCGCGCCCTTCGGCTGCAGCGCCGGAATCGAGCGCTGCAGCGCGCGCGTGTACGGATGACGTGGGGAGTAGAAGAGCGTGCGCGTGTCAGCCGCCTCGACGATACGACCGGCATACATCACCTGCACGCGGTCGCAGAGCCCGGAGACGACGGCGAGGTCGTGGGTGACGAAAATCACCGCCATGCCCAGCTCGCGCTGCATTGACTTGATCAGCTCCAGAATCTGCGCCTGCACCGTGACGTCGAGCGCGGTCGTCGGCTCGTCCGCGATCAGCAACTCCGGCTTGGTGATGAGCGCCATCGCGATCATTACCCGCTGACGCATGCCGCCGGAAAACTCGTGCGGATAACCGTGCAGGCGGCGTGCGGCATCGTGGATGCCGACGGATTCGAGCGTGGCCTGCGCGCGCGACAGGGCGGCGCGGCGGGAGATTCGTTCGTGAATCAACAGCGGCTCGATGAGCTGCTCGGAGATCCGGAGATACGGATTCAACGAGGTCATCGGGTCCTGAAAGATCATCGCGATGCGCTTGCCGCGAATCGCGCGTACTTGGGCCGTCGGGCTGTGCAGCAGGTCGATGCCGTCGAAGACCGCCGTGCCACTTTCGATGCGGCCGGGCGGCTGCGGCACCAGCCCCAGTAGCGAGTAGCAGGTGACGGATTTACCCGAACCGGATTCGCCGACGATACCGAGTGTTTCTCCGCGCTCGACGGAGAAGCTCACTCCGTCCACCGCCCGATAAACGCCTGTGCGGGTATGGAAGGTGGTGCGGAGATCGGTGACCGTCAGCAGAGGCATTGGCGATGACGACAGACGCTGGAGTGGAGGGCGCGAGCCGCAACGCAGAACTGCCGATCCGCTCCACCCCTGGCTCAGCGCGCGGGCAATGTGCGCCAGGCAGCCACCACGGTTTCGGGCGTGATGGAACCTAGTCCCGGATTGGGCGCGGCCTCAGCGGGCTGGAGGATCTGCACCGCGGCCGTCGTGGGCACCGGTGCATAGAGGTCCGCCGCACGATGGGCGTGACGCGTAAACATCACGAGCAGCGGGCAACCCATCGCGGCGGCGGAGTGCGCTGGACCGGTGTTGACGCTGATCATGCTGTGGGCGCGCTCCTGCAGCGCGAGCAACCGCGGAATCGGCAGCTCGCTCGAAGCGACCACGACCGAGTCGCGGTGGGCGGCCGCCAGCGCGGCGATTTCCTCGGCGAGGGGCTGTTCCGAGGGGACGCCACAAAGAATCACGTGAGCCGTGGGCAGCGCGGCGCGCACGCCGGCGATCACGGCGGCCCAGTTCGATTCGGACCAGTAATCGACGTTGCTCGCGCGGCGACGGTCGCCGCCCTTCATCGTTTTTTTGTTGCCGGGTTGGAGCAGCACCAGCGGAGCCTCGCCGAGTCCGCGCTGCGCGAGCCACTCGGCGCAATCGCGACGGTCCGCCTCGGTCAACTCCGGGCGGGTATCAGGCATGGAAGGATGAGAGTCCAGAGTCGAGAGAGCAGAGCTGAGACCGGGAGGCGTGGTCCGGGCGAGGCGGACCGAGTGCGCGAGAATGTGTTCGCCGGGTCGACGCGGAAAATCGCGCAGCGTGCAGATCCACTCGGGCGCGATGCCGGCGCGCCGCAAGAGCGAGAGCGGCTTCTCATCCGGCTCGAAGACGTAGACGGGCCCGGCCGGTCGTCGTCGCAACCAGCGCACGAGTTCGCGCTGACTGCGGTTGAACCAGTAGGGCGCGCGACGGCTGGTGAGATAGAAGCGTTCGCCGCAGGAGGGCACGCGTTGCAGCAGCGGCTCGGTCCACGGGCCGGAACCCAGCAGATCGCAAGGAGCGCCGTAGCGCTGCTGGAGCGCCTTCAGCACGGGGATCATCAGCACCATGTCGCCGAATGCACCGAAACGAATCACCAAAGGCGTGAGGGAACGGGGAGACGTGGACATGAGGCTAGGACGCAGAGGGGCGGAGAACGAGATGAGGATCGATCGCGGCTTGGACCTCGGCGACGGAGAGCCGAAGCAGTGGACGCTCACCCGAAACGTCCTGTGGCCGGAGCACCGTGTGGGCGGTGTCCCACGGATGCCAGCGCCAAGGTTCGAGCGGACCGAACAACGCGACGACCGGCACGTGAAACGAGGCGGCGATGTGGAGCAGGCCGGTGTCGATCCCCAGCGCGAGATGCATCGCGCGCAGCAGCGAGCCCACCTCGCGGATGGGAAGCTCGCGGCTCCAGTCGTGGCACGCTCGCTGCGTCGCGGCGGGCAACTGCGCGAGGATGTCGCGATAGTAAGGTGTATTCGCGGGCGCGTCGCAGAAGTGGACGACGCAGCCACGTTCATGGATCAGCCACGCGATCACCGCTGCGAAGCGGTCGGGCGCCCAGTCTTTCGGCGAAAACACGGATTTTGCGCAGACGAACACGTGCCGTGCGACCGGCCCCGGCGCGACCGCGTCGGCTTGTTCGCGCAGGCGCGCCTGCACGCGCGCGTCGACCACGGGATCGCTCCAGTTTTCGTTGCATGTGTCGGTGACTGGAATGTCGTCGGCGCGCAGCACATCGAGGAAACATTCGACCTCGTGCTTGTCGGGATAGGGCGTGCTGCGCTGCAGCAGCCAGCGCCGGCCCTCGGTGGCGAACCCGACGCGGTGCGGAATACGCGCAAGCAGCGGCAGGATCGCGCTCGAGAACGAGCGGCGTAAAATGTAGACGCGGTCGTAGTGGCGCGCGCGCAGCAGACGCGCGCAGGCGAGCAAACTGCGTGGGTGCGGCGACGCGGCTTTGGCGCGCGGGGCGAAGTAAAGCAGTTCGTTTTTGTACGGGCAGTGCGCGAGCGTGTCGCCCGACACGGGCTCGGCGAGCACGTCGATCACGGCCTGCGGGAACGCGCGACGGAGATTGCGCAGAAACGGGATCGCCAAAACCGTGTCGCCGATGAACCGGTAGCGGATCACCAGAAGGCGCAACGGGCGCGGATCGGGAAACGCCATGGCTCAGTAGACTTCCGGGTAGCCCGGACCGCGCGCCTTGAAGCGCTTGTGCACCCAAAGATATTGCTCAGGCGCGAGCCGAATTTGCTGCTCGATCAGCTGGTTTATGCGGACTGCGTCGGCGGCTGGATCTGCCGAGGGGAAGCTCTCGAGCGGCGGCAGAATCGTCAGCGTGTAAGCGCCGTCGGGCTCGCGGCGACCGAAGTAGGGCACGACCGGTGCGCCGGTCATTTCGGCCAGCTTGCTCGTCGCGGTGTTGGTGATCGCGGGCACGCCGAAGAAGGGCAGGATCTCGGTCTGTTTGGTGCGCTTGCCCTGATCGGGGGCATACCAGATCGCATGGCCGGCGCGGAGCGCGCGAATGAGACCCTTCAGATCGTCGAAATGCACGGCGATCGTCATCCGGCGCTCGCGCTGCCGGCGCATCGCGGCGGCGACGACAGGATTGTTTGGGTCGCGGTAGAGACAGCCGAACTTGAAGTTCTCGGTCATGATCCGGCCGCAGATCTCGAGCGTGGTGACGTGCGAGGTGAGGACGATCACCCCGTGGCCGAGCGCGATGGCGCGTTCGAGGTGCTCGCGTCCGATCAGCCGATGCCGGGGCAGCGCGACGGCGTCGGTCCACCAGGCGTTGCAGGTTTCGAAAAGGCCGAGCGCCAGCGAGTGATAGTGCGCGCGTGCCAGGGTGCGGCGCTCGCGTTCCGTTTTCTCCGGGAAACAGAGTCGCAGGTTGACGTGAACGACGTGGCGCCGGATCGGAAGAAGATAATAGACGGCCGTGCCGAGCGCGCGGCCCAGCGCGCGCTGCACGCCCCACGGAAGTCTCGTCGCGACCCAGAACAGCGCGAGGCCGATCCAGGACGGCCAGTGCTGCGGGAACCAGAGCGGCTGTTCGCTGGCGCGAGCCATGGGCGAAGTCAGTCGAGAGCTGAGAGCTCAGAGCTAAGAGCCTGAGGATCGACGTCTGGCACAGGAAACCGGAAAGCCGGCCGAGTCACGGCTCGTCTGTCTCTGAACTCCGGGCGCTGGACGATCGACGGCACCTTCATTTCGCGGCGTGACGGTAGAGCTGTGGGTTCAACGCGGGGTCGTTGTACATCTTGAACTGAAAGTAGACCGAGAACGTCCGCCGGCCCGCGCGCAGGTCCGCGAGGAATTCGGCGAGACATGTGACGAGATCGCCACGCTGCACGCGGATGCGCGCGAGCTTCTCGCCGCACGTGGCGCGATGCTGGGCGGGAGCATCCGGGCGCACCGTTTCTTCGTGCATGTGGAATTCCTTGAGTGCGAGGATCGACAGCCGGTCGATCATCATGCCAGGCGTCTCGGAGTTGCGCGGCGCGTTGGTCGGCAGCGGCTGATGGGCGGTGACGATGGCCTGGTCCATCGCCTCAATGAAGTTGTTTCGCTCCTGGTTGAAGCGGTCGATGTTCCGCTTGGCGCGATACACCGCCTCAAATCCGAGATCGTTGCGCCGCGCGATGTCCTCCTCGTGCCAGAGCTGGAAATTGCGCAGGTGATTTTGTTGCACCAACGCGGCAAAACCTTCGCCGCCGGCAGTGGGCGGCACCTCGTGCCAGCGGGCGGTGAGCGTCGTTTGCAGGGCGGCAATGTCAGTGGCGGAAAACGTCATGAAGGGGTGGAGGGAAATTGAGTTGAACGAAAGCAGGGCGGACACAAGCCTGCGGATGCGTGCATGAAGAGCCTTCTGGTCATCAAGCCTTCCTCGCTCGGTGACATCGTGCACGGGTTGCAGGTGTTGCAGGCGGTCGCGCGCGCGCGGCCAGAGCTGCGCATTAGCTGGATCGTGCGCGAGCGCTTCGCGGGGCTGGTGGCGGCCGCGCCGTTCGTGCAGGAAACGATCATTTTCCGCCGGCGTGCGGGCTGGGGGAGTTTTGTGCGGCTGCTCCGAGAGCTGCGCCGACGACAGTTCGACGCGGTGTGGGACATGCAGGGGCTATTGCGTACCGGGTTGATGACCGCCGCGGCGCGTGCACCGGAGAAATGGGGTCGGCCCGATGCGCGGGAAGGCGCCGGACTCTTCTATAACCGCCGCGTCGAGATGCCGGGCGGCGCAGGACCGCATCACGCGATGGAGATCCTCGCGGCGTTTGCCGCAACCGTCGGCGGGCCGGTGCAGGTGGAATGGCCGCTGGTGTTGCGCGTGCGCGACGACTGGCCATGGAAGGAGTTCTTCGCTTCGGCCGAGCCGGCCCGGACGTATGTGGTTTTCACCGACAGCCGCGGCCCGGAAAAAACGTGGCCGCACTTTCAGGCGCTGATGCAGCGAATCCTGCACGAGGTGCCGCGCAGCCGCGTGGCGTGGTGTGCCGGCGCGGCGGCCGAGCCGTCGTTCGCGGCGCCCGCGGATCGATTCCTCAACCTGACGGGCTGCCCGCTGGACGAAATGATCGCGCTGGTGCGGCAGCCATCGGTTTTCGTAGGCAACGACACCGGGCCGATGCACCTGGCGGCGGCGAGCGGCAACCGCGTGCTGGCCATTTTCGGGCCGACGTCGCCGGAGCGTTTCGGGCCTTATCCGCCGGAATCGCCGCGGCATCGCGCGGTCACGGCGCCGGGCGGACGACTCGCGGATCTCGCGCCGGATGCCCTGCTGGCGGCGCTGCAGGAGCTGTCCGGGCGGTGAGCGAAGTTGCAGAACGGTGTGAAAATCTCGTCGCACCGCGATTCACGTTTGCATTTGGCTGAGCCGCATGAAGTTTAGGTCCGCCACCGCGTCCCGGCGGCATGTTTCATGAGACAGTTGCTCATCATCAAGCCCTCCTCGCTCGCCGACATCGTTCACGGCCTGCAGGTCGCGACGTCAATGAAGGCCCAGTGCGACGATCTGCGGATCTCGTGGGTCGTGCGGGATATTTATGAGCCGCTGGTGCGGTCCTGTGCGGCCGTCGATCAGGCGTACATTTTCGAGCGCAAGGGCGGCGCGAAGGCGTTTCTCAAGCTGATCCGCGAATTGCGGAAGACGAAGTTCGACTATGTCCTCGATTTTCAAGGACTGCTGCGGACCGGCATCATGACGTCGCGCGTGCTCGCCGAACGAAAGGTCGGTCGCTCGGACGCGCGGGAGATGTCGGGCATCTTCTACGACAAGAAAGTGCCGCTGCCACCCGACGGACGGCGGAGCCACGCGTTGGAGATCCTGCTGCAGTTCTGCACGGTGCTGGGCGCCAAGCCGGAGTTGCGCGGCACGCTTAAATTTCGCGAAGTCGACGCGCTGAAGCTGAAGTTCGCCGAGGGGCGTGGCGGCTCGCGGCCGATCGTGATGTTTCCCGAAGCGCGCCGCGCGGAGAAGGCGTGGACGGGCTTCAAGCAGCTCACCGAACTCATCCTGCGCAATGACAAGACGCGGAAGGTGATCTGGGCAGGCACGACGCTGGTGCAGGATCGCGCCTCGTTTCAGCCGGCGCAGTTCCTCAATCTCACGGGCAACACGAGCTTGTTGTCGCTGCCGGCGTTGATCAAACGCGCGGACTGGGTGATCTCGAACGAGAGCGGACCGATGCACCTCGCGGCGGCGCTCGGGGTGAGGACGCTCGCGATCTTCGGTCCCACCGACCCGCGGATCTGCGGGCCGTATCCGCTCAACGCCCCGACCAACGTCGTCGTGCAGGCGCCGGTCGGCGACATGAAGCTGCTCACGGCGCGCGAAGTGTATGCGCGGCTGCAACGCGCGCGCGCGCGGCTCGACAAAAGTCGCTGAGCCGGCTCAGAGATCCTTGCGACGGTAAGCGCGGATGGTGAGCGGAGGATCCGCCGGGTAAAACGCGGCGACGTCGGACAGATTCATCAGGATCCAAGGCATCACCTCGGACGAACCGTTTTTGGTGAAGACGATGTCGTCGGCGATGTGCACGCAGGAATGCACCACGGTCTTCTCGTCGCGCATGAACACGAGGATGTCGCCCATCATCAGCCGACCGGACACCGGCACATAGTCGTTCTCGAGCGCGTCCTGCACCGCGACCGCGTCGCTGAACCGTTCGTCGGGCGGGTCGTTGAAAAAATTCATCGAGGTCCAATGGCAGTCGTGACCCGGGGAGGTCTCCTCCGGCGGCTGGGGGTAGGTGAACAAGTGGGCGCGGGGGAAGCGCGGCAGGAGGTGGGCCACGTCGATGGTGATGCCCTCGCGGCGATGGGAAATCGACTCGAGCAACGCCCGCATCCCCTTCCGGCGCGGGCCACGGCCCCAGTAGTCCGTCAGCGTGTCGAGGTCCGAGTCGGGCCGGATGCGCAGCTTGACCAGGAGGGTCGACTTGCGCGCGAGGACTTTGACCAACCGAATCCGTTCGGCGTTGGAGGCCAGCCGCGGCAGCACGAGGTTGTGATCCGAGAACAGGAGCGAACTCCCCCGGCGATAGAGCAACCGCGTCACGGTCTGGATGGTCTCGGGCGCGAGCTGGCTGTTTTCCAGCCATTCGTCGGCGGTGTCGGCGCGAAAGCGAAACGGTTCCTGCTGATCCGGATTCTCGGGAAAAGCGGCGAGCGCGGAATAGATTCGCGTCCGGGCGGCGGTGCTGAGGTCGAGCACCCATTGGTCCGGTGGCCGGATGACGATCCGGTCGTCCGTTGTGGTCATCCGCCCGGGCTCCTCGAGGAGGGCGATGTCCGCGGGGCTCAGGTCGGCTTCGCGCCAAAGCATCGTCAACTGATCGCGGGAGTAGCCGAGGAAATTCCACACGGTGGGCCGGCCGACCGAGTAGTCGGCCACGGCGAACTCGTCCGGCGGTTCAATCACGATCCGTGAGTACTGCAGCTCGCCCCACGGACCGGGGCGGCACTTGTGTACGTATTCGTCGTACTGGGGCGCTGGTCCGGTCGCGGGCGCTGGTTCGCGGCCGAGGCGCGGGAAGAACAGCAGGGCGGCGACGAACAGCCACGGCAGGAGCAGCAACCCGGCCCAAAAGAAGAGCGCGCGCCGGGTGAATTGGAAAATGGTCCGGTGAGGAGGAAGATTCGGGTTGATGGCGGGAGGTGCTGAAGGTTGTCCGCGGTCTAAAAAGGAGCCCCGCAAAGTCGACGGCAAAGCGGCGCAACCGAGTGGCGGCGCCTCGCGGCCAAGGCGCAAGGCACGGAAATTGTTTGTTCTGCCTATATCGGCCGTTTTACGTAGGCGCCTCATGCTAGACGCCAAACTCCTTCGTGAATCCCCGGACCTAGTCCGAGCTGCCATCGCCAAGAAACATCTGGACGTGGATGTTGACGCGGTGCTGGCCCTCGACGCCGCCTGGCGGACGCAGCTGCAGGAAGTGGAGACCCTGCGCGGCCGGCAGAAGGCGGCGAACACCGCGATGGCGGCGCTGCCAAAAGGCTCGCCGGAGTTTCAGGCCAAGGTGGCGGAGATGAAAGCGGTGTCGCAGCAGGTGAAGGAGCAGGACGCGAAGCTGAAGGACGCCGAGGGCGCCTTCCGGCAGGCGATGCTCTCGCTGCCGAACCTCCCGCACGCGACCGTGCCAGAAGGCCGGACGCCGCAGGAAAACGTCGTGTTTTCGCTGCACGGGGATCACGAGAAGCCGCATCCCAGCGCGGTGCCGCATTGGGAAATTCCGGGTTTCGAGCGGCTGTTTGATTTCGCGCGCGGGGCGAAGGTGACCGGCGCGGGTTTCCCGTTCTATGTCGGCGATGGCGCCCGGATGGTGCGGGCGCTGTTGCACTTCTTCTTGGAGGAAAACGCGCGCGCCGGCTACGTCGAAGTCAATCCGCCGATCTTCGTCAACGCGGCGAGCGCCACGGCGACGGGCCAGCTCCCGGACAAGGAAGGGCAGATGTATGAGACGACGCCGGATCATCTCTATGCGGTGCCGACGGCGGAAGTGCCGCTGACGAACTTCTTTCGCGACGAAATCGTGGATGAGGCGGCGCTGCCGATCTACCGCTGTGCCTACACTCCCTGTTTCCGGCGCGAGGCGGGCAGCTACGGCAAGGACGTCCGTGGGCTGAACCGACTGCACCAGTTCGACAAAGTGGAGCTGTTGAAGTGGGTGCATCCGTCGACGAGCTACGAGGAACTCGACAAGCTCCGGGGCGACGCGGAGGCGCTCCTGCAGAAGCTCAACCTGCCTTACCGCGTGCTGCTGATGTGCGGCGGCGATCTGGGATTCGCGCAGGCCAAGAAATACGATCTCGAAGTGTGGGCGGCGGGCCAGAAGCGCTGGCTGGAGGTATCGAGCTGTTCGAACTTCGAAGCGTTTCAAGCCCGGCGCGCGCAGATCCGGTTCCGTTCGAAGGAGACCGGCAAGCCGGAACTCGTCCACACGCTTAACGGCTCGGGCCTCGCGGTGCCACGCGTGCTGGCGGCGCTGCTCGAAAACAACCTGCAGGCGGACGGCCGCGTGCACATTCCCGAGGTGCTGCAGCCGTATTTCGGGAAGGAGTTCCTCAGCTTCAGCTGACGTTGCTGCGCCGCTGCGCAGCGTGTGCATGGCCGCCCGCAAGCCGATCGACTGGCCGCAGTGTGCGGCGCGACTGGCGGCGATCGTGCCGCGCGAACGGTTGCATCCGGCGGTGCTGGCGCACGCGGCACAGCCGGGGAAGCGCGAGCCGTGGATGGTGGCGTTCTCCGGAGGCGCGGATTCGCTCGCGCTGTTGTTGCTGCTGTGGGCGCATTGGCCCGAGCATCGGCGGCGGCTGAGCGCGGCGCATTTCAATCACCGGCTGCGCGGCCGCGCGGCATTGCAGGACGAACGTTTTTGCGCGCGCGTCTGCGCCGCGTTGCACGTACCGCTGGCGGTCGATCACTGGGAGGATCGGCCCGCCAAACCCAGTGAGGCCGAAGCGAGGACGGCGCGGCATGCGTTCTTCGACCGGCAGCTTCGCAAGCGCCGGGCTCGCGTACTGTGGTTTGGCCATCAACAGGATGACATCGCGGAAACCCTGTTGATGCGGCTGGCCCGCGGCAGCGGCTTGGCCGGACTGGCGGCGCCCCGGCCGGTGCAGGCCATGCCGGCGGGGAAAGTGCATCTGCGGCCGTTACTCGGATTGAAGAAGGCCGAACTCGCCGCGGCGCTGCGCCGTTGCGGCGCGTCCTGGTGCGAGGACCAGACGAACGCCGGGGAGCATTACCTGCGGTCGCGGATTCGACAGCGCGTGCTGCCCGCCTGGCGCGCAGCCGTGGGCGAGCGCGATGCGCTCGCGGGAGCGGCGCTCTCGCGGGAGCTGATGGAGGAGGACGACACGGCGTTGCAGGCATGGCTCGCGCGGCTGGCCCCGCTGCGGGAGGACGGCAGCCTGAACCTGCGACGGCTGAGAGGCGTGCCAGTCGCGGTGGTGCGGCGGGCGCTGCACCAGTGGCTGCTCCAACATGAGCGGTCCACCGGTTTGTCGCGCCAGTGTTTCGCCAGCCTGCTCGCGGCGGTGCTGACGCGGCGGACGACACGTTTGAGCATTGGGACAGGTGTTTTTGCCGAAGTTGGGAGGGACCGTTTGCGGATCGTAAGCGGGGTGCGAAACAAACGCGGGCAATTCCAACGGCGCATCAATTGACTTCTCCCGGGGGAACATCCACTTTCGGGGCGTTATCCCACTTGATAAATGTCTGATCTCGACAACAAGAAGAAGCGTCGCCCACTGAAAAGCCTTCCACCGGACCGGTTTCAGCCGAAGGTGCTGATCTTTTTCCTGGTGCTTTTCCTGGCGGCGCTGGCGTTGCTGTTCCTCTCGCCGACCCGCTTGAGCTCACCGGCCTCGCTGAAAATCCAACGCGTGGTCGAACTCGCGGAGCAGGGGCAGATTGTCGAAGGCGTGATCCAGCCGGAAGCTTCCGGCGGTCGGGACTGGGTGGTGATCACCGGCAAGACCAAGGACGAGAGCCTGCAGAGCGAGCGCGGCCCGACGAATCAGTTCCGCGCGTCGGGTCGGTTGACGGATGCCAACATGGAGCGGCTGCAGAAGTCGCAGGCCTTCACCGAGCAGCCGGCGACGACGGTGCTTTCGCAGATTGCGGTCCAGGTAGTGCCGTTCCTCCTCATCATCGGGCTGCTGTATTTCCTGTTCGTGCGTCAGCTGCGGCAGGCGGGCAAAGGCGCGCTGAGCTTCGGCAAGAGCCGTGCCAAGCTGCTCACGCGCGATCGCGACAAGGTGACGTTCGCGGACGTGGCGGGCTGCGACGAAGCCAAGGAAGAGGTGAGCGAGGTCGTCGAGTTTCTGAAGGACCCGAAGAAGTTCACCAAGATGGGCGGCAAGATCCCGAAGGGCATCCTGATGGTCGGTCCTCCGGGCACGGGCAAAACGCTGCTGGCCAAGGCGGTCGCGGGCGAGGCCGATGTGCCATTCTTCTCCATTTCCGGTTCCGACTTCGTCGAAATGTTCGTCGGCGTCGGCGCGAGCCGGGTGCGGGACATGTTCGAGCAGGGCCGCAAGAGCGCCCCGTGCCTGATTTTCATCGACGAAATCGACGCGGTCGGCCGCCAGCGCGGCGCCGGACTCGGCGGCGGCAACGACGAACGCGAGCAGACGCTGAATTCGCTGCTCGTCGAAATGGACGGCTTCGACACGACGGAGGGCGTCATCATCATCGCCGCGACGAATCGTCCGGACGTGTTGGACAGCGCGCTGCTCCGGCCGGGTCGATTCGATCGGCAGATTTACGTGGACCTGCCGGACCTCGTGGGTCGCGAGCAGATCCTGCGCGTGCACGCGCGGAAGATCACCTTGTCCGAAAACGTCGACCTCGCCGTGATTGCGCGCGGCACGCCGGGCTTGTCCGGCGCCGAGTTGGCCAACCTGCTCAACGAGGCCGCGCTGCTGGCCGCGCGGCGCAATAAGAAGAAGGTCGAGATGATCGACGTCGACGACGCGCGCGAGAAGGTGCAGTTCGGGCGCGAGCGCCGCCGGGTCATGGACGACGAGGAGAAGAAGCTCACAGCCTATCACGAAGCCGGGCACGCGCTAGTGCAGGCGGTGCTGGATGACGGGCACATGCCGGTGCACAAGGTCACGATCATTCCCCGGGGCCAGAGCCTCGGCAGCACGATGTTCATCCCGAAGAAAGACGTACTGACCCACGCCATGAGGCGGATGCTGGGCCAGATCGCGATGGGGCTCGGCGGTCGCATTGCCGAGGAACTCGTGATGGGTGATATTTCCAGCGGCGCGGCCGGCGACATCAAGCAGGTCACCAAGATCGCCCGGCACATGGTGTGTGACTGGGGCATGAGCTCGCTGGGCATGATCGCGTACGGCGAAAGCCAAGATACCGTGTTCCTCGGTCGCGAGATCACGCGTAGCCAGACATATTCGGAAGAGACCGCGCGCAAGATCGACGCGGAGGTGTTCCGGATCGTCGACGAACAATACAAGCGCGCCCGCCAGCTCATCGAGGAGAAGCGTGACGTGCTCGACAAGATCGCCGCGGCGCTGCTGGAGCACGAGACGATCGAGGGCAAGCACGTGCTCGAACTGCTGCAGTTCGGCGAGATTCGTTCGCCGATCGTGCGCGAACCCGTGAAGCCCGAAGACCGGCCTTCGGGCAAAAAGGCCCCTGGCAAGTCGAGCGCCCCGGAAGGCTTGGCTCCGGGCGGAGCGGCTCCGGCACCCAATCCAGCATAGGGTTTTTCGAGTCAGAAAACGAAGGCGCGGCGAACTCCGCGCCTTTTTCGTGGTCGGTAGCCGGCCCTCGCAAAACCGCTTGGTAAAACCGAAGAAACGTCGTATTAGTCAATTACCACATGAAAATCTGCTGTATCGGAGCTGGCTACGTTGGTGGACCCACAATGGCGATGATCGCCTGCAAAGCTCCGGACATCGAGGTTCGGGTCGTGGACATGAACGCGGCGCGGATCGCCTCGTGGAATTCCGACGCGCTGCCCGTGTATGAACCCGGTCTCGACGACGTCGTGAAGGAGGCGCGCGGCCGGAATCTGTTTTTCTCCACGGACGTCCGGAGCGCCATCCAGGCTGCGGACATCGTTTTCGTGGCGGTCAACACGCCGACGAAAACCTACGGGGTCGGCTCGGGCCGCGCGGCTGATCTCCGTTTCATCGAATCCGTCGCGCGCACGATCGCGGAGGTGGCCACGACGCCGAAGATCATCGTTGAGAAATCGACGATCCCCGTGAAGACCGCGGAGACGATCAAGGACATCCTCGCGGCGAACGCGCGCGGCGTAAAGTTCGAGGTGCTGTCGAATCCCGAGTTTCTCGCCGAGGGCACCGCGGTGGAGGATCTCAAGCAACCCGACCGGGTGTTGATCGGAGGCGAGCGCACGCCCGGTGGCGAGGCGGCGGTGCAGACGCTCGCCGACGTGTATGCGCGCTGGGTGCCGCGCGACCGGATCATCACGACGAATCTCTGGTCATCGGAGCTTTCGAAGCTGGTCGCCAACGCATTCCTCGCGCAGCGGATCTCGTCCATCAACTCGATCTCGGCGCTCTGCGAAGCGACCGGCGCGGACGTCGACGAAGTCGCGCGCGCAATTGGCAAGGACTCGCGGATCGGGCCGAAATTTTTGAAGGCGTCGGTGGGCTTTGGTGGATCGTGTTTCCAGAAGGACATCCTGAACCTGGTGTATCTGTGCGACCATTTCGCACTGCCTGAGGTGTCGAGCTACTGGGAAAACGTGGTGAAGATGAACGACTGGCAGAAACGGCGGTTCGCGACGAAGATCGTTCGCGCGCTGTTCAATTCGGTCGCGGACAAAAAAATCGCGGTCCTCGGCTTCGCGTTCAAGAAGGACACCAACGACACCCGGGAATCGCCCGCCATTTCGGTGTGCCGCGATCTGCTCGCCGAGCAGGCACGTGTGGCGGTTTACGATCCGCAGGTCACCGAAGAAGATATCCGGCGCGAACTACTCGGACCCGACAAGCAGGACAGTCGATTGACGGTCGTGAAAAGCGCCTACGCGGCCGCGGAAGGAGCCCATGGGCTCGCCGTGCTCACCGAGTGGGACGAGTTCAAGACGCTGGATTTCAAGCGAATCTTCGAATCCATGGCGAAGCCCGCCTGTGTTTTTGATGGTCGGAATATCCTAAGTCTCGAAGCGCTTAAATCGCTAGGTTTTAGGGTCTACGGGGTCGGGAAGTAAGTCCCGGCCGAAGCGCGTCCACCTTCCGGCGGAAAGCGCAGCGCTCACTTGCTGAAGAGGAGCGGGGGGAGGGCGGCGGCGAAATCAGTGTTAGCGGGTACTTTCCCGCTGGACGCCTAGGGTTTTTATCCTATTTTTTACGCGTCCCAGCTTCACCATGAACTTGCCCCGTTTGTTGGCGTCGTGTCGGTTCGCGCGTTTCGCTTGGCCCCTCGTCATCGCGATCGCTTTTGTGGCAGTCCCGGTCCACGGACAGGACGATGATCCCGCCGGCACGCCGAGCTATGTCGTCTACACTCCTGACGAGGTGATGCCGGTGCAAGGGCCGGCGCCCCTGCAGTTCAGCTATCAGCTGACGATCACCTCACCGACCGGCATGCCGGCGAACACGAACGCGACGGTGACCGTCGTGGGTGAAGCGACACTCGCGCCGGCGGCGGTGCCGCTCGCAACGGCAAGCGGGTTCGTCACCTTCAGCGCGGCGACGCTCGAATTCAGCGGACCACAGCAGTCGAAGACCATCACAGTCCAGCTGCGGATTCCGAGCGGCACGGTGGAAGGGCAGTTCAGTTTTCACATCAGCACGACCGGCTGGCCGAGCGGGCACGCGATTCGGGACAACGGTACGGATGTGAACATGACGGTGACGTTGCCGTTGCCGGTGACGGCTCCGCTGGTGACGATCGAGAGCCCGGCTCCGAATGCCACGTACAACTATGTGGCGGGCGGAAGTCCGACCCTGGTGCCGGTCACGGTGAAAGCAGTGGCGGCGGCGAATACCACGGTACAGCAAGTCGCGGCGTGGGTGCGGGCGGTGAATGATGCTGGCGTCGAATTTTTGTCCGAAGCGCTGAACCTTTCGGTGTCAGGGACGGGAATGTCGCAGGCGACCGGAACGCTCAGCTACCCGGTGACGGAGCCTGGCACCTATACGATCTCGGCCACCGCCAAGGATAATCTCGATGGGGCCGCGACCGATTCGCTGGCCTTCATCGTCACCCGCACCGTGCCGCCGCCGACGGTGGTGATTTCCCAGCCGAACCAAACCAGCTTCGATTATCACCTCGGTGGGCCGGCGCTCTCCATTCCGTTCGCGTTCGAAGCACGGAGCCAATTCGGCGGGATCAAGAGCATTGCGGTGACGCTCGACGGCCAATCGGTGCCTTTTTCCGCGCCTGCGCTCGGCGCGCTCGTGGTGACTGGCACGGGCACGCTCACGATCGCTGCGGGCGGAGACTACGAACTGGTGGTCACGGCCAAGGATGACTATGGCACCGCGGTGGCGACAACGAGTTTTGTTGTCAATGCGATCTCGGACACGAACGAGCGGCCGGTTCGCGGCGTGGTGTTCTTCGACGTGAACGCCAACGGCGTGATGGACGGGGATGACTACGGCTTGCCCGGCATGAAAGTGCGGTTGGTAAACTTGTGGGGCCACACGGCCAAGACCACCACCAGTGCGGACGGCGAGTATGTGTTCAACGCGAAGCCTGGCGTCTACGTGGTGTGGGTCGATTGCGTGGACGGCTTTGCGCCCACGACCTTGATTGCGCATCCGGTCGTGGTCTACCAATCGGCCGTCGACGTGGCCGACACGGGGTTCAAGCTTAGCTTCCTGGATCTGATGGGCATGCGCGCCGAAGGGAAGTCGCATGGCTTCTGGAAAAACAACGTGGACAAGGCCATTTCCGGCAAGAAGGGCGCGCAGGTTCCCGCTGCGTCGGTGCGGGCCTACACCACGCAGCTCGGCGATCTCGCGCTCTCGCCCTTCGATGCGCTGACGATGCCGGCGGCATTAACCACACTCAGCTCCTCCAGCTCAAAACCGAAGGCGCTGCTGGCCAAGCAACTGCTCGCGGCCGAATACAACTACGCCAACGGTGCCTACATCGACGACAACGCGGCGCTCACGTATGCGTTCATTTACTGGGGCGAGCACGTGATGAAAAACGCGGACAGCCTGTCCCGCGTTTATGTGCTCTGGGCCAAGGATTGGTTCGATGCCTACAACAACAGTGAAGGCGGCCGGATCCGCGGCTCCCTGCTGTAGTTGCTGGTGAGTCGGTCCGGATTTGGGTGAGGCCGGATCCCGGTGGTCCGGCCTCACTGTTTGATTCGCTCCAGCGAGCGGTTACTCGGGGCGGGAGCAAGTCGGCCGACCAAGTGGTGGCGCGCATGTCCTCGTTGGGCTTCACGCGTTTCGTTCTCAAACCAGCCCGACGAGAGCATCGGGCTTTATCTTTCATTGAATGGATGCGGCCGTGGTGGCGCACTCCGCCCGACACTCGTCTTCGCCATCCAAGTGGAACCCGCCGTCCCGGGTGGGTTGTTACTCGCTCAGCGCCGCCGACGAGGCTCAGGTGGTCCTGCCGCCGCGGCCGGTGAGCCGGTTTGCGAGGTCAGACCCTGCGGTGTTCGCGACGGTAGCGACGGTAGATGAACACTCCCGCGCTCATCCCCAGCAGCAGCGCGCCGTAAAACGAGGGCTCTGGGACGGGCCGGATCTGGTGATCTTCGAAGCCAGGATAGTAGTTGGTCCACGCCGTGTTGCTGCCATCCGCCGAAAGCGGGTCACCTTCAAAGTGCACCTGGTTCTGCGGAGCTGAGCCGGTGGCGTTGAAGATCGCGCCGAGGCCGGCGCCGTTGTTCTGATGGAAGCTCGAGTTGGCGAACAGAAAGTCGACTTCGCTGCTCCAGTTGCGAACGGTCAGCGTGGCGCCTGCGGCGATGTAGATATTGGTCGCGTTCAGGACCGAGGCGGCGCCGGTGCCGAAATCGAGGATCGTGTCGGCGGTGATGTTGAGTGTGCCGACATTGATGGTGGAGGCATTGAGGAACAAAGTTCCGCCAGCGAGTTGGAGCGTGCCCAAGCTGAGGGACGAGGCGAGCGAGCCGCCCTGAAACTCGAGCGTACCATCGGTGAGCTTTACGGTGCCGGAGAAATCGAACAACCCGGTGTTCGCGGCGCTGGTGAAGGTGAACGTGCCCACGCCCAATTTTTCGAACAGCCCCGTCCCGGCCAATTGTCCGGAGAAACTATCGGCGCCAGCATGGTTGACCCGCAGCGTGGTGCCGCTGGCGAGGCTGACCAGCCCGGCGCCGGTCAGTTCGCCGATCTGGTTCGTGTTGCCGCTGCCCGAGAGCGCGAGCGTGGCGCCGCTGGCGACGCTGACGGCGTTTGTCTGCGCGCCTAGCGTGTTGTTCGCGACCAACGCGACGGTGCCGGCCTGAACGTCGAGACTGCCGGTGAACGTGTTGCTGCCGGAGAGCGAGAGCGTGCCGCTGTCCACTTTGGCGATACCAAGCGTGCCCGCGCCGCTGTTGCTGATTCCGCCGGTGATGATGGTATTGCCGGCGCCGCCCACGGTGAGCGTCTGGGTCGTCGCCGCGCCAGCCGTGCCGACGACCGAGCCGAAAACGGTCAGCGTGCTCCCGGCATCGGACTTGATCGCAGCGCTGTCGGCCAGCGTGACGCGGCCCGACCAGGAATTGCCGCCGGAGACGTTGTGCAGCGCGCCGAGCGAGTTGTAGCCCGCGCCGCTCAGCACGAGATATTCGTTCGGGAACGTGATGCTGCCCGAGTTGGGCTGCAGTTCCAGCGTAGCGCCGTTGCTGACGATCGTCTGCGCCGCTTCGGAGGTGCCGTTCGCGATCTGGCCAAGCGAGTAGTCATCGCGAATCCGCAGGATGCCATTGCGTATCTCAGTCGTGCCGCTGTAGCCGGTGGTATTGTCGGACGACAGGATCATCGTGCCGGCGCCGTCCTTGATGAACGAACCGCCATACAGGCTGGCGGAGAAATTCAGCGTGCTGCCACCCGCCACGTTGATCGTCCGCGCCGGCCCGCCGATATTGTTCAAGTGCAGCAGGCCGCTGATGGTCGATGTCGCGGCGGTCGCCACGTCGATGTCGGCGCCGGAAGTGACGCCGCCAAGCGAAAGGATGCCCTGGTTGGTGCCGACCGTGCTGACCGTGCCGCCGTTGAGCACGAGATGGCCAATCGTGTCCGCCTTGCCCCATGTTCCGAGATCGAGCGTGCCATCGGAATTGATGGTGACGTTCACCGTATCGGCGATTTGGTCGCTGTAACGAAGCTCGACCCGCGCCGTGGACGTGGTGGAACCGGTGCCGATGACGAGGTCGCCGCGCACGGCGGTGTTGATCGTGTCGATGAATCCGCTGCCCGTATCCAAACCGCCGGGCTCGACCTGGAGCCGCAGCACGCCGCGCTCGAGCGTGGTTTGGCCCGTGTAGAAATTCCTCAAGCCGGCGAATGTGTACCGCGTCGTGTCGTCACCGCCGCGCAGCGTGACCGAACCGGTATCGCCGCTGGTGGAGCCAATCATGCTGGCGATTGCGATGTTGCCGGTGCCGGAGAGCGTGAGGTCGTGATGGTTGAGGTCGAGATGAAGAGAAGTGTGCTGAAAAAGCCACGGCGCCAGATACAGGACATCGGCCGAGCCGGCGGCGCCGGCGTTGGTGATCAGCGTGTCGGATCCGAGGCTGATGTTGCCGGACCACGTATTGATGCCGCCGAGTGCGCGCAGCGCGCCGACACCGCCGTCGCCGGTGCCGTTCAAGGCGAGCGTCTGCAGCGTGGCGGCCGTGGTGCCGTATCCGCTGGTCGCGGAACTTTGCACCGCGAGCGTCGCGCCTGAGGCGACGCTGACCACGGTGGTCGGGCTAACCAGCCCGGAGTAGTTGCCCAAGGCTGTGAACCCGCCTTCGACCGTCGAGCCCGACGCGCGCAGCGTGCCCGCGTTGACCGTGACTCCGCCGGTGAAGCCGCTGTTGGTACCGGAGAGTGCGAGCGTGCCGGCGCCGGTCTTCACGAGGCTGCCGGAACCGGAAAGATTGCTCGAGACAGTGAGGTCGCTAGCGGCGTTGCTGGAGTTGGCGATGTCGAAGGTGCGACTCGAGCTGCCGAGCGCGAGGGTGCCGGCGCCGGCGATGGTGGCGCCTAGCGGGTTGTTGGTGGCATCGTAGCTCACGTTGCCCGCGAGCGTCAGCGTGCTGCCGCTGCCGAGGCTGACGGTGTTCGTTGAAGTGCTGGTCGCGCCGGCGCCGCCGAAGGTGAGCGACTGGATCGTCTGGCTGACCGAGTTGTTGGTGGCAAACGTGGCAGTCGTGCCGGCGGTGGTGGCGTTGACCACCACATTCGGCGTCGCGTAGGTACCGAGCGCGTTGGTGGCACCGACGGCGAACGTGCCGCGATTGACCACGACGTTGCCGCCGCTCCAGAGCGTGGCGGCGGCGTTGAGGGTCAAGGTGCCGGCGCCGACCTTGGTAAGCGTGCGGCCGGTGCCGTTGTCGGAGAGGCCGGACGTGAGCGTGATGTTGCCGACGCCGCCCATCGCGACGTCATTGGTGAGCAAGACCCCGCCCGCGTAAGAAACCGCCGTAGCGCTTGAGTTGGTGAGCGCACCGCTGGAGCTCACGCCGCTGCCCTGCAGGGATAGCGCCTCGGCGTTGGCGAGCGTATAGCCGTTCAAATCGAGCGCGCCACCGGCGTTGACCACGGTGCCGGCCGCGATCGTGCCGAGCGGACCGTTGCCCGCCGAGCCGGCGCTGCCGAGCTTGAGCGTGCCAAGATTGATGGTCGTGGAGCCGGTGTAGGAATTGTTGCCGGAAAGCGTGACGGCGCCGGGGCCGTTTTGCACGACCGTGCCGGAGCCGGAGATCGTGCCGGAATAAGTGAAGTCGTTGGAGCGGTTGAAGACCAGCGAGCCGTTGTTGACGATGCTGCTGCCGGCGAGCGAACCGGTTGTGCCGCCGGCGCCCAGTTGGAGCGTGCCCTGTAAGATGGTCGTCGCGCCGGTGTAGGTGTTCGTGCCAGTCAACGTGAAGGTGCCGGAGCCGGCCTTCGTCAGCGTGCCGGAGCCGGAGATGGTGCCGGCAAACGTCGAGGAATTGCTGGCGGCACCGACGGTGAGCGCACCGGACGTGCCGAGAGCGACGTTGCCGGTGCCGGCGAGCCGATCAATGGTCTCGGCGAAATTGTTCAGGTCGAGCAAACCGTCCCCGTTGATGGTGAACGACGTGGCGGAATCAGGGATCTGTTCGTTGGCGCCGAGCCGGAGGATCGCGCTGCTGGCGAGCCCGCTGCTGTTGCCCACGACGATCGCGCCATTGCCACCAACCGCGCCAGTGCCGGCGGTTTTCGAGAGGAGGACGGTGCCGTCGTCGACGAGGAGATTGTTGAAATAGTTGGCGCTGCTGCCGCTGAACGTGAGCGTGCCCGCGCCGGTCTTGGTGAATCCGCCGGCGCCGTTGGCGGCACCGCTCATCACGACGTTGCCGGCACCGCCGACCGTGACGGTGTTCGCGCCGATCTGGGGATTGCCGCTGAGCGTGAGCGTCCCGGCGTCCGCGATGATGCTGGTGTTGCCGTTGAACGTGAGCTGGCCTGCGAGCGTGTTGCTGCCAGAAATATTACGGAACGCGCCGGTGCCGGTGTCGCCCGTGCCGTCGACGCTGAAGCCGCCCTGGTTGACCGTGATGCCGCCTTGCAGTGCGAGCGTGGCGCCCGACGCGATGCTGTGGCCCCAGGTGCCGGAGGCGCCGAGCGCGCTGCTGTTGGCGAGAACGAGCGTGCCGGCGCTGACGGTCGTCGGCGCAGAATAGGTGTTCGCGCCCTGCAGCACGAGCGTGCCGCTGCCGGCTTTCACGATCCCGCTGTAGTAGGGCTCGGTGACCACGCCGGCGAAGGTCGTGGTGCCGGTGTTGGCGACCGTGAGGGTGCGCGTGCCACCGCCGAGATTGATGCTGCCGTTGAACGTCAGGTTTTGCGTGCCGCCGATGGTGAAATCGCCGCCGATCGTGAGATTGTTCGCCAGCGTGCGCGCGGCACCGGCGGCTTGAACGGTCGTGCCGCTGGCGATCGAGAGCGTGCCGGTGCCGGCGGCGGTGTTGCTGCCGAAAGCGAGCGTGCCGGAGGAAAGCGCCGTGCCCCCGGAATACGTGTTGGCGCCGGAGAGCGTCACGGTGCCCGTGCCCGTCTTCGTCAGCAATCCGCTGCCGCTGATCACACCGCTGAAGGTGAGACTCGACGTGCCGTCGGCGTTGAAACTGGTGGCCTTGCCGAGCGTGATGCCGCCGCTGAACGTGCCGGTGCCACTGGTCAGGTTGCTGCCCAGCGTGGTGGTGCCCGTGCCTTGGTTGGCCACTGTGATCGCTCGGCCCACCGTGACGCCCGAGGTGTTGAGGAGCAGGGCGGTGTTGCTCGTGCCGGTGGCAGCGGTGTTGAGTGTCACGGCCGAGGTCGCATTGCCCAGCGAGCCGGCGGCTCCGCTCGGGGCGTTGGCGTTCAGCAGCAGCTTGCCCTGCGCGATGGTGGTGGTCCCGGAATACGTGTTCGCGCCAGACAAAGTCAGCGTGCCGTTGCCCGTTTTGATCAGGTTGCCGGCGCCGTTGCCGCCGTTGCTGATCACGCCCGAAATCGTCGCCGAGCCCGAGCCGGCGATGGTCAGAGTGCGGCCCGTGTTGTTGTTCGAAAGCGCGACGGCGCCGATCGTGCGGCTGCCGGTGCCGGAGAGCGTGAGGGTGCGGTTGCCACCGCTCACGAGCAACGTGCCGCCGGAACTGCCGAGCGCGATCGCGCCCGGGCCGTCAAGCGTCAGATTGCGATTGAGGGTTACCGCGTTGAAGAGCAGGCCGCCGGTCGCGGCATTGAACGTCTGGTTGCTGGTGCCGACTGCTACGATGCTGGAGAACGTCTGCGTCTCCGCGTCGTTGTTCACCACGCCGGCATTCGTCAGAGTCAGCGTCGATCCACTGAACGTGAAAGCGTTGACTCCGGCGGCGGAGTTGAAGGTGACGCCCTGGACCGTGCGGGCTGCGCCGAGCGAAATCGAAAACTGGTTGTTGGCGAGGCTGGCGTCGAAGACGAGTGAATCGTTCGAACCGGGCGCCGTGTTGGGCGACCAATTGTTCGCGGTGGCCCACGCACCGGTGTTGGCGCCGCCGTCCCAGGTGATCGTGGCGGCTGGTAGGGAAAGGGCGGCAAAGGCGAATCCAAGTACGCTCAGACGAACGCCGCACGCGAGCACACCGCGCCGTTGCCGGGCGGAAAACGGGTTCGTCAACCGACGAAGAAGCGTGGTGTGTGGCTGGCTCACGTTGACCGCCGACAGGCAAGCGCGTGACCGGGGTAGGGTCAATGTGAAAAATAGGGTATCGACCCTACTTAAGTTTTAATCAACCCGGCCGACAGCTGCGGGCCCCCATGCGCGGAGGGAATAATCCTAACCTGCGTCGAATAAGGATCTAGCGAATGCCATGTCGCGGAGCCTTAAGCTCCCTGCGATCCGGGCAATATCCCGGAAGAGCGCGATCCATTCGCCGGCTGCTAGGTCCCGAGCACGGTCCGGTAAACGCGCGGCACGCGCTTCGTGATCGAACACAGGGTCTCCCAAGGGATGGTATCCGCCCAGGTGGAGAATTCGGCGATGGAGATCTCGGCTTGGTCCTGTCGTCCTACGATGACGGCCTCGTCGCCGCAGCGGACATCGCCGGCGTCGGTGATGTCGACGATCGTCTGGTCCATGGTCACGCGTCCGAGCACGGGGCAGCGCGTACCGCGGATGAGAACCTGCGCGCGATTGCTGACCGCGCGCGGGATGCCATCGCCATAGCCCGCGCAAAGGATCGCGATCCGGGTGGGCCGGCCGAGAGTGTAGGTACGGCCGTAGCTGATGGTGTATCCGGCTGGAAGCGACTTGACCAAACCGACGCGAGTGAGGAACGAGAACACCGGCTCGGTGTGAACCTCTGAAAGCAGCGAGTTCGGATGCGGCAGAATGCCGAACTGCAGGAGGCCGATGCGCACCGCGTTGAAGGGAGTCGCGCTGGACATGGTTTCGATGCCCGCGCTGTTGTCGGCGTGGACGAAAATCGAATCGAGCGGGATGCCCTGGCAGGCGGCGAGCGCGGCGAGAAAACGTCGCCGTTGCTCCGACGTGAATGCGGCTTCCTCCGGGGCGGCGAAATGAGTGAACACGCCGGCGAGGCGGAGGTGGGGCGCCCGTGCGAGGTGTTCGTACACCGATGCGGTCTGCTCGTGCCATACGCCGAGCCGGCCCATGCCGGTGTCGATTTTCAGGTGAACGGAAATGACGCGACCCGCGACGCGGCCCGCCGCCTCGAACCGATCCACTTCCTCGATACTCGAGACCGTGGCGGTCAGGTCGTATTCCGCCAGGTAGCGATCCTCTTCCGGCAGGAGTGGGCTGAGCAGCAGCACCGGCCAGCCGGGGCCGAGTTCGCGCACGGTCGCGGCCTCAGCGAGGGTGGCGACGGCGAAGAGATCCGCGCCGGCGTGCATGAGCCGCGCCGCGGTTTGCGGCAGGCCGTGGCCGTAGGCATCGGCTTTCACCACGGCCACGTAGCGCATGTGCGCCGGCAGCGAGGCGCGGATGAGGCGGAGGTTGCGTTCGAGTGCGGCCAGATCGATCTCGGCCCAGCACCGCAACGGCAGGCGGGAATTCGGCGGATTCATGGTGCGCGATGGATCTGGGGGGACCAGGTCGCGTAAGAAGGTTCTTCGTGCAGAAACGCGTCCGGTTCGTCGATCGCCCGGAAGATGTCCGCGTCGTGGGTGGCCGGCAGCAACTCTGCGAGCGAGTAGGGGATGCGTTCGAGATCCGCCGGTGCTGTGCTCCAGGTGCGAAATCCCTCCGGCATCGCGAGCCGCACAGGCAACTCTGCGGTCGGCACGCGCCGCAGCGGCGCGCCGATCGCGGCGCAGTGCCACGAGTCGCGCCGTGCATCCGCGATCACCGTGAGCGCGGGATCACGACGGGCGTGCGCCAGCAGCAACAGGCTGTGATAGGCGAACACCGGGCGCGACCGCAGCACGAGCCAGGCGCGCAGCATCATCGCCACGGTGCGCACGCCGAGGATCGAGCCCGGACCGTCGCAAAACACGAACGCACCGGCTGCCTCGGGCCGCGTCTGCAGTTGATCGAGGCACTCGAAGAGTCCAATGCCGGCTTCGGCGAACGACGCGGCCCAGTGGGCCGAGCCCGGTGCCAACCAGCCGACTTGGATGCGCGTCGACGCGGCATCCAACACGAGCAACGGCGCGTGGGCCGCGAGCAGTTGGTTCAAACTCGGCATGAACTGGAACGTCACGAAACGGCCGGCTTTTGCGCGGTGCAAGCGCGGAGAATCCGGCATTGACCGGCTCCGCGGCGCTCGTAGCGTGACCGATTCTTTCTCTCAAAACTGCCCGCGCTAATTACCGTGAACGTTCAACTGAATAGTCTCTCCGATACCCGTAAGAGCCTGGTCGTTTCGCTCGAGGCGAGCGAGGTCGACGCAGCGCACCAAGAAGTTGTCGCGGAGTTTGCGCGGCAGGCGCGGATCCCGGGATTCCGTCCCGGCAAAGCGCCCGCGGCGATCATCGCAAAGCGCTTCGCGAAGGACATCACCGACGAGTTCAAGCAGCGTGTCGTGACGAAAGCCTATCGCGACGGACTGGAAAAGCAGAAGCTCGACGTGCTGACGGTCGTCAACGTCGAGCCCGGTGAAGTGGCGCAGGGCAAGCCCGCGTCCGTGACGATCACGGTCGACGTACGGCCGGATTTCAAGCTGCCGGACTATGTCGGTCTTCCGACGTCGGTGGCGCCCAGCGAGGCCACCGAGGACGAGGTGGATCGCGTGATCGAGGGGATGCGCGCCGAGCGGGCCGAATTCAAGGTGGCGGAGCGGCCGGCGGCCAAGGGCGATTACGTGAAGCTCGCCTATGAGGGCAAGATCGACGGCAAGCCGATCGCGGAGATCGCACCGGACAAACAGATTTACAGCAAGGTCCCGCAGACCTGGGAAGAGGTTGAGGGCGCGAACGAAGGCGTGATCCCGGGACTCGGCAAGCAGCTGGCCGGGCTGAAGGTCGGCGACAAGAAGGACGTGGAAATTGATTTTCCGGCGGATTTCGCGGCAGTGCCCGAGCTCGCCGGCAAGAAGGCGGTGTACGCGGCGGAAGTGCTCGAGGTCCGCGAGCGCGTGCTGCCGCCGTTGGACGAGGCGTTCTTCAAGGCCCAGCACGTCGGCAATCTTGAGACCCTGAAGGTCAGCGTCCGCTCCGAGATCAAGCGCCGCAAGGAGGCGCAGAACCGCGCGGAGCAGCGCCGGCAGGTGACCGACGCGCTGACGGCGAAGGTGGATTTCCCGATTCCGGAATCGCTGATCGAGAGCGAGACGCAGACCGTGCTGCGGTCGTTCATTGAGGAGAACATGCGCCGCGGCGTGCCGCAGGAGCAGTTTGAGAAGGACAAGAAGGAGCTCTTCGAAGGTGCGCGGCAGGCTGCGACGAAACGCGTGAAGAGCCGCCTGGTGCTGGCCAAGATCGCCGAGGCCGAAAAGGTCGAGGTCAACGAGCAGGACATCGACGCGTTCATCTATCGCGAGGCGATGCGCACCGGTCAGAAACCAGACAAGCTGGTGAAAATGCTGACGACGGATCGGGAGCAGCTCCGGGCCGTGCAGCAGTCGATCATTTTCGACAAGGCGATTGATTTCCTCGTCTCCAAGGCTACGGTGACGACAGTTCAGCCGAAGGGCTGAACGGCCGATATACCATTAACATCGTGAGCTATTACGTTCCCATCGTTCTCGAAAACACCGGCCGCGGCGAGCGGTCGATGGACATCTATTCGCGGCTGCTGAAGGATCGCATCATCTTCATCGGCAGTCCGATCGATGACACGGTGGCCAATCTGGTCATCGCGCAGATGTTTTTCCTGCAGATGGAGGACCCGAAGAAGGACATCCAGCTCTACATCAACTCGCCAGGTGGCGTGGTGACGGGCGGAATGGCGATCTATGACACGATGAACTTCCTGCAGTGTGACATCGTCACCTACTGCGTCGGCATGGCCGCGAGCATGAGCACGGTGCTCCTCTCCGCCGGGACGAAGGGCAAGCGATTCGCGCTGCCGAACAGCCGGGTGATGATCCACCAGCCGAGCGGTGGCGCCGGCGGTCAGGCCGCTGATATCGCCATCGCCGCGAAGGAGATCCTGCGCTGGAGGAAGACCTTGAACGAGGTGATCGCGAAGCACACCGGCAAGACGCCGGAGCAGGTCGAGAAGGATTCCGACCGCGATTACTACATGAGCGCCCAGGAGGCGAAGGACTACGGGATCGTCGACCACGTCGTCGAGTCGACCCGCGAGGCGCAATCGATCGCTGTAAAGAGCGCAGCTTGATTTTGCCTTTTCCTGTCAACAGCAGGTCAAAGAACTCTCTTCGCTCGACTCCACGCCGCCTGATTTCATCCTCCCACCATGGCCAAGTCTTCGCGCATGACCCTCTGCTCGTTCTGCGGGAAGTCCCAGGCCGAGGTGAAGAAGATCATCGCCGGGCCCGGCGTGTACATCTGCGATTCGTGCGTCAACGTCTGCAAGACGATCATTGATCGCGAGGTCAAAGCGCCGACCGCCGAGCCGCGGCCGCCGGTGCGGCTGATCAAGCCGTCCGAGATCAAGAAGACGCTGGACGACTTTGTGATCGGGCAGGACCATGCGAAGAAGGTTCTGTCGGTCGCCGTTTACAATCATTACAAGCGGCTGATGTTCGACTCCGGCCAGCCGGGGAAGGACTCGATGGCGCTGTCGCCGGAGTTCAACGACGTCGAGGTCGAGAAGAGTAACATCCTGCTGGTCGGGCCCACGGGTTCGGGCAAGACGCTGCTCGCGCGCACGCTGGCGCGGATCCTCGACGTGCCGTTCGCGATTTCCGACGCCACGACCCTGACCGAGGCCGGTTACGTCGGCGAGGACGTCGAGAACGTGGTGCTGCGGTTGCTGCAGAACGCGAACTACGACGTGAAGCGCGCCGAGTGCGGCATCATTTACATCGACGAGATCGACAAGATCGGGCGGAAGACGGAGAACGTCTCGATTACGCGCGACGTCTCCGGCGAAGGCGTGCAGCAGGCGCTGCTCAAAATCTTGGAAGGCACCACGTGCAACGTGCCGCCGCAGGGTGGCCGCAAGCACCCGAATCAGGAATACGTCCAGATCAACACCTCGAACATCCTGTTCGTTTGTGGTGGTGCGTTCGTCGGGCTCGACGGGATCGTTCAGCGCCGGCTCGGTCACCGCAGCCTCGGATTCTCCTCGATCCAGGCGCAGCAGGATGCGGCCATGAAGCCCGAGCAGATGATGAAATCAATCGCGCCCGAGGACCTGATCCGCTTCGGCATGATTCCCGAGTTCATCGGCCGGCTGCCGGTCGTGTCGGTGCTCGACGAACTCTCGGTCGAGGATCTCGAGAAGGTTTTGCTGCGGACGAAGAACGCGATGGTGAAGCAGTATTCGAAGCTGTTCGCGATGGATGGCGTGCGGCTGCGGCTCACCACCGACGCGATTCACGCCATCGCGCGCAAGGCCCTCGAACTGAAGACGGGCGCGCGCGCGCTGCGGTCGATTCTCGAGAATCTGATGCTTGAAGTGATGTATGATCTGCCGCAGCGGGACGATGTCGCGGAAGTGACGATCGACGCGGGTGTGGTGGCGGGACGAAAGCGCCCGGCCTTGCGGCGGGTCGCGAAGCGCGAGGCCAAGCAGGACGCGGCCTGAGCGCGGAGTAACCGCGCGCGCTGCTGCGGGCCGGGAGGCGGGCAGAACTTTTTATGCTGGGGCGCGTCAGGCCCGGCGCCGCGACCCTATGAAATTCGGACCCCTTCGCCTCGCACTCGCCTTGGGTAGCGTGGCTCTGTCGATGACCGTTCAGGCGAGTTCTGCGGCAGCTCCGGTGGCGACGCCATCGCTGGATGCTTACGCGCAGGAGGTCGAGGCGGAGTTGCGCGGCAACATCCTTCCGTTCTGGCTCGAGCACACGCGGGATCGGGAGCGCGGCGGATTCTACGGGATGATTGACGGCGACCGGCACGTGCGCCGCGACGCGCCGCGGGGCGCGCTGTTGACGGCGCGCGTGCTGTGGACGTTCTCCGCGGCCTACCGGCACTATCATGATCCGGCGTACTTGGAGATGGCGCGCTGGGCCTTCGACGATCTTTGGGCGCGGTTTTGGGACCAGGAACACGGCGGGCTCTACTGGCGAACGAACGCAGACGGAAAACCGCAGGACGACCGCAAGGTGGTCTACGTGCAGGCGTTCGGGATCTACGGGTTGAGCGAGTTTTATCGCGCCACCGGCGAACGCCTCGCGCTCGAACGCGCACAGCAAATTTACCGTTTGCTGGAAAAGCACAGCCACGATCGGACGAACTTCGGCTATTTCGAAGAATTCACCCGCGACTGGAAAATCTCCCGCGCGCGCGGTCCGCGGCGCAGCGCCATGGGTTCGCGGGACCAGAAATCGCAGAACGTCCATCTGCACATCCTCGAGGCTTACACCAACCTGCTCCGTGTCTGGCCCGACGCAGGACTGAAGGCCAACTTGCGCGAGCTCATCGAAGTCATGCAGACGCGCGTACTGGACCGTTCGACCCATCACCTGCGGTTGTTCCTGAAGGAGGATTGGACGCCGGCGTCTGACGAGATCTCGTTCGGTCACGATATCGAATACAGCTGGCTGCTCGTCGAGGCCGCGGAGGTACTCGGAGACGAAGCGGTGATGCGCGAGGCAAAAGAGACCACGGTCAGGATCGCGGCGGTCACCCTCGAGCAGGGCGTCGATCCGGATGGCGGCGTGCTCGGCGAGGCGGGGCCGCACGGATTGACGAACACGTTCAAGGAATGGTGGCCGCAGGCGGAGGCGACCGTGGGATTTCTCAACGCGTATCAGCTCGGGGCCGGCGAAAAGTATCTCGCGGCGTCGCGCCACAGCTGGGAGTTCATCGAGCAGCATCTCGTGGATCACCAGAAAGGTGAGTGGCTGCATGGCGTGTCGCGCGACGGCCGGGAGAAATCCACCCACAAGGTGAGTTTTTGGAAATGCCCCTACCACAACGGCCGCGCTTGTCTGGAGCTGATCAACCGGCTCCGCGCGCCGCGGCTGACGAACTGACACCCTCTGGCCAGCATCGCTTCCAACCTCGAAATGAAATACGTTCCCCTGAAATTCGCTGCCTTGTTGCTCGTCGCCGTCGTTCCCGCGAGTCGCTCAACGGCGGCGACGGAGCCGGTGCTGGTGCTCAATGACCAGGATTATCTCGAAGCGCGCGGGCTGAACGTGATGCTGGCGCATGACTACTATCCCGAGGGACACCAAGGCGGTGTGGGCGTGATCCAGAACGGACTGCGCGTGGCGACGAATGGAGATTTGCGGCTGAGTCCGACGCCGGGCCAGTGGCAGCCAACGCCGGTCGTGGTCGGCGAACGCAAGGTGGATCGAACGCGCAACGAGATCAGCGTCCGGATGACGTATCCGGATCCGAAGAAGAACCGCACCGGGTTCAATCCCGTCGACTATCCGGATCTCAAGCTCAGCTACGTCGTGAAAGTGCAGCCGGCACCGAACGGTTTCCGGATCGTCGTCGATCTGGATGAGCCGTTGCCGCGCGAGTGGGTCGGCAAGGTCGGTTTCAATTTCGAGCTGTTCCCCGGCTATCTGTTCGACAAGACCTTTCAGATCGGCGCCCGGACGGGCACGTTTCCGCGGCAGGCCGACGGGCCGGGTGGGCTGACCGACAGCGGCTACGAACTCGCGCCGCTCGGCCAGGGCGCGAAGCTGGTCGTGGCACCGGAATCCGATCGGCAGCGGATGACGATCGAAGCGGTGCGCGGCGGCGAACTCGAGCTGCTCGATGGCCGCGCGCAGCACACCAACGGCTGGTTCGTCGTGCGTGCGCTGGTGCCGGCCGGCGTCACGGCGGGGGCGATCGAGTGGCTGGTCTCTCCGCACGCGATTCCCGATTGGCTCGCGGAGCCGGTGATTCAGGTGTCGCAGGTGGGCTATCACCCGAAACAGCCGAAAGTCGCCGTGATCGAACTCGACCGAAATGACTCGCGGCGCCACCCCGTCGTGCTGTATCGCGCCACGGGCGCTGGACTCGCGAAAGTGCGCGAGGCGGCAGCGAAAGAGTGGGGCCGGTTCCTGCGCTATCAGTATCTTCAGTTCGATTTCAGCGATGTTACGGAGCCGGGGCTCTATGTCGTTGGCTACGGAAGCCAGCGCACGCACGCGTTCAAGATCGATGCCGACATTTTCGAGCGGCACGTCTGGCAGCCGACGGTGGAATATTTTCTCCCGGTGCAGATGTGCCACATGCGCGTCAACGACCGCTATCGGGTCTGGCATGGGCTTTGTCACGTCGACGATGCGCTGATGGCGCCGGTGAGCCACAATCACTTCGACGGCTACCGCCAAGGTCCGTCGACGCTCACCCAATATCAGCCCGGCGAACACGTGCCGGGACTCGATCGGGGCGGCTGGCACGACGCCGGCGACTACGATCTGCGGGTCGAGTCCCAAGCCGACACCGTGCAGGGACTCGCGCTCGCCTGGGAGTTGTTCCATCCGATGCTCGACAACACCACGATCGACCAGGAGACCCGGACGGTCGACATCCATCGGCCGGATGGGAAACCCGACGTCTTGCAGCAGATCGAACACGGCGTGATCTCGATCGTCGGTGGCTACCAGGCGATGGGTCGGCTGTACCGTGGAATTCAGGATGCGACGTTGAAGCAATACACGCACCTCGGTGATGCGGCGACGATGACGGACAACCAGGTCTTCGCTGATCGCGATGGGCGGGCGACGAAGGTGCTGGCGGCGGCAGCAGTGACCGGCTTGCGGTCCGAACCCGTGATCGAAGGCTTGCCGCGGCTCGGCGCGCCAGGCTCAGCGGATGATCGCTGGGTTTTCACCGAGGAGAATGCGCGTCACGAACTCGCCGCCATCGCGGCGCTGGCTGCGGCGCACCGCGCGCTGAAGGGCTATAACGATCCGCTCGCCGACGATTGCTTGCGCATCGCGCGGGAGTTGTGGGGGAAGGTAAAGCCGCCGCGCACGGATCCCGACGCGGCGTTCATCCCGCAGGCGGCCGGCTATCCGTTGATGCGGCTCGAAGCGGCGATCGAACTCCTGCAGAGCACTGGAGACCGGAGCTACGCGGACGCGATCATCGAACTCGGGGACGAAATCGTGGCGCACGTCGACCGCGTGGGCTGGCTCGGAGCGCGTTCGCTCGCGCTGGTGCAGGATGCGGCGTACCACGCGAAAATCCGGCAGGCGCTGCAGGAATTTCGTACCAAGATCGACGCACTCGAGAAAGAGACACCGTACGGGCTGCCCTATCGGCCGCGAATCTGGGGCGCGGGCTGGGAAGTGCAGCGATTCGGCGTGGAGCAGTATTTTCTACACCGCGGCGCGCCGGACATCTTCCCGCGCGATTACATGCTGCACGCAATCAACTTCATCCTTGGCGTGCATCCCGGATCGAACACCGCGTCCTTCGTGTCCGGCGTCGGCGCGAAATCCGTCACCACGGCCTATGGCGTGAATCGCGGCGATTGGTCCTACATTCCGGGCGGCGTCGCGTCAGGCACGGCGTTGATCCGGCCGGATTTCCCGGAGTTGCTCGAGTGGCCGTTCCTGTGGCAGCAAACCGAATACTGCCTCGGCCATCCGACCTCGGACTACGTGCTCTTGATTCTCGCGGCGAACGATCTGTTGAACAAAAAATAACGGCTGCCTGAGAAGGCAGCCGTAGGCAAACGGAGAGCAATCCCCGCGGTGGCCGAGATTACTCGGCCTACCAGTTGAACGATTCGCGCGGGCCGATCATCTGGGCGAACTCGACCAGCAACTGCACGCAGCGCTCCACGTCCTCGAGATCGACGACCTCGCTGGGCGTGTGCATGTAGCGGAGCGGAATGCTGACCAGCCCGGTGGCGACGCCGCCGCGGCCCATCTGGATCGCGCGGGCATCCGTGCCGGTCGGACGCGGATCGGCTTCGAACTGGTGCGGGATCTTCACCCTTTTCGCGGCAGCGAGGAGCTTTTGGTAGACCTTCGGATTGATGTTCGCCCCCCGGCAAAGAATCGGACCACCGCCGAGCGTCGTTTCGCCGAATTTCCGATGGTCACAATCCGGATGGTCGGTCGCATGGCCGACATCGATCGCGATCGCGACGTGCGGGTTCACCGCGTAGGCGGCCGTGGTGGCGCCCCGCACGCCGATCTCCTCCTGCGAGGTGCCGACCGCGACGACCTTCGCCGCGAGCTTTTTGTTCGCCTTGGCCAGTCGGATCAGCGTTTCGCCGACGATGTAGGCGCCGACCTTGTTGTCGAACGCCCGCGCGGCGCCGATGCTGCCGTTAATCAACTCGAGTTCGTGATCGTAGGTGGCGACATCTCCGATGGCGACTCGCTCGAGCGCTTCAGCTTTCGAGCGAACGCCGATATCGATCCAGATCTCATGCCGTTTCGGTACCTTCTTGCGATCCTCCTCGTCCATGAGATGGATCGCGCGCTTGCCGGTGACCCCCTTGACGATTCCGTTCGCGGTTTGGATCACCACGCGCCGGCCCGAAATGACGCTGAGGTCATGGCCGCCGATCGTGTCGAAATAGAGGAAGCCATCCTTGTTGATGTAGGTGATGATGAGCCCGAGCTCGTCGAGATGGCCGGCGAGCATGAGCACCGGGTCGCCTTTCGGATTCAGCGTGGCGCGGCGATTGCCGAGCGCGTCGTTCTCGTAGGCATCGGCTGCAGGTTTGACGTAGCGATCGAAGACCGCGTGCGCCTCGGTTTCGTAGCCGGACGGGGAACGAGCGTGGAGCAGCGCGGAGAGGAAGGGCGGGACGGTGTAAGGTTTCGGCATAAATGAGCTATTGCGTTTGCCGGAGCCTGAAATCGAAAATCGGAAATCGGAATTCCAAAATGACCATCTATCCCGCGATCGACATCAAAGGCGGACGTTGCGTTCGGCTGACGCAAGGCCGGGCTGAGCAGGAAACGATCTACGCGCAAAATCCCGCCGACGTGGCGATGCAGTTTCGCGCGGCCGGCAGTGAGTGGGTGCACGTCGTAGACCTGGATGGCGCCTTCGCCGGAGAGCCGCAGAACCTCGCGGCCGTGCAGGCGATCGTCGCGGTGGGGATGAAGGTGCAGTTCGGCGGCGGGCTGCGCACGCGCGCAGCGGTGGAGCGGGCTTTGGCCCTTGGCGTCAGTCGTGTGGTGCTCGGCACGCGCGCGGCGGAAAGTGAGAGTTTCGTGGGGGAGTTGGTACAGGCGTTCGGAGACAAGATTGCCGTCGGCATCGACGCGAAGAACGGGAAGGTGGCCGTGAAAGGCTGGGTCGCGACCGCGGATCTCAGCACGCTGGTGCTGGCGCGACGGATGGATACCCTCGGCGTGGCGACTCTGATTCACACCGACATCGGCACTGACGGGATGCTCACGGGGCCGAATCTTGCCGCCCAGGAGGCGCTTTGCTCGGCCGTTAAGTCGCGAGTGATCGCCAGCGGCGGGGTGAGCCGGCGTGACGACGTGGTCAATTTGGCAAAGCTGGCGCAGCGTCACGCCAATCTCGACGGCGTGATCGTGGGCAAGGCACTCTACGAGCGACGCGTCGAACTCGCGGATCTGCTGTCGCTTGCCGCCGCGTCGTAGCGGTTGAGGACCGGAGGCGGCCGGCCTATCTTTTCACCTGCTCCGCGATTTCCTCCAGAGGGTAGGTGATGATTTCGGCGAGCGTCGGGTGATACCACGGCGCGCGGAGCAGATCGAAAACGGTTGCCCGCATCGCCAACGGGGCGCTGAACGCGTGAATCAACTCGCCGGCGTCCTTGCCCACGATTTCGGCGCCGAGGATCCGGCCGCGCCGCGGCTCGGCGATGACTTTCACGTAGCCGTAGTTCGCCTCCATCAGGATCGATTTCCCGTGGTCGTTGAACGGATAGCTTGCCACGAGGAATTTTCGTCCGTGACGCTCGAGATCGCGCTCCAGTCGGCCGATGGTTGCTAGCTGAGGATCGGTAAAGACCACGTTGAGCAGGAGCGAATAGTCCACCGGTTTGAGTTTCCGAATGCCGGCGGCGTGACGCGCCGCCAGATCGCCCTGTTGAATGGCCACGTGCACGATCTCGACGGGGCCGGCACAATCACCGGCGGCATAGATGTGCGGCACGCGGGTCTGTTGCCAGCGGTTCGTCGGGATTTGGCCAGTGATACGCGGACGGATGCCGGCGGCGCGCAGATTGAGCGACGTGGTGTTCGCCTGCCGACCCAGGGCGTTGAACAGGTGGGCCGCCCGCCGCCGACGCACCTTGCCGTTGCAGAGAAACTCGACGTTCACCCCGCGTGAGTCGCTCCAGACGCGTTGCAGGTGGGTGCCCGTAAACAACTCGATGCCATCATCGCGCAGCGCTTGCTCCACGACTGCCGAGGCTGCGGCCGAGTGATCGCGAAGGATGTTGAGGCTGCGTTGAACGAGGATCACCCGGCTGCCGATCCGACGGAGAAATTGCGCCAACTCGCACGCGACGATGCCGCCGCCGAGGACGAGCACCGATTCCGGCACGAAATCGAGGTCGAGCACCTCGTCGCTGCTCCAGAATGGTGTGTCGGCCAAGCCCGGCACATTCGGCACGCTGACCTTCGAACCGGTGGCGATGAGCATGTGCTTTGCGCGGAGCTGGCGGTCATCGGACAATTCGATCGTATGCGGATCCACGAACGAGCCGTTCGCCCGGATCAACTCGAATTGGCCGCTTTCCAGTGCCTGCGCGCGGTAGCTGGCGAAGTCCGCGATGATTTTTTTCTTCCGCGCGTGAATCGCCTTCATGTCCGGCGTTGCTGACGGAATCCGCAAACCGAACACCTTCGCTTTCTGCGCGAGGTGCAACACCTCCGCGACGTAGAGCAGGGTCTTCGACGGCATGCAGCCCCGGAGAATGCAAAGTCCGCCGAGGTGGCGCGCGCCATCGACGACGGCGGTCTTCAAACCGAGATCCGCCGCCACGCGGGCGGCGTTGAACCCGGCACTGCCGCCGCCGAGCACGAGAAAATCAAAGTCGAATTTCATGGCGCGGAGGCGACAGTTGCGACGCGGTGGAAACTCATCATGTCGTTCACCGTGCCCGCAGGAGGGTAGCGAAGCAAGTGGCGGGGATCATTAGGGTTGGGCTCCGCGGACGCCGGAGAGCCGGGCGCTTTGAATCCGATCGCGGCGCGCCCGATGCGGCGGCATCACCCGTGCCTCGGTTCAGCGGCCTTTGCCGAATAGCATCACGTGGATCGTCTTCAGCACGATCGAAGCATCCAGCACGAACGAGAAGTGCCGGATGTAGTAGAGGTCGTATTCGAGTTTACGACGCGTGTCCTCGATGTTGGCGCCGTAGGGATAGTTGACCTGCGCCCACCCCGTGATGCCGGGCTTCACCAAGTGACGAAAATAGTAGCAGGGGATCTCGCGATTGTAGCTGACGACCAGCCGATCCCATTCGGCGCGAGGCCCGATCAGGCTCATGTCGCCGCGCAAGACGTTCCAGAGCTGCGGGAATTCATCGATGCGCGTCGCGCGCAGAAACCGACCGACGCGGGTCACGCGAGAGTCGTTCGGTCGCGTGTAGGGGTCGCTTTGGCTATCGGCGCCAAGCCGCATGGTGCGGAGCTTGAGGAGCGGGAACGGAACGTTGTCTTTGCCGATGCGGTTCTGTTTGAAAAAAACCGGCCGGCCGTTTTCGAGCCAGTGCGCCAGCGCCCCGAGCGTGATCAGCGGCGCCGCCAGCAGCAGCCCGACGGACGCGAGTACAATGTCGACCGTGCGTTTCAACCGCTGGAACACGGGCTCTCGCGCCATTTGGAAACCTTCCTGAAACAGCCAGGTTTGGTTCAGGCGATAGAGCGGAATCTTGCGCCAGTAGACTTCGTGGAACAGCTCCAGCGTGTAAGTTGGCACGCCGCGGAAGTAGAGCTCGACGAGTTTTTGCGAGATTTCCAGCGGTAGATCGCGCCCCGACTCACGCTGCACGATCGCCTCCACGCTGAGTTTGCCAGCCCGCACTTCGTCGAGCACCTCCGACAGGGGCCGCAGCTGATCGACCGACTCAGGGGCCGGCGCCACCGATGGTGCCGATCCGACCACGGAAAAGATCACGCTTTGCGTGCTGCGCATCCGTTCGCATTCCTGGCGAAAGTCGAGGCAGCTGGCATCATTGCCGACGAATACGATCGCGCGATTGCCCCGTCGTTCGGCGACGCGCTGGTACACGATGCGGCGATAGCTGAGCGTGAACGGGATCAGGACGATGAAGCTGAGCGCGATGACGGTACGGCTCGATTTCAGTTCGTAGCCCTGGGGTAGCAGCACGAAGGTCGTCAGCAACGTTGCCACCATCGCGCTGAGCAGCGCGATGGAATGCAGGCTCGTGTAGTCCAGGCTCAGCATGTCCGTACGCGGCCGATAGCCGTCGATGAGGTAAATCGCGAAGACCATCGCGAGCAGCGGCGCGAGAAGCGGCAGCAGGATCAGGTGACCACCGCCGAGCAACCCACGGAACAGGCTCACGGCGTTGAACACCGCGACGACGGAAAGCGTGTCCAGCACCAGCAGGGCAAGAAACACTTTGCGCGCGGTTGTCATTCGGCGGAGAAGCGCTAGGCGGTTGGCACGGGCACGGCAAGCTTGGGGGCGAGCACGGATTGCCAGGTGGCGAGCGCCAGCGGCAGACCACCTTCGGCGCCAAACTCCCGGGCGGCGAGACGCATCGCGGCGATCCGCTCTGGCTGGCGGCGCAGCGCGTGCACGGCTTCCGCGGCGGTGATGATCTCGGTGCGCTCAAAGGTGAGGCCGAATCCGCGTTCCCGCACCAGCCGTGCGACTTCGGCGTTGCGGTCTCCGATGAACACCACCGGGCGTTCGGCGCGCGCGATGCCGTAAAGTTTGCTCGGAAAAACGCAACGGCCGGTGCGCGGCCGGAGCGTGACGAAGTGCACGTCCGCGATACCGAGGCTGAGGGCGAGCTGCTCCCGCGGTTGGGGTGGCAGGAAGCGGAGGTTGGTGAGCCGCCGCTCGCGCGCGAGGGTCTCCAGCCGTGGGCGTTGCGCGCCGTGGCCGACAATCAGGAACGTAATCGCCGGGTCGTCATGTAATGCGGCCGCAAGCTCCACCAGCGGGGTAAGATCGTGCACGCGACCGAGATTGCCGGAGTAGGCGAGAACGAAATTCCCGGAGAGGCCCCATTCCTCCCGCCGCGCTGCGATCGCCTCCGCGGAGGCCGGGGCGAGTCCAGCCGGCGCCCAGTTCGGGCTGACGAACACGCGAGACTTCGCGACGCCGTGCTCCCGCAC
This sequence comes from Opitutus terrae PB90-1, assembly GCF_000019965.1. Classification (GTDB taxonomy): domain Bacteria; phylum Verrucomicrobiota; class Verrucomicrobiia; order Opitutales; family Opitutaceae; genus Opitutus; species Opitutus terrae. The sequence goes on from NC_010571.1 coordinate 3,519,172, forward strand.
AAGCGCGGCCATGTCGGTGCCCGGAACGACGCAAGCGGCACTATGGCGCCAGACCCAGTCGCGCAGCGGCCGCAGGAGCAAGGGCAAGCGGTGCCCGGTCACGGTGGTTGCTATCTCCGGGTAGATATCCTGCACCCAGTGGAGCAGCGCGGCGCTTTTGAGCTTCGTTGCCGGCCAGACGGCGACTCCGATCAGCGCCGGATCCGTCATCGCCACGACGCTGTCACCGCGCCGGAGCCGGCGAAGCAGGTACCAGCAACACGCGACCTCGAACGTCAGATAGTCGACCAGCCGGCCGAGCAGGTGGTCCCGGCCCCAGCACGTGCTGGCTAGGCGGTCGATCGTGACCCCATTGTGCGTTTGCGTCCGCGGCACCATGCGATTCGCCGGGCGGGCGGCAACCACGGTCACGGCGTGACCACGGGCGGCGAGCCCTTCAGCCAAGTCGTGCAACAGCTGTGCTGTCGCGGGCTCCTCGGGCCAATAGAATCGATTGACGAAGACGACGCGTGGCATCAACGGGGCGCAGGCTTTTGGCGGCGCAGCTCCTGCGCCTTCGCGCTGCCCAGGAATTCATAGAACGCCATCAGCCGGCAGAAGACGTAGCCGCGATAGCCGTCGAGAAAGCCGCGCCGCAGCAGATAGTGGTAGACAAACCGCGCGGTCGGACGGAACGGCAGCCGGCGCGCGCAGCGCTTGAGCCAGCGCTTGCGGGCAAGCTCCGGCGCGAGCTTGACGGCGGTGTCGGTCGTCTGCCGGGCGGGGGCGTTCAGCAGCCGAGCCTCCCAATTGCTGTAGCGGTTGTGCTTCTCGAGCCACGTGGCGATCGTCGGAAATGCGTAGTGTTCCATCTCGGCTTGCAGGTAGCCGGTGCGCCCTTGCAGCACGACGTGCTCGTGAACCTCGTTGTCACCGGAATCTGTTTCGTCGAGACCGGCCAATTGTTCGTAACGCCCGAGCCGGTGGCGAAAGAATCGCAGGTTCCAGCTCGGATAGTAACCGCAGTGGCGCAGCCAGCCATCGAGGAACCAGAAGCAGCGATTCACGTAGTAGCCGTCAGCCCCGGGCGCGGCCACGATTTGCTGCAACTCGACGGCGAGCGCAGGGGTGATGCGCTCGTCCGCATCGAGAATAAAGATCCACTCATGCCGCCAGGGCACCTGCGCCAGCGCCCAGTTCTTCTTTTTCGGGAAACGGTGATCCCACATGAAGGGCACTACGCGCGCGCCGTGTTGCGCGGCGATCGCCTGCGTGCCGTCGGTACTTCCGGAGTCGACGACCACCACTTCGTCCGCGAAGGCACACGAGGCGAGACACGCGGGCAGGTTGGCCGCTTCGTTCCGGGTGGGGATCAGGATGGAGATCGGGCAACGGGCGTCCATGGCAGGGCGGAAACGCTAGGCAGGCTGGGGCGCTGCGGCAGCGGATTCGACGCGAGGGTAATGCACGGCGCAGAAGAAGCACAGCCAGAACGCGACGATCACGGCGGCATTGCCGAAGGGAAACTCGACCGCCGCGTAGAGCAGCACGATGCTGATGCCGGTCCAGAGCCCGCCGCTCAGCCAACTGGCACCGAGGCTGCGCCGGGCGGTCCACAGCGGGACGATCGCGCACAGCGCAACGAGGGTCGTGCCAATGATGCCGAGCTCAGCGAGCGACTGCAGCCAGTCGGAGTGGGCGTCGCGGAAGTTCACCTGTGCCTCCGGATGAGTGATCGGGTGAGGGAAGCGTTGGGAGTTAAAAAGAAAAAACGCGGTCGGGTAAGAGGCCAGGCCCCAGCCGAACCAGGGCCGTTGCTGCACCATGTGCCAGGTATCCCGATACAGGCGTACGCGCGTGGCGGCGGATGGGGTGGCGCGGACGCGGTCGAGTTGTCGATAGGTCGTTTGCATCCGGGCGGTGATGACGGGGCGCGCAAAGGCGTAGCCCAAGGTGGCGGTGCCGGCGAGCAGCACGAGCGAGACGACGGCGGTCGCTCGCAGCCCGCGAGGCCGGCGGGCGCGGTTGAGGAAGACGCGAATGCACCATTGGCCGAGCGCGGCCAGAAGCAGCACGCCGAGCAAGAGGGTGGCGGACCGTGAACCACTGAGGGGGATCGCCATGGCGAGCAGCCCGATCGCGATCAAGCCGCTGAAGCCGGGCGTGTGCCAGAAATCGCGGGCGCGGGCATTGCGGGCATAGTGAAACACCAGCGCGATGCTCGCCGTGATCATCAACAGCGCGTAAGCCCCCCAATGGTTGTGGTACAAGAAGGAGGCGAAGAAGAAAGGCTGACGGAACTTGCCGGGGGCGAAGAAGGGGGCGGTTGCTCCGAGGAGTTTTTGCATCGTGCCAAACGCCGCGAGCAGGACTGCATTGGCGACGAGCGCGAGCAGGAGCCAGCGGAGAACGCGACGCTGGCGCACCACTAGCATGAGGTTGAAGCACGACAAATAGGCCGCGTCGAAAAACCACAGCGCTTGGAGGGACAGATCGGGTCGCGCCGTACTCGGAAGATTGGCCGCAGGCGTTCCCTGCACGTAGTAGACATCCGCGCCATCCACGATCGCGCGGAAGCTGGGATTCAGGCAGCTGGCGAGCACCAGACCGTTGAGTAAAACGCAGGGCCACAGGCACCGGAGCACCAGCGCACGCGAACCGGTTCTGGTGGCCGATGAGAGCAACGCGGCGGCGGTAAAAAGGAAACCGAGCGAGCCGAGCCCGGCCGTGGCCAGTCGGCTCCAGTATGCATTTCCACCAAACGCCCACGCGCTGAAGATCGCCAGCACGGCCACGTGGACCACCACCGCAATCTCCAGCGGACGGAGCGGTTGCCTGCTCTCAGCGAGAGCGGGCGACGGAGAGGTTGCGCGGGAGGGTTCGATCATCCGGTTCCGTCGGGCGTCGGTGGGCGTGCTCGCTCCGCGAGGAGTTCGCGGTAAAAAGCGGCGAGCTTTCGGGCTGAACTCGCCCAGGAGAATTGCTCCGTGACCCAGGTCCGCGCGGCGGCGCCCCGCGCCGCGAGCGCCGTGGGTGACTCGCGCAGCGCGGCGCTCAGCACCTCACCATAGCTTTGCCACGGCACGCACCAGCCCACACCGCGCGAGTTCACCTCCGTCCAGGGCGTCGTGTCGGTGACCAGCACGGGAACGCCGCTGGCCATCGCCTCCGCGATCACGAGACCAAAGTTCTCGCTGTGCGACGGCAGCAGGAACAACGAGGCAACGGGATACGGCGCCGGCCGACCCACGCCGTCGTGAACCCGCACCTGACCACCTCCGCCCGCGCGCAGCACGTAGGTTTCGAGCTGCGCAGGCGTGTATTCTTCCGGCACTCCGACCATGAGCAGAAGCCAGTCCCGCGGCGCACGTTCCAGCCAGAGATCGATCAACTCCAGCACGCGTTTCTTGCAGTGAAAGCGCGAGTAAAAGAGCGCGGTCGGCCGCTCGGCGGATTCGGGACACCAACGATGCCACGCCGCTCGTGCCGCCGCGTGTTCGGCAGGCTCAGGTGGCTCAACGCCATTCGGAGCAACGCAGATCGGCTGCCGGAAACCGAGCGCTTGAATCGCTTCCGCCTCTTCCTGGCTGGTGGCGTGCCAGCCCGCGGCGGCCTCGAACGCGCCGGGATGGACGAAGCGGCGCGCGAATAGCTTGCGCCCGCGGTGAAAACCCCATGCCCAAGGACTCATCATTCCGCGCGGCGAGATGACGAACGGAGCACCGGTCGCGTCCGCATGCTGGTGGGCGTAGTGAAGCGGACGCAGCCAAAGCGCGTGGCTGTGTACGATGTCGTATCGTTGCGCAGCCAGTTCTGCCCGCAGCCCCGCCGAGCAGCACAAGCGTCGCGGCCACGTGCGGGGGTGTATCCGGATACGCAATCTCTCGAAGTCGCGCACCTGTCGCTCGGTGGCGTGGGCAGCGAGCAGATCGACGGCCGCGCCGGCGCGGGCTAGCGCCTGGGCCAGCGCCAGCACCGATTTGCTCGGGCCGCCGTGGTGCTCCTCGAGGCTGGGAACAATCTGGCAAACGCGCATCATTCGAGGGACGAGAATGGACGATCAGGTTTCCGCCGCTGCGAACAATGGACGCCGCCATTGTGCCTGCCCGCGTGGCGGCACCTCACGATTTGTCGTAGCGTGGCAACGCCCGGTCCTTGATCGGGCGGCAGGGATGGCCGACGCAGATCTTGCGCGGCGGGAGATCGCGCACGACCACGGCGCGCGCACCGACGACGCACAACTCGCCAATGGTCACGCCGGGGCCGACGAACACGTCGGCGCCGATCCAGACGTTTTCGCCGATGACGATCGGCTGGGCGACCAGTGGCATGTCCCACCGCAGAAAATCATGGGTGCCGGCGCACAGATGCGTGTTCTGGCTGACATTGGCGCCGTAGTGCAGGGTGATCGGCGCCAGATTGTAGACCCGAACGTTCGGGGCGATCATCGCGCGGGCGTGCAGCGTGAGCTTCCAAGGGAAAACAACCGTCGCGGTCGGGAAAATGACTACCTTGTCCGGCTCCGGAATCGTCGCGCCAAACCAGCGGAGCAGCTCCACGCGGAAGCGATGCCAAGGCCGCGGGCTCCAGCGAAAGAGCGTGGCTTGGACCAGGCTCCACAACGTGCGCCAAATCACATCACGCATCGGGTAGGGCGTCACGCACCCTTCTCCGATGTAAGGTTTGGTGGCCGGCAGCATCTTTCGGGATCTTTTTATCGAGCGCCCGGCGGTGCAACGGAAAATCCGCGCGCGTACGTCGTTCAGTTCGCCGCCGCAACCGCAGCGCGCAGGCCTGCCGCCGCCGCGGCGTAGCTGTAATTGGCGATCCGCTGTGCGATGGCTGCGCGCAGTTCGTTGCGCCGCGTTTCCAGGGCCGACAGCGCGTGCTGCAGCCGAGCCGCCAAGGCGGCGGAATCGCCCGCCGGGAAACTCCAGCCAGTGACGTCTTCGCTGATGAGGTCCTCGCGACAGCCCACGTGAGTGCTGACGAGACACGGCAAACCCGAAGCCATGGCTTCGTTGACGATCAGGCCCCACGTTTCACCCGGCCCATGGCTGGGCAGCACGAGTAGGTCGGCGGCGGCGAACGCGTGGGGCATCTCGAGCTGATTTTGAAACGGTGCCCAGAATACGTTGGCGTTGCGGTTGCGCGCCTGGAGGTCCGTCCGCAACGGCCCATCGCCGATCATGAGCAGGGAGGTTTGGGCGAGGGCTGCGGTTTGAAATGCCTCGATCAGGAGGTCGGGCCGCTTCTTGGCGCCGAACTTGCCAGCGAAGAGGACGACCCGATCGCTGGCGGGAATGCCCAACGAGGCTCGAAAGGCCAATCCTGCCTCCTTCGCGCTGGCCGCGCCCGCGGCCCAGCGGTCGTTGTCGACGCAATGCGGCACGAGAAAGATCCGCTCGCGCGCAACCCCATGCGCGACGAGAAACCGAGTGTGGGCAATCCCGACGGAGGCGAAGGCCTGATAGCGTTTGAGGAGCAGGCGCGTGAGCCACTGCTGCGGCCGGCGCCGATGCGGGGGGGGCGTCTCGCGTCCGAGCAACGTCGAATCGCCGCGCAGGATCAAGGGGCTGCCGCGCCAAGTTAAGGCGAGCCGCGCCTGCGACCACCAGCCGTAGCCGTAGACCAGTACCGCATCGGGCCGCCAGGCCCGCAACCGCGCGGACAAAGACGGATTGCGCAGCCCGAAAAAGCGCGCCGTGCCGGGATGGCGTGCGGTATTCGGCACAAACTCGTGCTCGTAGCCGGAGAGGAGATCGAGGTCCCATTGCAGCTGGGCCTGAAACCCGGGGTCATGTTGTCGAGTGACGCCAAAATCCCAGAGGTAAAACACCCGCAACGTCCATCCTGCGCCCGCCAGCCACCGAAACCACGGGCTGTAATATTGCGTCGGATGCGAGATAACGATGGCGAGGCGTGACATGACGGAATGAGACCGGGGTTGTCAGCCAACGGGAGAAACTTGGGTTGCCGGGCGGATCATGCGGTTTTGGCGGGCAACCCTGGTAGCGGAGGAGAGCGATGGCGGCGGTCCTTCAGGCCCAAGAGCGGTTTTTCCACCAATCGGTAGGAGAGAACGGCGGCGGCCAACGCCGCGAGAAGAGGTGCGAGGAGCCGGCCTTGCGCGAGCCAACCGTCAGGGGAGAGAAACAGCTGTTGCCAGAGATAGAGGCTGTAGGAAATCAGCCCCAGCATCCGGAGCGGCCCGCGGCCGAGCAGTGCTTGGGCCCACGCGGGAGGTGCACGATGCATCCAGGCGATCAACAGCGCGGCCGCGGCCGCATCCAGTGTGAAGCCGGCGGAAACACCGAAGCCCCGCACATGCAGAGCGGCCAGCGGAGAAAGCACGAGCAACCAGAGCGCGGCGCTGCCGGCCAGCCGTCCACATCGTAACAATCGCTCTCGCCAAGCGGCGGATTGCAGGAGCAGTGCGGCCGCGCAGCCGGCCATCAAGCTGTCGATGCCAGTGTGAAACATCATGGCCAGCAGTCCGCGTTGCGCGGGGAAAAGGTAGTAGGTGCCGACCCGAGCCAGCGGACACCAGATGACGAGCGCGACCGCAATCCAGAGTGCGCGCCGCGGAAACACGATCAGCGCCAGCGGCCAAAGCAGGTAAAACTGCTGCTCCAGCGCGAGCGTCCACAGGTGGCCGAGGTTCCAGGTGCCTTCTGGCGGAGGCACGGCCCAGAACGACGCGTAGTTCCACGTGAAGGTCGCCGCGGCCGTGAACGTGCCAACATTGAGGCCCGTGGGAAACCACAACGCGAGCAGGACCAGCGTCAGCAGATAAGCGTAGAACGCCGGCCAGATGCGGAGCGCCCGGCGGCGATAGAATTGAAGCAACCCGATGCTCCCCGTCGCGGCCTGCTCCTGCAGAAGGAGGTGAGTGATCAAATATCCGCTTAGCACGAAGAACAGCCGAACGCCGCCACCGGGGTTCGCCAGGGCGCGAATCCACGGCGTCTCGAGCCAGCCGAGCGGCTGCAGGTTGGCGACGGTGTGCCCGGCGAGGACGAGCAGAATCGCGATGCCGCGAAGGCCGTCGAGGGTATCAATCCGGGATTTCACGGATGAGAAGGAAGGACCTGCGCCTCGCGCCGGCGCTCAATCAAGGGACGCAAGGTGGCGAACCACAACTCGGCGGCAGCGGTGGCGCCGCGGGCGCTGAAATGCACGCCGTCCGATCGGTTGTCACCGTCCAACTGATCGAGATCGGGACCGACGGCGGCACGAGGCAACGCGCCCGCTGTGCGCTGAGCGAGACGGATCTGTTCGTTGCGCGGTGCGTCGTAATACAGCGTCGCCTGGGCGACCACGAAGATGCTGTTGGGGAACATCTGTTGGCAGTGGGATTGCACCGCCTGTACCGCGGCGAGGTAGTCCGCACCTGACGCGGTGGCGTTCAAACCTTCAGATTCGCCTTGGTGCCAGAGGATGAAATCAGGCGCCAAGCCGGTACGTTGCAGATCGGTCAACGTGGCCTCGAGCAGGGGAAAAGTTCGGCCGCCGGGCGCCCAGTCACGCGCGAAGCTCGATCCGCGGGCGGCGACGGCAAGGACAATGGCGTCGAATTGCTGTGATGCTGCGAGCTGGGCGCCGAGGCGGGTCCAGATGGATCCGCGTTCACCGTCAGCGCCGGGCAGTGGATCGCTCGCGTGGAAAAGTTGCCCGCGTTGAAGGGCGTAGACGCCGGCGCCACCGGATGCGCGGGTGGCCGCGTAATTGGCCGCATTGGACTGGCCGACGGCGACCACGATCAGGCGTCGGTGAGCGGGCAGGGCGGCGACTTGGGCAGTCGAGACCTGCGCGGGCTGCAGTGCCGGGCCGGACTGTCGTCCCCATCGGCCAACCGGCCAGTGATGCTGCAGCGCGATTCCGGCGAGCACGCCGCCGAGGAATACAGCCGAGGTGCTGATAATGCGGCGCCGTGAGCTGGCCTGCATCGGTCGGGGAGTTTTAGTGGGACGCGAGCGCGCGAAGCGATCCGAGGGGGCTTCGCAGGGAGTGGCGCACGATCGCTACGTTACGGTGGGCGCCGGTCGTTCGACTCGCATGTAGCGAACGAACGGCAAACAGGCGATGAAGATCGTCACGATCGACTGGAACAGCGATGTGACGAGCACGCTCGCGACCATCTCAAAGGAAACCATGATGCTCAACATCAACGCAAATGAGAGAAAGCCTTCGGCCGACAACAGCGGTTTGTAGGCGGTGAAGTTTTCAATCCAAGCGAAGATAAACCCGAGGACGAGCCCCAGGATCAGCGGTCCCCAGATTGAGCCGAAATTGCCGTAAGCCTCAGGCAGCAATCCCCAGGCGATGTAGGTGGTGAAGGTGGCGGCGAGGGTCTGGCGTCCAAAATGGACATTGAGCAGAACCTGTCCGGCGTGGGTTCGCGGCTTGTCGTTCCAGAAGACCCGAGGAACAAGCAACGGAGGAATCAAGGCGTAGGTTTGACCTTGCAGCGTCGGAATATGGGACGTCTCGACTGCGTTGATCACGAACAGGAGGTTCTGCAGATTGTTCACCCGGTTGGTCATCGAGGAGTCGTCGGCCGTGCCTTCCGCATTCTGAGGGCCGATCGCGAATGCCGTGTAGCTGGCCCGCGTCCATTCAGCGTAGCGGTCCACGATATGGGTTAAGCCGAAGGTTTGACCCTCGCCGTCCTCGGCTTCCCAGTATTTGGCCCTCATCTCGAACTTGCCGATGTGGAGGAACGAGATGATCGCTGCCATCACGACGGCCAACCGCCACGGGAAGCGGCCGGAGCCCCAGAATAGACCGATCACGACTGCGGCGACAAAATTGCTGGCTGCCGAAAGCAGGAAGCCGGAGGCCGAGATGAGACAGTTGGCGGACCAGAGCAGCCAGAACAGAACCGTAGTCTGGCGGTTGGCAGTTCTGGCGCCGATGGTCAGGGCTACCAAGAAATAGCCGGACATGCCGACCGAGTTGATCACGGCTGTTATGACCGAGTAGGTCCCGGCCGGTAGGACTTCGTACAGAATGCTCGTCAGGCCCAGCGAGAGCGCGACCGAATAGCCGGTCGAGGCAACGACCAAGCCGAGGCCAAGCCGATTGAGTTTCGCGTTCGGTTCCCCGGTGACGAACATCTCGAGGGCGTAAGCGTAGGGCCGCGCCGGTCGGGCCAGGTTCATCCCGAGCTTCCAGGCAGCGCCAAGCGCGCCCAGAAAAACGAGAATTTCGACGCCCGCCTGGGTGATCGATTCGGGCGGATACATCGTTACTGTCTCGTTTTGCGTGAAAAGCGGCAGCCCGTAGACGACGAGGTGTTGCACCGCGACGAGCGGCAACAGTGGTAGGCCGATGGCGGAGCCCGACCAGATGCGCAGGCAGAACAGGGTGCCTAGGCCCATCAACAAGAGGCTGGTGACCCCGGGTTGTCCGTCGTGATAAAGTTTACCCGCGGCGAGCAGGACGATGCCTGTCGTGACCAGCATGCCGGGCCGCAGAAACGCGCGAACCGCCAACGCGAGTTCGTTGATCTGGGTGTAGCGGTCCAGCTGTCGTGGACGGGATGGCCGGGCAGGAGCGAACATGCGGATGCGGGCGACTAGACGGCGCCGCGGCGCACGGAGCCCACGGCGTTATCGAACACAACCCCGAGTTTGGCGGTCATCGCTTCGGCGGTGAAGGGCTCCAGCTGGGCGGGCGCCGCGACGGGGACGCGTCGCCACGCGCCATCCTTGAACCACCGCTCGAAGATATGCGCGGCGGTCTGTTCGACGTCGGTGTCGTGGCCGAAAGCGATCCTTAGGCCCGCGCCCGCCGATTCGGCGATCGAATGCACCGCGCTGCAATGATGGAAAAGGATGAGAAGCGGGCGCCGGGCTAGAAGATACGGGAAAATTTTTGACGCGCTATAGGTGGCGTCCTGCGAGCCCAGGGCGAGAATGGCGTCCGCATTGATCAAGTAAGAAAGCGCGTCGAAATACGGCACACGGGTGGGATGCTCCTGCACGAATGCGTCCACGCCGAGCGCGCGCGCGATGGGCATGATTGACTCGGCTGCAGCGGCCCCGGGCGCGTAGCTCGTGCCGATGAAATGGAGACGCAGGCGTCCGGCGGCCGCGGGATCCGAATTCAAGTAGCGCTTAAACCCCTGCAGAAGCATCGTAACGGCTGGCGCCAGGTCCGACCCACCACGGCCCGCATAAACATGGTGAATGAGACCGTCTGCCCGTGGAACGAGCAGGCTCGTGGGAGTGTGTTGGCGGGCGATTTGCAGGTCCCCGTCCGCCGCGCCGAAGGGCAGAAACACAACGCGAGTCGCATCGAACCACGGGTAGCGCTGCGCCAGCATGGGTCCGTAAGCGTCAGAGACCGCCACGATACCGGAGGCATCACGCAACGTGCCGGGCTCGTGTCGGCGCGCGCGGAATTGGGCAAACGCAAATTTCAACTTTCCCCCGGGCGGGCGGGTTCGGGTGCGAGCGTAGTACGGGTTGATCCACGGATCCTGGTAGTCGAAGACATAGCGCACCCCGAATTTTCGCTGCCACCGAGGCCCCAGCGCGAACGCGTCGAACTGTGTGGTGCTGAAGAACGCGAGATCGAACCGCTCGCCACGAAGCAAGCTCTCTCCGGCAACGCGCAGCGCCCGACCGCAGCGAAGCCAGAGCCCGCCGAAACCGAACCGCCGTGTCAGGGCCGGCGAAATCCCGCGTGCGCGGACGATTCGCACATTCGCCGGGTAGGTGGTCTCGAGCAGGGGCTCGCGTACACCTCCTTCGATCGATGCGGGGTCCAGCGCCAGCACGGTGGGCTCCCAGCCGAGCGAGCGAAGGTGCGGCAGGGCCATGCGCACCCGCTGCATGTCTGGCGCGTTGATGGGCGGAAAATGCGGACTGACGACAAGAACCTTTTTCACCTTGTGCGAAGTCAGCTCATCAGCCGCGAAAACAGCCATGGGTACGGTGCGCGCACGAGGTGCACGCCATACGCATCGCGGATCATCCGCCGGTTTTTCGAACCCGGCCGCAGCAGAATGTCCAGGTAATAGCCCAAACGGTAAGTTCGTCGCGTGCTCCATTGCTGCCACGCGTCCCGGGTGACGAAATGATGGATGACCGGCATGAAATTCCAGCGGCGATCGAGCGACTCGAGTTTTCCCATCGTCCATGCGCTGCGGTTGAGGGCGCTCTGGTCGGCGTAGCCCCAGATCGTTGCGTCGCTGCCGCGCACCAATGCATCGGCGAACACGGGCGCCGTGCTTTTGTCGGCCACGATGAACCCGGTGTTGCCGGTCCATTTGACGCAGGCGGCGCGCGTGTGCCGCTGCTCCTCGTCCGGAACCAGTCCGATGCTTCCAAGCGGCGTATCCGGAGGCGGCGGGGCATGACGGGAAATCAACAGGTCGTCATCGACGATCACGTAACGGTCGTAGTCTGGAAAATGGGCCGGTATCGCGAGCTTGTTGAAATGCGGCGGTCGCTCTGCTGGAATCAGTGACCGGCGTATCACTTGGAATTCCATCCCGCAACGGCGGCTCCAGTCTTCCATCCGCGGAAGCGAATAGCGTGTGAGCCGGTCGCGCGCGCCGATGGAAACGGTGGCGAGCAGCGTTCTCATCGTACCGTGCAGTTCGCGACGCACTCGGCGTAGAGTTTCAGGTAGCGCTCGACGCAGCCGCCCGGACTGAAGCGCTGCTCCGCGTCGCGCCTGCAAACCGTCCGATCGAGTTCCGGGATTCGGCGGACAGCGGCGGCGCCATCGTCCACGTTCGTCAGGAAGAGCCCGGTCACGCCGGGCTGTACGATCTCCGGCAACGCGCCGCGAGCACACGACAGCACCGGCGTCCCCGCGGCGAGTGCCTCTGCGAAGACGATCCCAAATGGTTCATCCCATTGGATTGGCACGAGCAGGGCAGCGCATTGGCCGAGCAGTTCGTTTTTCCTTCGATCGTCGACTTCGCCGATCCACTCGATGCCGTTCCGGCCGAGGTGTGGTTCCACCTGATCGCGAAAAAACGCCGCCTCGGGGCCGCTGGCCGGCCGATTGCCGGCGACCCACAGCCGGCGGCCGGCACGCCGGGCGATCGCGATGGCGAGATCAGGCCCCTTGATGGATTCAACGCGGCTGAGGAAGAGGAGCGGTGCGTCGGCGGGCACCTGCGGCGCAAAGTCGATGCGGGTGATATCAGCAAAATTGTGGATGGCGTGCCACGCGACGCTTGGCGATCGGCCCTGTATGCAAATGTACTCGCTGCACGCGGTAAACGTCAGCGTACCTCGTCGCGCGAGCCGCAGTGCGGGCCGCACCTGCGCCGGGCTCGTGTGACGTTGGTAGGACATGATCTTGGGGCGGCGACTCGGCAGCACCGCCGTGAGATACGCCAGCCGCGCGAAACTGTGGATCACGTCCGGATCGAAGTCGCGAACCGCCCGGCTGAGTGCGAGCGCGTTGCGAAGCGTGTCCGCCTTCCCCGCAACGGACTCGCCCGGCCAAGCACTCATGAATTCGCACGTGCAGGTCGAGCCGCGCTTGGCGATGAGTCCGACCGCGTGTCCGCGGGTTCTCAGTTCGCGGATGAGTGCATCCACAATCCGCTCGATGCCGCCGTAGCCGGTGGGCGGAACGGGCAGGATGGGGTCTGCGGCAAGGAGGATGCGCATCGATGAAGGTATGTCAGTCTGCGTCACCGTTTGCGCAGGTAAGGCCGGAGCGCGTCGAGCAGCACGCGCTGTTCGCAATCCCAGTTGTAGCGTTCGTGGCCGAGTCGCCACGCCTCGGTTGCCGCGGTGGCCGGTTGACCGCTAAACCAGCGATCGAGATTTGCTGCCGCGGTGCTCGGCTCGGTGAGATCCACGATGAGGGCGGCTGAGCCGAGATCGGTGGCGAGCGCCCGCTGCGCTGATGTCGGCGTGAGGGCGACCGGCACACCTCCGAGCAGGTATGTGAAGATTTTGTTGCCCAAGCAAAGATCGTGGTTCAGCGGGTGGGGTTGCTCGAGCGAAAGACCGAGATGGGCATGGCTCGCGAGCCGAGCCATTTCGCTGGCGGGTGCGGGTGGAAGAAACAGGGGGACTCGTGCCCCCACGATGCGGGCGCGGGTCGTCAGCTCGGTTTGGTACGCGTCGGCGACGAACCCGCGAAGTTCCAGGCGCGTCGGTGTGCGCATACGGGCGACCACGTCGATCATCTGTTCGAGCCCCCGGCCCGGGCCGATGGTTTGTGAAAACCAATAAAGAGCGGCCGGCTGTTGTTCAGTCGGTGCAGACCGGACCGCCGGCACGGTGGGCGCCTCCGCGAGCGGAAACACATTCAGCAGGCACACCGGCTTTACGCTGTAAGTTCGGGCGTAAGCTTCGGCGATCAGCGGCGAAGCAGCGGAGACGAAACTTGCTCGAGGCAATAGTTCGCCAAGCACGTGCGGCACCGCCCGGGCGAGCGCCCGGTTTTGTTGAACAAGATCGCTTTCGCCCTCATGCCAGTCTTCCGCGTCGAACCCGTAAGCTACGCTGCGCCGGGACGCCGCGGTCGCGGCTGCAGCCAGGCCCGGCAACCCGCCGAAGCCAAAATAGAACGCCGCCGGCACACGGATTGCGGCCGCGACGAGCGCTGGCACACCCGCGTGCAACGCTTGCGCGGCGGTGTGCGTGCCCGGCCGAGAGCCATGAAGCATCCGGCGCCGCGCGAATTCCCGGCGCAGCCGCAATAGGATGCCGCGAATGCCCCGGTGGTAAGCCACGCGAGTACATGACCATTCCGCTGGCGCGAGAATGGTCTGATCGAGTGACTCCGCGGGTGCAAAGTAGCGACCGGCGACGACATGCACCTTGTAGCCAGCGGAAGCCAGCGAGTTCGCGGCTTTGACCAACCGCGGGGTCGAGGTCAGGTGCCCCGGGGTGAGGAGGCAAACGTCGTTCAGGGGCGCCATCTCGTGGAATATCAGCGCTGCGGAGGCCGCGGCTCGAGGGCAGCACGCAGCGCCGCGCGATAGTCGGACCATTGCCAGCCGGCGGCCGTGTGGCGGGCACGGACCCGCATGGCGCGAAGCTGGTCACGCTGCTCGCTGCAGCGACGGAGAGTATCAGCAATCGCATCAGCGTCCGCGGGAGGGAAAAGCAGTCCGTTCTCGTGCTCGCACAGCAGATCCGCCGCCCCGGCGCGCGGCGTTGTCAGCACGGGCAATCCGCGTGACCACGCCTCGGTGACCACCATGCCGAAACCGTCGCACAACGTCGGGAATATTAGCGCGTCGCTGGCGTGATAATGCGCCATCAATTCTGCGCGCGGGATCGATCCGCCCAACTCGACGCCTGCGGGCAATGGCCGGAGCAGTTCGTCGGGCAGGCGGATCGTGCCGAACACCCGCAACTGGGCGATCTCGCCGAGGCGATGTTCACGCCAAGCCTGGAGCAGATAGTGGGCGCCTTTGCGCGCCGAGAACGTTCCGGCCCACAGCAGCTGTACGCGCGGATCGTTCGTTCCTCCGGATTGCGCCGCCTCCTCGCTTACCGCGGGCGGCGAGCCGTAAGGTACGATTCGAACCTTCCGCACATCGAGTCCTGCGTGCGCGAAACTATCGCGCGTGAACTTCGACGCGGCGATCACGACGTCAGCGGCGTTCCATTCCGCTCGGCGCCGGGCCGTGCGCGCTTCTTCACGACGGGCGGTGTGGCGATAATAAGGCGTTCGGAGCACCGGCCAGCGGCGCGCTTCAGCCTCGAGAATGGCTCGGACGAACTGTGGTTCGGGCGCGGGCACATCATAGCAGGTGCAGATCCCGAGTTGCCGGCCGCGGGTGAGCGCCGCCAGGGAGGAGTACTCGTAGCCGTAAACGAGGTCGTGCGCGCGAGTGAGTTCCCGAGCGACGGCGCGATCGAAGGCCGGCTCAGCCCAGGCCCACACCCGATCGGTGAGCCGACCACCGCGATCGACACGGCTGACCGCCAATCGGAGCAATTCCGTCCACGGAAGGCTCTGCACTTTTTCTGGCGGAAGCTCGGTCACGGCGCGCCGCGCGAGCTGCCGGCAGAGGTCAAAACGGGCCAGGCGGGCGACGCCACAGGCGAGCTGTTGCCACCGGCTCGACGGATTGTCCCGCAGCGTGGTGACGAACCGGTCCAAGCGTCCGGCCTCGTGAAACGCCCGCGCCGCCTGTTGGACAAACGGCGCCACGCTGGGATGAGAGATCAGGACACTCATGCAATCTGACACTCCACCTGCAACTTTGGCCGGTGGCGCCAGCGCTCGATCGGGCCTTCGACAAGGCGGCTGAAGATCCAGGCGCAGTAGAGCGTGAGCGCCAGGGCCCCCAACAGCAGCAGTGCGTAAAGCGGCGAGTCAGGCGGCACATACCGACGACCAAGATTCAGCGACCGGCTAAGCAGCGGAGCGTGGACGAGATAAAGCGAGTAGGACCACACGCCGATCTGTCCGAGCCACTGCCACGCTGGCCAGCGAATAAGGTCCTGGTCATGGCGATAGGCAGCCAGGAGCACGATCGCAGTAAGAACGGATACGAGATGCAGCTGGCCTATCGGGTTCGCAGGAATCAGCAAGGTCACGAACGCGAGCGTAAGGACGACGGCGATTCCAAGCCATACCTTACGACGCAGCAAAAAGGCATGAGCCAGAAATCCCGTCCAGAATTCCGGCCAAAACCTGAGCGGCGTTTCAATTTCGCATGACCGGATAAGGAAGCAGAAGACGGTGAGCACGCAGCCCGCCGTAATCACTCCCCACTCGCCAACGGCCGGTCGGAAGGCGAGAAAAAGAGCCGCAATCAGGTAGAAGGCGGCCTCGTAGGCGAGGGTCCAGCTGACGAGTAGCAGCGAAGGAACTTCAAACCAATGCTGCACCAATCCGAAGTCCAGGAACCAGGCCCACATGGAAGGCGGCAACGCCGAGGCAGGCGATTTGCCGTTAAAAGGGACGGCTGCCAGCCCGAGCAGGAGGCAGACGAGCAGGGTGGCCCAGTACGCGGGCATGATCCGCCAGAATCGATCGCGCATAAAGGCGCGCGGGCCTCGGCCGCTCCGGACGAGCGAAGCAATTTTCTCGGCGATACAAAATCCACTCAGGACAAAAAACACGTGCACGCCCTGCCAGCCGAGTTCGGCACAAGCAGCGAACGGCAGCAGGGGAGCCCACATCGCAGTATCGAAGGTGGATCCGAACGCGTGAAAGACCGCGACGGCCAGAGCCGCCATCCCGCGGAGGTGGTCGACGAACGCGAACCGCCCAAGCGTCTGAGGCTCGGTCATTCGGGCGCTGGGTATTTGCCGGCGGCGATCTGCAGCCATCGGGCTGCTTTCCAGCCGATCAGCCGCCGCGCAAGGCGAAAGCTGGAGCCCCCTTGTGGAGGGCGCGGACATCCGCCCAACGCTGCAATCCGTTGCTCAAGCTGCCGCACGAGGTTCGGCGCACTCGGGTACATCGAGTAGGCGAGTTCCTGCAACACAGCAGCCGCCGCGCGTCGCGTGCGCGCCGAATTTTCGGCGGCAAGTAGGTAGTCGGTGCCCAAGGTCAACGAGCGCGCGGCCGACGCCCACGCAGCCCCCGATTTCTGCCCCGACAGACTGTCTGGCATGCCCGAGCGGTAATACAGCCGCGCAGCCGGCGTGAACACCACGCCACTGCTGGCCAGAACTACACGGGCAAAGAACTCGAAGTCGTTGACCAGCGATAACCGCTCGTCCCAGCCGCCGGTCCGCGCCAGAAGCGCGTGCGGAACTAGAAATTGTCCGCACTGCATCATCGGCTGGCCGTCATCCCAGATTTCAACCAACCAGTCGATCGGTCCAGCATCGTGCCACCCGGGACGGCGCCGGAATTGCGCTTCTTTAGGTTCGGTGTGAAAGCGAGCCCACTCGCCGTACGCCACCAGCCCGGGCCGGTCCTGCAACGCGGCTACCTGGACGGCGATGGCGTTCGGCGAGAGCAGATCGTCTGAGTCGAGAAACTTGATGAACTCGCCCTTGGCTGCGGCGAGGCCGCGATTGAGCGCGGCACATTGTCCGCGGTTGCTTTGCGTAATGATCTGAATGCCACGGAATTGGCTATAATGTGCGAGGATCGCAGGGGTCCCGTCCGTAGAACCGTCGTCCACGACAATGATCTCAATGTGGGGCCACGTCTGGCCGGCGACCGAGTCGAGCGCGGCAACGACGTGAATGGCGGCGTTGTAGGCTGCCATGACGACGGAGACGAGCGGGCCAGAGGGCACGGCGGACATCAGTTCTTTTTGCGGATGAAGCAAAGCGCGTCTTCGGTGTCGTCGATCATGGGCCCGATGGAGTCGTGGAGCCGTACTTCAGCGATCGTGGAAGCGAGCCCAGGCAGTCTCGGCCGGGATAGATGAAGGGATGAGTTGCCCGGTCGCGCGGAATTGCCGGAAGAGATCACGAGTCTTGATCGCGGTGGATCTTTTGAGCGAGGGATCCTGCCATTGACAGTGCTCGATGATGTAGAAACCGCCGGGATTAAGGTGCGGAAACAGTCCGAGAAGGCGATCTGCCGGTGGTGCAAGAGATGGCTGCCATCATCGATCAGGATATCGATGCCGGGTGGACGTGCGGCAGTAAGTTGACGGAGGCCTGGGGATTGGCCATGTCGCATTGGAGGATCCTGATCCTAGGAGCCTGCACCGCGGGAAAATCATCGATATCGATTCAGATGATACGGCATTTCGGAAGTACTGGCGCCACGCCTCCAACGAGGGCGCGGAAGTCGCCTCAGCGCGGCTCAACCCTTCAGCTCCCGCGGTCGGTCGCCGGCGATCGCGGTCCGGCCGGAGTAGACCGATTTCAACGAACGTGATTGGCGCGGCGCAGCGGCTGAAACAGACGATGGTTGAGTCTGGTATAGTAGTGCCGCCCGCGTAGCCCCAGCCCTTGTCCGAGCCGGCCTGATTCCTCAGGTGAGTCAGATCGTCAAGGCGACGCACATGAAAACCTGCGCGATTGATAAGCTGATGAAGCAGGTGACTCATGACTCTAGGAGATACTTTCGCTTGAGTCGTTCGAAGAGGCAGAGCGGATGGTAAGCGGCGTCTTTGTCCATGCCCAACGAGCGCCAGATTTCGTTGTGGAGATGGATCGCGAGCGAACCTCGGCGGAGATAGCCCGCCCGGAAATCCTTCCGCCTCATCTGCCAGTAAAGGAACCGGAGACACCGCAACTGATCTTTTACGAGCTTGAGCGAGCCGGTGATCGCCACGCGGTGAATCTGGCGCCAAGGATAGGGCGAGAACACCCACCACGGCGCCATGTGACGGTGGAGGTTTTTCTCCCGCACCAAGCGTTGAACGAGGAAAGGACCGGTGTCGCCGAAGTTGCAGGTGCCGGTATCGATAATGCGTTCCGCTTCGTCGCAAAGCCAGACGAGCGCAGGATGCCCGGGCGGCGCATACAATGCGCAGTTGTTGGCGCACTCACCCCATTCCCCCTCGAAAGTGGAAGCCATCCACAAATCGTCGGGCGTGGGAATCGGACGCAAAGCGACGAAATCCATGTCGAACCACCAACCACCTTTTTTTCGGAGCAGGTGATAGCGGAACAGGTCGGAAAAACCCGCGTGGCTACCTTTGCCGAAACCCTCCTTGTAAGCGAAGACCGCGCTTTCCGGCAGGATCTCTCGGCCATCGCGTTGTTGCACGCCTTCCGGTACCCCCTCGACCGTTTGATACGTGTAGAGGTGCACCTGACGGCCGTGGGCCAGAAAGGAGCGGAGGCACAACTGTTCGAGTGTGGAGAGCCGGCATCCCATCCAGAGAAACTGGACAATCGGGCGGGTCATGAACCAAACACGCGTTGCCAATTGTGGCGGAAGTACCAGCGCTTTGATCCGGCGGTGTAGTGGTGCATCACCGCGCGGCATTCCATGACTTCAGGTGGATGCGGAAAGACCACGTAGTCTTCGGGCGGCAGCACAACGCAATCCGCACCCGCTAGGAGCATGGCAGTGAGCGCCTGCTCCTGGAAGTAATGCGGTCCGCGGCGTTGCAGCGCGTCGCACCAGTGTTCCAAGCGTTCCCAATCGATCGTGTCGCTACGAAGTCCGAGCGTTCCGGTGTTAACTCTTTCGGGAAGAGTCCGGCCGGCCAGACAAGCCAACTCCTCGAGCGGATACCCATAGGCATTCATGACGTCCTCGCCGCGCAGCGGTCGTTCCGGTCGATCCAGCCAGTCGAGCAGAACGTCCGGCCGGCGGAAGAACAAGAGATCTGAATCGAGCAGCAAGCGCCAACCATGGAGTCCGGCATGCACGTCCGTCAGTTTGCGCAGGAGCACAAAATTCTCCCGTCGAGCACGCAGGGCGGGAAAACGTTTTACCGGCAGCACCTCGTCGAGTCGGGCCATGGTTTCGGCGAGAGGAATGAACCGCGCTTGCGGGAACGTGCGTCGCAGCGACGCGATGGCCGTCTCATCAGTGGTACCGTCATCGATGATCAGCGGGCGCACCGGCCGTTCGGCGGTACGGGCGAGGGTCCACAGGCAAAACGCGGTCTGGTACCAGAATTGTCGGCCGGTAAGAAGGGTGACATCGATGGGCGAGCTTCCGGTCGCAGACGGCGGAGGAAGCGTGCTGGCGGCAGACATCATGGCGCGTCGGCCTCGCTCGGTGCGACGTCTTCCCAGCGGGCCGCCGTCGCGCCAGGAACCGCGCACCCATCCCATCGGCTGATGGTAGAGCAGATAAACGGCGCGACCCGCTCCCACGGCTTTTAGCATACGAGCCCTCTGCAAGTTCCAGATCGACGCGCGGCCATCGAACTGACCGCAGTCTCCGCGCCA
The DNA here is from genome assembly GCF_000019965.1 of Opitutus terrae PB90-1. GTDB lineage: Bacteria > Verrucomicrobiota > Verrucomicrobiia > Opitutales > Opitutaceae > Opitutus > Opitutus terrae. The sequence continues at coordinate 3,538,920 of NC_010571.1, forward strand.
GAGGATGTGCTCCGCCGGCCCGCGCCACGCGCGGCGATTGAACCAGGCGCGGGCTTTCCGCAGCGGTACGCCCCAGCGCGGAATCGGTCTCCAGGGTCTGATGCCGTGCACATCAAGTACTCGCACGAAGTCGCGAGACGTCGACTCCCCGATGCGCCCTTGGTACTCAGCCGTGAGCCGGCGTGGAGGAATGAGGTGGATCAGGCGGAGTGCGGGGAGGTAACTCAGCTTCCATCCCGCCGCGAGCAAGGTCAGGTTAATGTCGTTGTCTTCGCCGGACGTAAGCTGCGCGCCGTGGCGACCGAATCGGGCCCGTCGCGAATCGTGCTCCACCGCCACAGCCCATGCCAGCATCGCCGAACGGCGAATGACCAACCCTGCGCCTAGCGGCGCGGACGACGGATAAAATCTCGGTTCCATGGTGGTCCAGCGGCTGTCAATCCGCTCGTCGCCCAGGTCACGGCAGCCCAGTGGAGCGAGTCCCGAGTGATACCATCGAGGCAGAGCGCTCTCATATTCGGGAATGGATTTGCCGCCGGCCGCCCCGAGCTTTGCGTCCGCGGCAAATGCCGTCAGCGCCTGCTCGAGGTAGTCCGGCGCGAGGACGTTGTCATCGTCCGCCCAAATGAGGATTTCGCCGCGCGAAGCGGCTAGCCCGGCACACCGCGCAGGAGTCAGCCCGAGCATAGGCGCGGCAATGATCCGGCCGTGCGGGTGCCAGTTGGTGAGGTCGCTGGCCAGCGGTGGCGAGCTGCAGTTGTCCACCAGCAGGAATTCCCATTCGCCGGGGGGCAGCGTTTGCCTGCGGATGGCCGCGATGACGCGCTCCAAGTAGTCGGTCCGCGGGTTGTGCGTGGCGATGATGATACTGGCCTTCACGCGAGGGAGGGAGCCACGTTGATCGACCGGCGCCGGTGGGCTGCGGCTTTCGCCCTTTCGTAGCCGGCGCGTTGCAATGGGTAAACTCGCGCGGGGGATAGCAACGCCTGCACACGCGCGCGGCCCGCCGAACCGAGGCTTGCCACGCGCAAGGTCGACTGGGCCAACTCAACGACGGCGTCGGCGATCGCCCGACTCGAGCGGGGCCTTACCAGAAGCCCGCTGATTCCCGGCTCGATCACCTCTGCCATGCCGCCGGCCGACGAGGCTATGACCGCGCGGCCTGAGGCCATCGCTTCCCAGCAGGCGAACGGGAAATTTTCCCAGCGACTCGGCAGAACCAGGACGTCGCACTGCGCGAGTTCGGCAGGGATGTCCCGCGGTGCAACCGCGCCCGTGAAATGCAGCCGGGAGCGGAAGGCGTGGAGCCGGCGCTCCATCCACTGCCGCATATCGCCGCCGTGGTAAGACCAGGATGGACCGATGAAGCGGAAACTCAGATGCGGCGCAGAGCGGAGGATGGTGGGAATTGCGCGAGCCATCTCGACTACGCCTTTGCGAGGCTCGAGTCGGCCTAAGAAACCGATGGTGCGGGTCTGTGTCGGAACCGGCAGGTCCAGCAAAGCCGAAGGCGGCTCGAACGGCAGCGGGAATGTATGAACCCGAGCCGGATCGAGCGTCCACTCGCGCATGAGTAGTTCCGCGATCGCCCGGCTGGGGGCGGCGATCTCGTCGGCGAGCAGTGCTCCTCGGCGCTCGGCGTCGTCTGCTGGAGCGTAGACCGGCGGACGAACTCGCTGCCAGCGACCGCGCCGCAGCGCGCCAAGGATAACCCGCAGCTGCTGCCGGCGCGTGGGCGGTTCGTAGCCTATCCGATTCACCCAGTAAGTCGGCGTATGCAGTTTCACTACGCGGGCAAGCTCAGGCAGCGCTTCGAAGGCCGGCAGTCCTTCTGGTCCGATCTCCGGTGCCTCCACCACGTCGAAGGCGTGGCGCGCGTGTTCCGTGCGTAGAACCGGTACGAGAGCGAAGGCAAACTCGGGCCGAGCCGTGGCGGCGATGCGATGCACGGTGACCCGGGGCATCGGGTGCTCCACGGAGTCCGATACACCCGCGGCAAAGACTACGACGTCGTCGCCGGCCTCGGCCAGCATGCGGCTGGCTTGCCACGCGTACGTGCCGATACCGCCGATCGCCACCGCCGGCGGATACTCAAAACTGATCAGCGCGAGACGCATGCTCGATGGTGCCGGCCCAAGGTCCATCGCGTCACCTTCAAATGACGAGCCGCGCGGGGGCGGAGGCAACGCACGAAATGTTCCGGTCGCCGCAACCGGTCTATCGCCGCCTCGGCATAGCCACGTTGCCGCGCCGCCTCGAGTTCATCGCATGAACCGCTCTCGTGATGACTCCGCGCGGAAAGAGCAAAGTTGTAGATGGTCTCAAACGAGGGGCGATGCCCCCTCACTGCGCCACCGTAGGTTGAGGTGCGCCGGCCAGCTCCAATGACTAGCACCCAGGCAGGTTCTTGCGAGAGCGTCATGGATTGGTCATGTGCCCAATCACCGTACCGGTTGCTCACAGCGGCCGCTGCTCCAGCCACCGAAGTCGAGCCCGCAGCGCGTAATACACGCGTTTGCCGAGGCAGAGGGGAATGAGCGCGCGCCAATGGCGGAGCGCCACGGGAAAATAGCGCAAGGCTCGGCCGAAATGCCGCCAGGCCGTGCGGCGATCGCCGCGTTGCCAACGCGGGTGACACAGCCGAATAAATCCGCGCGCATATCCCGCCGGCCATTTCCATCGAAGTTCGGGCAAGCGCATCTCGAGGAGCCGCTCCTCCACTTTCCACCTGCGGTCACCCGTCTGCTGGCTCAGCGAGGCCGGATTCGCGCGGTAAAGATATAGGCAGCACTCCAGCTGGATGATCTCGTAGCGTCGCGCAATTCGGAGCCAGTAATCCCAATCTTCCACCAGCTCCAGGATTGGATCATAGCCGCCGACCGTCTCCAGCACTTTCCTCCGGTAGGCGAAGCATGCGTTCACGACATTGAAATGGCACAGCGATTCTGGCGAGCCGCTGGGATAGCGAACGACGACGGCACCCGATTCGTCGATGATATCCTGCGCTGCATACACCATCATCGCTTCGCGATGCTCCATGAGCGCGGACACCATCTCCTCCAGCGCGTTGGGCAGGTAGAGGTTGTCGTCGGATGTCCAGGTGAGAATCTCGCCGCGGGACGCCGCGAACCCCACATTCAACGATGCGGGCAGCCGGAGGTTGGCGGGGTTCCGTAACACCCTCATCCGGGGCTCGCGCGCGGCGAACGAATCAAGCATCGCGGCCGTGCCGTCAGTCGAACAGTCGTCGACGGCAATCAGCTCCCAGTTCTGGTAAGTCTGGTCGAGGCAACTTCGAACTGATTCGCGCAAGTAGCGTTCGCCATTGTGCACCGGCAGAACGATGGAAACGAGTGGCCGCTGCTGCATCACGAGGTGCGGGCACGCAGGATCTCGACAATCCGCTGTGCGGCGTGACCGTCGCCATAGGGGCTGGCGCCGAGCGCGGTGCGGAGAGTGGAACGACCGCTGAGAATGGCCGTGCTCTCCGCGACGATCCGCGGACGGGCCGTTCCGACAAGTTTCGCCACGCCCGCATCGATGCCCTCCGGGCGCTCGGTGGTGTCGCGCATCACAAGTACAGGCACGCCCAAGCTGGGCGCCTCTTCCTGCACGCCACCCGAGTCGGTCAGCACCAGGCTGGCCCGTTTCATCAGATGAACCATTGTGAAATAATCGACAGGCTCGATGAGATGCACATTGGCCAAGTCCGACAGAGTATCGCCCACGGGACGCCGTACGTTGGGATTGAGATGCATCGGGTAAAGGAAATGCACTCCCTCCTCGGCGTGGATTTGCGCCAGTTCTCGAATGGCCTCGCACAACTCGCGAAAAGGGGCGCCAAAACTTTCCCTCCGATGTGCGGTGATCAGGACCATGCGAGCCGAAGAGGGCAGGGGCGGCAGGGAGTGGGCGGACCAATCGAATGGCCGGCTCGCCACCTCGAGGAGCGCATCGATCACCGTATTGCCGGTTACGAAAATGTGCTCTGGCGCGCAGCCCTCGCGTCGAAGGTTGTCAGCCGCCGCGGCGGTCGGGGCGAAATACGCATCCGCCACCAGGTCCGCAACGCGTCGATTGGTTTCTTCCGGGAAGGGCCGCCATTTGTCTCCGCTGCGCAACCCGGCTTCGACGTGTCCGAAGGGAATCCGCCGGTAGTGACAGAGTAAGGATGTTACGAGTACCGTCGTCGTGTCGCCCTGAGCCAGCACCCAGTCCGGACTGAATTCGTCCAGCACGCGATCCAGCGATTCGAAGAGTCTGGCGGTGAGTTGGGCGAGGGACTGATCGGCACGCATCAACTGCAAATCCTGGTCTGGGGTGATCCCGAAGAGCTGCAGCGCTTGATCCAGCATCTCGCGGTGCTGTCCGGTCGATACGACCACGCTCTGAAAAGCGTCCGACTGATGCCGCAGCCGGCTGATGACTGGCGCCATTTTGATGGCTTCCGGCCGAGTTCCCACCACGGACAACACCACAGGTCGCCGCTGAACGGAAGATGGCGATGAACCCATACCTAAGTCCTATTCGTTAGGATGAACCGGCGCCGGCGGGCCGCGCGTGCAGACAGAACCAAGGCGGGCGCAGGCATTACGGTCCGGGCTCTCCTATCGTGGCGAGGAGATAACCTTGTGTGCGACGCAGCGGATCGTCCGCCGGCACGGCGTGCCACCAGCGGTGAACCTCAGGTGCGAGCTCCGGGTCGACCATGTGCATAAAATTGAGAGCGGCGTCGGGCCATAACGTGTATTCAACAATCCGTTGCAAACCGGCGCGCTCGAACACGCTGCACAAGCTTTGCCGCGGAAGCTCGCGGCCGTACGGCCAAGAGCCGTTCTGCTCGGAAACCCATTTCCCCCAACGATAGAACACGGAACCGGCGAACGGCACAAACGAGACCACGCGTTTCCGACTGACCCGCGCCATTTCGCGGAGAATGGGCACCAGTTCATCGTCTTGCCAGTGCTCGAGCACGCCGCTACTCCAGGTGATGTCCACGGATTTGTCGGCCCAGGGGAGCGGCTGGGTGAGGTCGGCCAGCCGGTTTAGTGGTGCGGACAGCCCCGACGCGGCAAACAGTCTTTGCGCCCTTTCCAGGATTGCGGGGCTAAAGTCAGCGAGCTGGACAATGCGGTCGGCGACCCCGAGTTCAGCCGAAATACTCGCACTGCCGCAGCCGGTTTCGAGCATCACATCGCCGGGAACGCTGAGCTGCACCAAGGCCTGTGCAACCGGTGACTCCACCTTGACCACCGGTGTGACCGGCGCGGCGTAGAGTACCTGCCATTCGTCAGGGCTATTTGGCCGATCGAGTTGACGCCGCCGCGCCTCGGCCTGCAAGCGTTGCCGGAGGAGCCGAGCCCACCGCTCACCGCGAGCGAGTAATCGAATGATGATATGCCGGAGGGATGTGCTCATCTGCAGAAGTTGTGAACTTTAAGCACGGCCACCTTCAGGCGGGCGACGCATCGCTCCATTGCAGGCCAATCCGTACCGCGCCGGGCCAGTAGCCGTGATAGAGACCCCGGACAGCCTGAGGTGAGTCTGAATCGATGGCTTCGAATGCGAGTGCGTCCGGCAAAATGACGCTTAGCACCATCGGATCGTGAAAGACCAGTTGCACCAGAACCACAATCTTGCCCTCGGCAAAAAGCTGGGCGGGCAATTCGATCTGTTTCCGATACCGGCCAGGGGGCAGGACGTTTGGTCGCCAATCACAATGAGCAAACAGGCAGGTCCCCGTCGCATCGTAGAAATTGCACCCGGTAATTAGATTCCGACACTCGCGCAGCGTTTCGAAGGTCAGCTCGATCTGCGACGGTTGATTGATGTCCACCACTTCAACCGAGGAACCGCCTTGGTGCACGCGTGCAGCGCGCAACCGCACCCGATCGTCGCCGGGGGCCGCTTCCGCCTCCCAGTGGCGTTCGGCCGTGGCGATGACGCCCGATTGCACGTACTGGCTGACGACGGAGGACACTGGCCCGGTCTGCGCAATCCGGCCGGCGCTGAGCCAGATCGCGCGCTGACAGAGTGACTGGACTGCGGCCATATTGTGGCTGACGAACAACACCGCTCGCTGCTCGCGCGTAGATACGTCCCTCATCTTGCCGAGGCACTTTTTCTGGAACGCGGCGTCGCCGACCGCCAGCACCTCGTCGACGATCAGGATCTCTGGTTCCAGATGCGCCGCCACGGCGAACGCGAGGCGCACATACATCCCGCTGCTGTAGCGCTTCACCGGGGTGTCGAGAAATTTTTCCACCTCAGCGAAGGCGACGATCTCGTCGAACTTGCGCCGGATTTCCGCCCGGCTCATGCCCAAAATCGCTCCGTTGAGGAAAATGTTTTCGCGCCCCGTCAGGTCCGGATGAAAGCCGGTGCCGACCTCCAGGAGCGAAGCCACGCGACCGCGGAGCGTCACCCGGCCGGTGGTCGCCTCGGTGATCCGCGAGAGGATCTTGAGCAGGGTGCTCTTGCCCGCGCCGTTGCGGCCGATGATCCCGACGACCTCGCCGGGCTGCACGGAAAACGACACATCGCGTAAGGCCCAGAACTCCTCGCGCGCGAACCCCGTGCCCCAACGAAACCGCCGCCAGAGCTTCCGCGCGATGTGATGGAGCGTGTCGCGCAGGTTATCGTGCCGCGATTCGTGCTCGATCACGTAGCGCTTGCTCAGCCCTGAGACTTCGATGGCGGGGCCGCTCATGTCAGATGATGTCGGCGAATTGGCGCTCCGTTCGCCGGAAGTACCACAATCCGGTGAGGACCAGGATCGCGGTGAGGATGACCGCGTACTCGAGCGCGAGCGGGTCGAGCGTTTGCCTGCCGCCGAGCAAACACCAGCGGTATCCGTCGATCACACCGGTCAGCGGATTCAAGGCCAGCACCGCACGCCAGTTCGCGAAGTGATCGGTGCGATATCCCACGGGCGATACAAACACGCCGACCTGCAGCAGAAAGGGGACGATGAACCGGAAGTCCCGGAACTTCACCGTAAGGCTGGTGAGCCAGAGGCCGGCGCCGAGCGCCAGGAGGAGGGTGAGCGCGATGAAGACCGGCAGCATCAGCCAGTGCCACGTCGGTACCACTCCAAACCAGAGCGACACCACCACGAAAAGTCCGAGCACGATGGCAAAATCCACGAGCGCGACACCGATAGCGGAAATTGGGATGACGAGCCGGGGAAAGTACACCTTGGAGATGAGGTGCGAGTTGCCCACGAGGCTGCCGCTGGCGCCACTAAGCGAGGCGGAGAAGAGCTGCCAGGGCAGGAGTCCGGCGAGCACGAGCACCGGGTAGGGCACGCCGCCGTCGGGCATTTTCGCGAGGCGGCCAAACACGAACGTGAAAATCACCATCGTGACGATCGGCTGGAAGAGCGCCCACGCCGCGCCCAGCGTGGCCTGCTTGTAGCGCACCTTGATGTCGCGCCACGCGAGAAAGCCGAGCAGTTCGCGATAGCGCCACAGATCACGCCAGTAGTGAGCCTCACCCTGGCCGGCTTCCAGTATCACTTCTCCGCGCATGACGGGAGGGTTCATCGAGCAGCGCGGCGCGTTGAGCGTGTGCCGGACTTCGCGGAACGACTCAATCGCTGAAACTCGCCATAGTCGCGGATGTAATCGCGTTCCGAGAAACGAGCGCTGGCTAGCACGAGGATCACGCAATCGTAGGAAAATCCAGACATCGTGTGCCAAAGCATGGGCCCGAGCAGCACGCCCCGCGATGGGTCGTTGAGCAGCAGTCGCTGGCGAGTGCGACCGTCATCGAGGTGCAGCGTGAACGCGCCGTTGATGCAGAAGATCGCCTGCTGCAGTTTGCGGTGCGCGTGTTTGCCGCGGACCGCCGCGCGGTTGGCCAGATTGTTGATGAAATAAACGCGCCGGATCGGGAACGGCACGTGCCACTTCGCTTCGGCGATGAAGAGGTTTCCGTCCGGTGGATCGTGGAAAAACGAAAGGTCCACCAGTCCGGAGTGGCGCACGCGAAGCTTGAGCCGAGGGTTCATGCGGTCGCAGCGCCCACGCGGCCCTCCAGCAGACTGGCGAGTTTGGCACGAAATACCGGATACGAAAACTCCCCGGCGCGGGCGAGGATCGCGGATTCATCCCACGCCCGCTCGAGTCCGCTGACGCAGGCGGCCGCGAGGCCGGGCACGTCGCCGTAATCGACGAGCAGGCCGGTTTCAGGCGTGATGATTTCCGGAATCCCTCCCGCGCGGGCCCCCACGCACGGCCGCCCATGCGCCATGGCCTCTACGAACACCAGGCCGAATCCTTCCTTGCGACTCGGCAGCGCGAAAAGCGAACACGCGCGCAGCTCGCTGACGAGCCGGCAATCGCTGACGTAGCCCAGGAACTCCACGGCGTCCGCCACTCCGATCTGGCGGCTCAGATCGACGAGCCGGCCGAGGTCGTCGCCGCGTCCGATGACACGGAGAACAGCGCCGGGGTGTGCCGCACGGATCGCCGGCAGCGCCTGCACGAGATGGTCCACGCCCTTCTCCCGGTCGGCGCGGGTGATTCGCGTGACGGCGAGGATCACGGGCGCGCCGCTGGGGGGCAGGCCCGGCCCGATTTCGAACGAAGGGTAGAGCGCGTTATGCAGCACCGCCGTGCGACCTTCGGGGATTCCGCTCAAACGCACGAGTTCTCGGCGGCTGTAATCGCTCACGCACAGAATACGCGCGGCCCGGCGCAGCGCCAGCCGCTTGAGCCACGGTAGCCGCGCCCAGACGTCGATCCCATGGGCCACGACGTAATAGCGAAGCCGCGGATTGAATGTTTTGGCGAGCAGGGCGACGGGCGCCTGCCCCACATGTCCGCAGACCAGCCGATCGGAGATGCGCGCGCGAGCAAGTGTCGCGCGCACAAAACGCCAACGGTCGCCGCCGCATACGTGCCATTCCACGAGCCGTTCGTTCGAGGAGCGCCGCAATTCGATGGAGTCCATGACCCCATCGTTCAGCACCACCGATCGCACCTTGCCGGCCTGTCCCGCCAGGTCACACAAGGCTTTCAAATACAGTTGGAGGATCCGCTGCACTCCTCCCTCCCGTTCAAACAACTCTGGCGCGAGAAACAGGGCGCTACTGCCTTCCAAAACACATGGGCAGTTCTGGCTGGGCCCCGATCTCGCCTGTCCCAAGGTGCTTGTGGACATGTCTGCTGATTAAGCCGAGCTTCGCCCCGTCGATTCCGGGCGGAAACGACCCTGCGCGCACGCACAAGCGAGGCTGATCATCGGGGTTTACTAGGGAGTGACCCCTAGGCAAAAGACCGTCAACTTAACTCTAATCGCCCCAAAAAAGGGCAAGTTGACCGCGGTTTTCAGAAGCAAATCGCCGCACTGATTTCGCGTGCCTTCTCCTCGCCGAAAAGTTTGCTAACCAACGCCAAGCCGAAATCCACCGCCGTCCCCGCGCCACGGGAGGTGATGAGGTTGCCGTCAACCACCACGCGCTCGTGAGCCAGCAGCGCCGGCAGCTCGGCGGCGACCGAAAAATGCGCGGTGTAGCGGCGACCGTTGAGCAGCCCAGCGTCGTGCAACACGGTGGGGGCGGCGCAGATCGCGGCCAGCCACGCGCCGCGAGCATTTTGCCGCACGACCCATGTGCGCACGCGTGGGTCGCCGCGCAAAACCTTCGTACCTGGGCCGCCGGGCAGAACCACGCAATCGAAGGCCTGCTCGGGCAGGGCCGCCAGGGTGGTGTCTGCGTGCACCGTCACGCCGGTGCGACCGGTGACATGGAGGGTGTCGCCGAGCGCGGCGACCGTCACACTGGCGCCTGCACGGCGCAGCAGGTCGATGGGGGCGATTGCTTCGATCTCCTCAAATCCTTCCGCCAAGAACACGAGAACCGTAGCCATGCGCAAAAGAAACCACGCCGCGTCGTGGATGCACACATTTTTTTGCTCCCAGTGCTGTGCCTGTGCCATAGTCGCGGGGAAATGATTCCGGCACGCGATGAACGACTCGTGATCTTCGGCTGCGGTTACGTTGGCTCGGCCATCGCGCGACAAGCTATCGCTCGCGGACTCCGCGTAACCGCGTTGACCCGCAATCCCGCAACCGCGGAGAGTCTGCAGGCCGGCGGAGTAGAGCCGGTGGTCGCGGATCTCGCGGGCTCGGCCTGGCACCCGCAGATCGCCGGCGGCGCCCGGTACGTGCTGAACGCCGTCAGTGCCGGCGGAGGCGGGATCGACGGCTATCGTCACAGCTACGTCGACGGAATGCGATCGATCCTCGCCTGGGCGCGCGCGCGCGGCGGAATCGGTACCTTGGTCTACACGAGTAGCACGTCGGTCTACCCGCAAGGCGACGGAGTTGTGGTCGACGAAAGTGCGTCTTCGGAGGGTGTCGGCGAACGCGGTGAGCTTCTATTGGAATCCGAGAGGCTGTTGTCGCCGGACACGGGCGGCACGCCCACGCCACCTGGTCCGGTCGTTCCGCCAAGGGAATATATGCGCTGTTTCGTCCTTCGGCTCGCCGGAATCTACGGACCGGGCCGGCACCAACTCCTCGATCAGGTGCGCACGGGAATCGTCGCCGGTCGCGGTGGGCACCGGCTGAATCTGATTCACCTCGAGGACATTTGCGCGGCGATTTGGTCGGCGTTCGATGCGCCGCCAGAGATTGGTTCCGACGTGTTCAACGTCGCCGATGATCGCCCGGCGACGAAATCCGACGTTGCCGGTTGGCTGGCGCAACGCCTGGGCGTCGGCGCGCCGACGTTCACGGGGCTACCGGCAGGCACGCGCCGGAGCGTGACGCCGGACCGCGTGATTTCGAACGCGAAGATCAAGCGCGTGCTCGGCTGGCAGCCGCGGTTTCCGGATTATCGCGCGGGCTACGAAAATATCTTGTCGCAGCGACGCGAATAGCCGTTAACCCGGACTGGCTTGGGCAACTTTAACTCTAAACCTCAACTTCCACTTTCATGGCCGGCGTAGGCAAACTTCTCAAACAAGCGCAGAAAATGCAGCGCGGGATCGAAGCGCTTCAAGCCCAACTCGAGGCGAAGGAGATCGACGTGACGGCCGGAGGCGGCGCGGTGAAGATCAAGGTCAGCGGCTCGGGCAAGTTTCTCGCGCTGTCGCTCGATTCGGAATTCCTGAAGGAAGACGCGAAGCTGGTGTCCGATACGTTGCTGGCGGCGATCCAGGACGCGGCCAAGCAGGCCAAGGACTACAACGACGCCGAAATGCAGAAGGTCACGTCGGCCTTCCAGGTGCCGGGGTTCATGTGATTTTCGATTTTGGAATTTCGATTTTCGATTGAGGCGGGTGGCTGCGTTCTGAAATCGCAAATCAAAAATCGAGATCCAGAAATTCCGTGCCTTCCGCCTTTGAGAAACTCCAGCAGCAGCTGAAGCAGCTGCCGGGATTGGGCTATCGCTCCTCGGAACGCATCGCCTTGCATCTGCTCGTGGAGAAACCGCAGCGGCTGCCCGCGCTCGTGGCGGCGCTGGAAGAGGCCGCGCGCACGGTGCGTCGGTGTACGCGTTGCGGCAATCTGGCCGAAGCCGAGCTGTGCCCGATCTGCGCCGACGAACGCCGCGACCCCTCGCTGGTGTGCGTCGTCGAGGAAGTGCCCGACCTCGTGGCGCTGGAGCGCAGCGGCGCGTATCGGGGTGTCTATCACGTGCTCCACGGCAAACTTTCGCCGATGCACGGAGTGGGTCCGGATGACCTGAATGTCGCCTCACTGTTGGCGCGGGTGGAGTCGGGCGCCGTGGGCGAGTTGATCCTCGCGCTCTCGAACGACGTCGAAGGTGAGGCGACGTGTCACTATCTGACTGAGCAGTTGAAAAAGGGAAAAGCGCCGCAGATCACGCGGATCGGGTTCGGACTGCCGAGCGGTGGTGGCGTGCTCTACGCCGATTCAGTGACGCTCAAAAGCGCGCTGGATGCGCGACGGAGCTACTCATAACGTCATTGGCAAATGACGAATTACTCAGCTGGGCTGACATCGTGTATCGTTCGATAAAGTAGTAGTCTTTGTCCCACAGAATAGCAGAGTCGGATGCGCTCTGCTGGAGAGTGTTTCGCACGGCGCGCAGGAGGGTGGGATGCGCCTGCTGATAGGCGTCCCAACGGTAGACCAGAAGCACATTGCTGGGGTGTCCACGGGTTGTATACGCTTCTGTCAACTGGTTTCCTGGTGCGGCGTGTAGGTCGAGAATCAGCGGATTCACGGCGTTGTATCCGGGCCAGTAGAGCTTCACTCCAAAATCTAATCCAGCACTCAGTACGACCATCGTGTTTGGGCCGCAGGAGTGTTCGAGTTTGGCGGCCAGACCGCGCAGGTCCTCACGGGGTCTCCAAGCGGTTTGCCACGACCACTGCACGGCTGCACACACCGCAAGTAGAACTGCCAAGATTGCGGCAGTATTGATCCTCGCAAACTGCTGCGGTTTTGCGCAGGTGAGCCCTATGGCCCAAAGCAATGGGATCATCCCAGGCAAGAGGAGTCTGGGAAGCACCAGATTGACGGCGACCATTGAGTAGCCGATTACTAATGCCCAATACGCAACCGCCACTGATAGCAATGCCCAGGTTTCGCGACCACCTTGCCGGGTGAGCCTCCAAAACAGGTAAACGCTCGCGCTCACAAAGAAGAAGAGGAGCACTGGCTCGGCTCCAGAAATGTGCCGGCCCACCGCTGCGGCCAGCCAGCGGAGCGACGACCAGCCCGTGATCGAGCTAAACGCGGTCGAGATATGCGACCACGAGAGGCTGCCCACCCACCACTCTGAGGGGGCCTTGTCCGTCTGCTGCAAAAAGACAGACTTAAGTAGCCAAGCAACGCCTGCAGCTGGGACATAGGGCAACAAGATGCCGAGCCGGCGGTACCACGAGTCTCGGCAACGGACGAACTGCACCGTGGCCATGGCCGCGATAAAAAACGCACCGATCAAATGCGTAGCCACCACTGCTACGGACGCGACCCCCACGGCCAATAAACGCAGCTTTGAGGCGACCGTGTTCGCCATACTGAGTCGCAGCGTAACAGCGATGCATGCACTTAACAGCGCGTATTGACGCAACTCCTGGCTGTTGCCCGCGAACTCTGGCGAAAGCGCTACCAATAATCCGGCAAACAGACCGACACCAGACGGACGTAAGGTACTGCTTACCGCCACGAGCGCGAGCCCACTTGCGACCGAGAGGAGACGCAGTAGCGGGATGGAATCAGTAAACCAAGTGCCGGCCCTTAGAAGGGCGAAATACAGAGGCGGGTGGTCATAGGCGCGCGCGGTTTCCGTAAATGAAGGTGCGGTCGCTTGCGCAAGCGAGCCGGCTTCGTCGATCCAGACGCTTTTGTCGAGGTCCGGAACGCGCAGCAGGAGAGCCAGAGCGTAAAGCGCGACGACGGCGAACCAGCGTTGGAACGGCGCGCTGAAGCGAAGCTCGGACCGATCTCTCACGCGCATCGCGGGCGTTGAATGGCGTTGGTCATTCGGGGTTCCTACGATCCATCCCGGAGGTTGGTGCGGGTGGAGGGAATCGAACCCTCCTCTCATGCTTGGGAAGCACACGTTCTACCGATGAACTACACCCGCAGCAATCGGCCGGAGAGAAATACAACTCTCGCGCCGACGGCAATCCCGAATCCACGATTCTTGCGGTGTTCGCAGGCGTCGCTCGGCGAACGCGGCTCGTGTCATAGGAGAGCCACCTCCTTGCGGTGTCGGCCGCCAATCATACGGTGCGAGTGAACCCATACCCTAAAATGAAATCTGCCCGGATTCTGCCCTCATTGCTTGTCGCGGCCTCGCTGTTCGCGGGAGTCGCTTTTGCCGGTGATGCCAAGCCCGCGAATGCCGAGTCAAAAGAGGCCAAGTGCTGCATGAAGGCCGCGAAGGACGGCAAAACCTGCGACCACTCGTGTTGCACCGAAGCGGCTGCTGCCGGCAAGAACTGCGAGAAGTGCGGTGGTTCGGGCACGATAGCTAAGAAGTAGGTCCGCCCGATTTCTCTTTTCTCTTGGGCCGCGCATCCACCGATGCGCGGCTTTTTTGGCGCCGCGCGCGGTGGTGTCAGCGATTGTCCCGGGACAATTGCGGCGCGGAGCGGAATCCGCGCCCTACCATCCGCGCGGTGGATTCGCGTCACGCGTCGGCCGCGACGGTTTCGGCGCGCAGGTGACGCCACCGGTCGAGCACGCGGCGATAGATCGCATCGGCGCCCAGCCCGTGTGCTTCGCGCAACACCGTGACGTTCGATCCGTGCTCGATAAATTTATCCGGCCAGCCGATGCGCTCGACGGCGGTCGTGCAGTTCGCTTCCTGCAGAGTTTCGAGCACGGCGCTGCCGAACCCACCGGTCACCGCGTGATCCTCCATCGTCACGAGCAAGGGAATGCAGGCGGCCTGGCTGAGCAGGAGCGTGCGGTCGAGCGGCTTCACGAATCGCGCGTTTACCACGCCGACCGAAAGATTCTCTTCGGTCTCGAGCCGCTGGGCGAGAGCGAGCGCCTCCTGCACCATCGGTCCGAGCGCCCACAGCATGATGTTCGAGCCCTGCCGCAGCACCTCGGCCTGACCGATCGGGAGCTTGACGGGTTGGGACTTGAGCTTGACGCCGACACCCGCGCCGCGCGGATACCGGAGAAACGCCGGGCTGCCCAGCTGCAGGCTGGTGTGCAGCATGTCGACGAGTTCGTCCTCGTCCTTGGGCTGCATGACCGTCGCGTTCGGCACGCAGCGTAAATACGCGAGATCGAAGAGCCCGTGGTGCGTCGGCCCGTCGTTCGGCGACAATCCGGCGCGGTCCAGGCAAAAGGTCACGGGCAAATTCTGCAGCGCGACGTCGTGAATGATCTGGTCGTAGGCGCGCTGCAGGAACGTCGAATAGATGGCGCACACGGGCTTGATGCCCTTCGTCGCCATGCCGGCGGCGAACAGCACCGCATGCTCCTCGGCGATGCCCACGTCGAAGAACTGCTGCGGCGCCGCTTTCGCGAGGTGCGAGAGCCCGGTGCCACTCGGCATCGCCGCCGTCACGCCGACAATCTTGGTGTCGGCCAGCGCAAATCGCGCGAGCGCCTGCCCCAGCACGTCCTGGTAATTGGGCACCACGCTGACCGACGTACTCTTGGTGCTTTCGCCGGTGAGCGGATTAAACGGACTGGCGCCATGAAATTTCTCCGGGTGAATCAGCGCGGCATCGAGGCCTTTGCCTTTTTTCGTCAGCACGTGCACGAGCACGGGCACGTCGCAATGCTTCGCGAACTCGAGATTTTTCGCCAGCGCCTCGAAGTTGTGGCCGTCCACCGGGCCGAGATAACGCAACCCGAACTTCTCGAACAGCGACGACTCGACGAAGAAGTCCTTCGTTTCACGCTTCCACTTCTGATAGAACCGGTTCATCTCCACGCCGGCCGGGAAGCTGGTAAAGAACGCTTCCACGTCGTGGTGGAGCTTGTTGTACGTCGGGTTCGTGCTGAGCCGGTTCAGATAGTTGGCCATGGCGCCGACGTTCTTGGCGATCGACCACTCGTTGTCGTTGAGGATCACGATCAGCCGCTTCGTCGAGGACACGACGTTGTTCAGCGCTTCCAGCGTGATGCCGCAGGTGAACGCGGCGTCGCCGCAGATGGCGATCACGTGTTCGGCGGTGCCGCGCAGGTCGCGCGCCGTAGCCATGCCGAGCGCGGCCGACAGGGCGGTACCCGCGTGGCCCGCGCCGAACGCGTCGTGGAGGCTTTCCCCCCGCGCGAGAAAGCCGCTCGCTCCGCCGGTCTGGCGCAGGTTTTGGAAAAAGTCGCCGCCGCGGCCGGTGAGCAGCTTGTGCACGTAGCCCTGGTGCGCCACATCGAACACCAGTTGATCTTCGGGCGTGTTGAAAATGCGGTGAAGCGCGATCGTCAGTTCGACGACGCCAAGATTGGGCCCGATGTGCCCGCCGTTGCGGGACGTGACGGCGATCAGCTCGCGCCGGATTTCCTCCGCCAACAGGGGCAGTTGCGCAGCGGAGAGGGCTTTGACGTCGGCCGGGCTCTGGAGGGTCGGGAGCAGACGCGCGGGGGTGGCGGCGGAAGAATCGTTCATCAGCGGGCGGGCGGACGTCGTTCAGACCTCGCTGGTGGTCTCGAACTTGGCGAATGCGACGCCGTCCTTCTGCTTTTTCAGCAGCTCGATCTTCAACTCGGCGTCCTTCAGGCGGGCTTCGCAGAGCTTGAGCAGCTTGTTGCCCTCTTCGAATTTGGCCAACAATTCGGCCAGCGGCACCTCGCCGGATTCCATCGATTCCACGATGGATTCGAGCTGCGTGAGAGCCGCTTCGAAAGAGAGTTTGGCGTCAGGAGCATCCACAGCGCGAACGATGCGATGCGCAGAGTGGTTTTCAATCAAAACGTGGGTCGACGGCCGGGCGGCGCTGCTGGTGGCACGGGCGTCCCGCCCGTGATGCCGCCGGCCAGGGATCCGAACATGGGCGGGACGCTCATGCCACGCACCCTGCACGCGGCCGCTCAGACTGCCACGCGGCGCGCTTTTCTGTTTGGCGCGCGGCGAAAACTCGCCTGCATTCCGGACAATGCTTTCCGTGCTTTTGCTTACGGCGGTGCTGCTGGCACTTCGCTTGGTGGGAGATCTGGTTTTGTCGGCCTTGAATCGCGCGGAGGTGCAGCGGCACGCGCACCCGCCCCCAGCCGCGGTCGCCGCCATCATGGACGCGCCGACCTACGCCAAATCGGTGGCCTACACGCTCGAACGCTCGCGCTTCGGCGTGCTGACCAGCGTCTTCGACACGCTGGTGCTGGCGCTCTTCGTGTTCGGCGGCGTGCTGCCCGTGATGTTCGATCTGGTCGTGAGTTGGGGGGCGGCGGATGCCGTGTGGACGCGCGCCCTCTTCATCCTGCTGGCGGGATTGCTCGTCTCGATTCCGTCGCTGCCGTTCGAGTGGTGGGAGCAGTTCCGACTCGAGGCGAAGTTCGGCTTCAACCAAAGCACGCCGCGGCTGTGGCTCACGGATAAACTCAAAGGGCTCGTGCTCGTGTTCCTCCTTGGCTTTCCGCTGCTTTGGGCGCTGCTTTCGCTGGTCGCGTGGGCGGGCACGCTCTGGTGGGTGTGGG